>CAMTXZ010000146.1:0-15821 GCA_947085765.1 uncultured Chromatiaceae bacterium | reverse complement strand
TTCCAACACTGGATTAACGTGAATATTTCTTATAGAATCGCCGCCCTCATCACGGGTGGTTAGCTCAGTTGGTAGAGCATCGCCCTTACAAGGCGAGGGTCACAGGTTCGAGCCCTGTACCACCCACCAAATTCCAGATCGATAGTTCATCAGGTTGCCGTTCTACCCTCAACGTTTCAACACTGTTGTTACTTTAACGGTGCATGACTCGAATAGGAGCGCCACATGAATACCGAACAGGCACTACTGCAACGCCAGCTGCGAACTCTGCACCTCCACCGCCAATCTTGTTGTCTATGAAGTTCCGCCCGTCACCGAACCTGGCGTGGATAACAGCATCATGATCTGTGATGTATGCAATGGGCAGATCAATGCACCCGAGAGCATGGACGTCAACCACTGGCGTTGCCTGAGTGGCAGCATGTGGAGCCAGGTGCCTGCTGTGCAGGTAGTGGTGTGGCGTCTGCTTAAACAACTTTCACCAGAGAGCTGGGCGCAGGATCTGCTGGATAGCCTCTACCTGGATGAAGAGAGCCAAAAATGGGCCGAGGCCAGCTGCGCTCAGAGTGATGAAGCACGCGCGCCGACCTTCGACAGTAATGGCGCCGAACTGAAAGATGGCGACACCGTCACCATCATCAAAGACCTCGACGTTAAGGGGGCCAACTTCACTGCCAAACGCGGCACCGCGGTACGCAACATCTCGCTCACATCAAACCCGGAGCATATTGAAGGACGGGTTAACGGCGTACGTATCGTGCTGCTCACCTGCTTTTTGAAAAAATTCGGGTAACGCCACCTGCTGCGGGATGAGGCATGCTACTCATTCAACCAACGATTCACGAAGCACCCTTATCACCGCCCCAGTCTCCGGCCGCACACCACGCCAGAGTGTAAACGCCTCAGCCGCCTGTTCCACCAACATACCCAAGCCATCAAGTGAATGTGCGGCACCACGAGCCGTCGCCCAGCGCTGGAAAGGGGTGGGCGTTGCGCCGTACATCATGTCATAACAGCTGGCGTTGTTTGCCAGCAAATTATCCGGCAGTGGCGGCACTTCACCTGCAAGGCTGGCGGCAGTGCCGTTGATCACCAGATTAAACTGCTGACCACTGAGTTCATCAAAGCCACAACCACTGATGCTACCCAGATCAGCAAACAGCTCTGCCAGCTCACGCGCCTTGCTGGTGGTGCGGTTGGCAACCACTACACTAGCGGGACCTTCTGCCAGGATAGGCTCCAGCACACCACGCACAGCACCACCTGCACCGAGAATCAGCACCCGCTTGGCAGAAAGAGTGATGCGATGGTTAAACATAAGATCACGCACCAGACCAACACCATCAGTAGTATCAGCCAGCGTAGTGCCATCATCACGAAACCAGAGTGTATTAACAGCACCGGCGCGCTGGGCACGTTGGCTATGTTCTGCCATCAGTGCCCACGCCTCCTGCTTAAAGGGAACGGTGATGTTTAGACCCTTGCCACCGTTGGCGTGAAACTCAGCCACCGCATCAGTAAAACCATCCAACGGTACCAGCAGCGCCTCATAAATAAGCTGCTGCTGGGTCTGTTGTGCAAACAGCGCATGGATTTTAGGCGACTTACTGTGGGCAATAGGATTACCCATCACAGCGTAATGGTCAGTCATGGCGTTACCCTTTGCAAAAAACAGAAGAGATAAAGAATCCGGCCACGAACGCAGCCGGGGTTGATCAATATCAGGCGTCGGCCTTGAGCCACTCGGCCACCTGTTTGGCATAGTAGGTCAGAATGCCGTCGGCACCGGCACGTTTAAAGCAGAGCAGCGACTCCATCACCACCGCCTGCTCATTCAGCCAGCCGTTCTGGCTCGCGGCCTTGAGCATGGCGTACTCACCACTCACCTGGTACGCGTAAGTCGGCACACCAAACTCATCCTTCACACGCCGCACAATATCCAGATAAGGCATGCCGGGTTTGACCATCACCATATCGGCCCCCTCCTGGATATCGAGCGCCACTTCACGCAGCGCCTCATCACTGTTGGCCGGGTCCATCTGATAGCTGTACTTGTTGCCAGCCCCCAGATTAGCAGCCGAGCCAACCGCATCGCGGAAGGGACCATAAAAACTGGAGGCGTACTTGGCGGCATAGGCGAGGATACGGGTATGAATGTAACCCGCCTCTTCCAGCGCAAGACGAATCGAGCCGATGCGGCCATCCATCATATCGGAAGGGGCCACCACATCGGCACCCGCCTCGGCATGGGAGAGCGCCTGCTTCACCAGGACCGCCACAGTCTCGTCATTCATCACATACCCATCAGCATCAATCAAACCATCCTGACCGTGGGTAGTGAAGGGATCAAGCGCAACATCGGTAATCACCCCCAACTGCGGAAACTCTTTTTTCAGGGCACGCACGGCACGCTGCGCCAACCCCTCTGGATTAAACGCCTCACACGCATCAAGGCTCTTCTGCTCGACAGCTGTTACCGGAAATAGCGCCACTGCTGGCACACCCAGCTTAACCAGTACCTCGGCCTCTTTAAGCAGCAGATCAATACTGATGCGCTCGACACCGGGCATAGAGGCAATAGCCTCACGCCGGTTTTGACCATCCAGAACAAACAGGGGGTAGATCAGATCATCGACCGTCAAACGGTTTTCACGCATCAGACGGCGGGAGAAGTCATCGCGACGCATGCGGCGTAGACGACGTCCGGGAAAATCACCAAGGCCTCTCAAAACGGCACCTCTTAAAATAAAAATGGAGCAGCACATCACTATGCCGCTCCATTATATTTTAGTCAAATCAATTACTTTTTCTTGGCTACCCGCTTCTTGGCAGCAGCCTTCTTCTTCGGTGCGGCCTTTTTCTTGGCTGCAACCTTAGTCTTAGGTGCGGCCTTCTTCTTGGCGACTACCTTCTTTTTAGGCGCGGCCTTCTTCTTGGCGGCCACCTTCTTTTTAGGTGCGGCCTTCTTCTTGGCGGCTACCTTTTTTTTAGGTGCGGCCTTCTTCTTGGCGGCTACCTTCTTTTTAGGTGCGGCCTTCTTCTTGGCGGCTACCTTCTTTTTAGGTGCGGCCTTCTTCTTGGCGGCTACCTTCTTTTTAGGCGCGGCCTTCTTCTTGGCGGCTACCTTCTTTTTAGGTGCGGCCTTCTTCTTGGCGGCTACCTTCTTCTTAGGTGCGGCCTTCTTCTTGGCGGCTACTTTCTTTTTAGGTGCGGCTGTTTTCTTGGCAGCCACCTTCTTTTTCTTCGCTGATTTCGACTTTGCAGCCGCGGCAGTGATTACTGGTTCATCCATCGTTGTTTCCTCTTTTGCTGCTGACACTTTTTTAGATACCGCTGCGGCAATTGCATCAACATCCAGCGATACTTTTTTGGCTCGTGGCGCCTTCCTTTTATAAATCTCATCAAGGATTGCACATATACCACTGAATATATCGGCAATTTCTCCTATGGCTTCAATCGTCTTTAGCTTCTCTTGCTCCTGGAAATATTCCACCAGAGGTTTGGTCTGCGCCTCGTAGACCTTAAGGCGATTACCAATGGTCTCCTCACGGTCATCCGCACGATGACGGAGATTGCCACCACAGCTATCACACTGTCCTTCAAGCTTTGAGGGCGAGGTATAAACATTGAACACCTGACCACAAGATTCACAGGTTCTCCGCCCTGTCAGTCTCTGCATCAGGAGATCAAAATCCACATCCATATGAAGGGCCACATCCAACGGCTTACCTAGTCGCTGCAACATGTCATCCAACGCTTGAGCCTGAGGAATGTTACGAGGGAACCCATCAAGGATGAACCCCTTTCGCGCATCGGATTGCGCCAGCCGCTCTTCGATCATTCCAAGTACGATGTCATCGGAGACCAACTGTCCTGCATCCATCGCTGCCTTGGCTTGCAGACCTAAGGACGATCCAGCAGCCACTGCTGCACGGAGGAGGTCACCGGTGGAAATCTGAGGAATGTGATACTTCTCTGAGAGCTGCTTGCCTTGCGTACCTTTACCAGAGCCTGGAGCACCCAGGAGTACAATTCTCATTTTGGCTTTCTCTCTTCAGTAATATTGCTTTGTGTTCTGTCGGCAAACATTCAGAATAACTTTATTCTTTTTTACCCACACTTGAGTCTAACTATAGTATGAATGTGCTAAAACTACATCTAACTATATAGCGAGTCAATCAATTCATAAAAGAATTTTAGTCTCTGTTTCACATTTATCCACTTCATTTATTGATCAACAGATCAAGTGATCACAAGAGAGGTCTACGACATGGCAAAAAGGAATGCATTCTACGCTCAGTCTGGTGGCGTCACCGCCGTAATCAATGCCTCTGCCTGCGGTGTGATTGAGACTGCGCGCAAACACAAAAAGGTGATTGGCAACGTCTACGCTGGACGTAACGGCATCATCGGTGCGCTCACTGAAGATCTGATTGATACCAGCAAAGAGAGCGCAAAAGTTATCGCTTCGCTACGCTATACACCCGGCGGCGCCTTCGGCTCTTGTCGCTATAAACTCAAAGGACTTGATGAGAACCGTGCCCATTACGAACGTCTGGTTGAGGTCTTCAAAGCACACAACATTGGCTATTTTTTCTATAACGGCGGCGGTGATTCACAAGATACTGCACATAAGGTCTCGCAGATCTGTGAAACAATGGACTACCCGATCAACTGCATCGGCATCCCCAAAACCATCGACAATGACCTGCCCATCACCGACAACTGCCCTGGTTTTGGCTCGGTAGCAAAATACGTTGCCGTCTCGATTCGTGAGGCCGCCTACGACGTTGCCTCCATGTCCAAGACCTCTACCAAGGTATTTGTCATGGAGGTGATGGGGCGTCATGCCGGCTGGATTGCTGCTGCTGGCGGCCTGGCGGCTGAGCAGGCGGGTGATGCACCACACATCATTCTCTTCCCTGAGATTCCGTTCGATCAGGAGAAGTTTCTCAAACGGGTGAAGCAGACTGTCGACAAATATGACTACTGCGTCATCGTTGTCTCTGAAGGGGTGAAAGATAAAGAGGGCAAGTTCCTGACCGATTCCGGCACCCGCGATGCCTTTGGTCATGCACAGCTTGGCGGTGTGGCACCATTAATCGCAAATTTGATCAAGGAAAAACTCGACTACAAATATCACTGGGCCGTGGCTGATTACCTGCAACGCTCCGCACGCCACATCGCTTCCAAGACCGATGTCAAACAAGCCTATGCACTGGGCAAGGCCGCTGTTGAGCTGGCACTGAAGGGAAAAACCGCGATGATGCCGACCATTGTGCGCAAATCAAACAGCCCTTATCGCTGGACCATCGGTGCGGCCAACCTGGCCGATGTCGCCAACGTCGAGAAGATGATGCCGCGCAACTTCATTTCACGTAACGGTTTTGAGATCACCCCTGCCTGCCGCGAATATCTGTTGCCACTGATCAAGGGCGAAGACTATCCACCCTATAAACACGGTCTGCCACAATATGCACGTCTCAAGAATGTCTCCGTACCAAAAAAACTGAAAACAGATTTCAAGATCTGATCTAAAAACGGCCGCTACTGAGTGCAGTAGCGGCCGTAGTCATATACCGCATCATCCCCACAGCGGGGCAATCACCACGCTGACAATCATCAGCATATTCACGGAAGCATCCCCCTCAGCGCCTGTTTATAGCTTTAATCCAGATAACTCGGGAGCGGATTAACACAAGCACCCCCCCTCCATATATAATGGCCGCCGTTTATAACCCCACGATTGAGGAAGAGCAGATGATTCTGGACAGAGTGACCTCCGGCAAAGATGTACCTAACGACATCAATGTCATTATCGAAATCCCGGCCCACAGCGACCCGGTAAAGTATGAAGTGGACAAGGATACCGGCGCGATGTTTGTCGATCGTTTCATGGCCACCGCCATGTTCTACCCCTGCAACTACGGCTATGTGCCACACAGTCTGTCCGAAGATGGCGATCCTGTTGATGTATTGGTCGTCACCCCGCACGCCCTGATCAGCGGCGCTGTCATTCGCGTTCGTCCTATTGGCGTACTGAAGATGTCTGACGAAGGCGGTATCGACGCCAAGGTACTGGCCGTACCGGTCAACAAGCTCACCGACCGCTATGCCCACATCAACGACATTGATGACATGCCAAAGTCGCTGTTAAACCAGATCAGCCATTTCTTTGAGCACTATAAGGATCTGGAGAAGGGCAAGTGGGTCAAAATTGAAGGGTGGAGCAACGCCGCTGCCGCCAAAGAAGAGATTCTGGCCAGCATCAAACGTTTCAACGACGCCCCTGAAAAGCCAAACTTCTAAGCGTCACCACCGCACCACCCTAAAGGCCCACCCCAGCCACGCCTGGGTGGGCCTTTATGTTTATAGCGCATAATTTTATTTCCCAGTGTGACGTTCCAGTTCGCTCTGGCAATGGATACAACACACTGCTATTGGCTGGCCCTGCAGAACAGGCTCCCTTCACAGCAAAAATCTGCCATTCACAATGGTAGCCATTTACACCAGAGTACAGCTACCCCTATCATCGCCGACTCAACCACGTGGTAATAATGCAGATGAGCGCCCACCAGCACAATCACAGCCCCACCAAACGCAACACCCTGTTATGGGCAGTGGCGATCACACTTGGCTTTGCCTTTGTTGAGGCGATCAGTGGCTGGCTCGCCAACTCACTGGCGCTGCTGGGTGATGCCGGTCACATGTTCACCGACGCCTCGGCGCTGGGGCTGGCTGCGTTTGCCGCCTGGCTGGCAAAACGGCCGCCGTCACACCGCCACTCTTATGGTCTGGTACGTGCCGAGATCGTCGCCGCGCTGATCAACAGTATCTTCATGATTGTAGTTGTGGTCGTGATCATCATCGCCGCCATTGACCGTCTGCAGGAGCCACGTGATGTCAGCGGCGGCACCGTCATGGTTGTCGCCTTCATCGGTCTGCTGGTCAATCTCGCCGTTGCCTGGGTGCTGCATCGCGGCGAACAGAACCTCAACACCCGCGCCGCACTGCTGCATGTCATGGGTGATCTACTCGGTTCGGTAGCCGCGCTGATCGCCGGTGTTGTCATCTACTACACTGGCTGGACCACCATCGATCCGCTGCTGTCGCTGCTCATCTGCGCCCTGATCCTGGTCTCCAGTCTGCGGCTGCTGCGTGAGGTATTACATGTGATCATGGAGGGCGTGCCCTTCGAACTCGATCTGCCTGAAGTCGGCCAGACCATGGCGGCGATCAAGGGGGTCGATTCGGTACACGACCTGCACATCTGGAGCGTCAGCTCCGGCACCATCGCCCTCTCCGCCCACGTGGTGATAAGAGACGCCAGTCAATGGCAGACGCTACTGGCACAACTGCAAACAGTGCTGCACGACCGCTTCGAGATTCATCACACCACCCTCCAGCCAGAGTTCAGCGACCACATCCTGCAACGTGATCTGCCGCGCACAGCCGCTGACTCCTTGGTACACTGATCCCCCATGAAAACAGTCATCCACTTCAGCAAAATGCACGGCCTGGGCAATGACTTTGTGGTCATCGACGCCATTCGCCAAACCATCAACCTCAGCAGTGAGCAGATCCGTCAGATCGCCGACCGCCACTTTGGCATCGGCTGCGATCAGCTACTGTTGGTTGAAGCTCCGACTACACCACAAGCCGATTTCCGTTACCGCATCTTCAACGCCGATGGCGGCGAAGTGGAACAGTGTGGCAACGGCGCGCGCTGCTTTGCCCGTTTTGTGCGTGACCAGGGGCTGACGGATAAAGATGAACTCACCGTCGAGACCGCCATGGGCATCATCTACCCACGTATCGAGGCCGATGGCGAGGTGACCGTCAATATGGGTCTGCCACGCTTCGAACCTGCCGCCCTGCCGTTTCAGGCGCCACAACAGCAGCCCCGTTACGATATTGCAGTGCTGGGTCAAACCATCACCATCGGCGCCGTCTCCATGGGCAACCCTCATGCCGTCTACCAAGTGGACGATATAGAGAGCGCCGCCGTCGCCACTCTCGGCCCGGCCATCACCCACCATGCAGATTTTGCCAAAGGGGTTAACAGCGGCTTTATGCAGATTGTGAATCGCGGCCACATCCGCCTGCGGGTGCACGAACGTGGCAGCGGTGAAACCCTCGCCTGCGGCACCGGCGCCTGCGCCGCCGTGGTGGTAGGGCGCATCTGGGGCGCATTAGATGAAACAGTGCGTGTCGATTTGCCCGGTGGCCAATTGCTGATACGCTGGCAGGGAGAGGGTCAGCCGGTAATGATGACCGGCCCAGCCACCCATGTATTTGAAGGAACCATTGAATTATGAGCAGCCCCCAAAGTCCGTCAGATGTGAACAAGACAGAAACCTCATCGCCGAACGCCAGTGATGAGAGCGTGGCAAAACACCTCTTGGCACATCCTGATTTTTTCGCCAAACACCCCGAAGTGCTGGCCGAGATCAACCTCAGCCACGACTGCGGCAATGCCATATCGCTGATTGAACGCCAGATCGGCGCCCTGCGTGGCCAACACCAAAACAGCAAACAGCAGCTCGAGACACTGGTCCAGATCGCCCGTGACAACGACCGACTCAACGAGCGTATGCACCGCCTGACACTGGCCGTGCTGGATGCCGTCACCCTCAACGATATCTACATCGCGCTCGACGAGACCCTGCGCGGCGATTTTCAGGCCGATGCTGTCACCATCAAACTCTTCATCAACCCCGATGCCGCCGCCGTTGAACCTGACAACGAGCTGATGCAAACCATCTTTGTACCGATGAACGACCCACGCCTCGCCGAATTCAAAAACCTGCTGGGCAACGAAAAACCGAGCTGTGGCCAGCTCAAACCAGAGCAGCTCAAATATATGTTTGGCGCCACGGCCGAGAGCATCAAATCCACCGCCGTCATCCCGCTTGGTGGCGAAAGCTGTAGCAACATCGAGTGTCCCTTCCTCGGCCTGCTGGCCATCGGCAGCCGTGACGCCAACCGTTTTCAGTCCTCCATGGGCACCCTGTTTCTAAGCAACCTTGGCGACATCATCAGCCGCGCCATCAAAAGCCAACTGCCACTCAATCGGCCCAATGTCTGACCCAGTGCAGGTAGACCAGCGCATCAGCGAGTTCCTGGACTACCTGCACAATCAACGCCGCGTCTCACCCCACACCCTTAGCAACTACCAGCGCGACCTCGGCAAACTTCAGGGCTACTGCAACACAGCACAGCTAAGCGAGTGGGACACCTTGCGCGACCACCACATTCGCGCCTTCATCGCCCGGTTGCGCCGTAACAATCTCAGCCCACGCAGCATCCAGCGCACCCTCTCTACCATTCGTACTTTTTACAACTATCTACAACGCCAGGGGCTGGCCAAGATCAACCCCGCCAATGATGTCAGCGCACCAAAGCAGCCGCGACCATTGCCAGCGCTGCTCGATGTCGACCAGACCGCACAGCTATTGAATATAAAGAGTGATGAACCACTGGATCTGCGCGACCGCGCGATGATGGAGCTGATCTACTCCTCCGGCCTGCGCCTCAGTGAATTGGTCAACCTTGATCTCAACAACATCGACCTGAGTGATCAAACCGTGCGCGTGATCGGCAAAGGCAACAAGGAACGCATATTACCCGTCGGCCGTTTCGCCATTGCGGCACTGCAAGCGTGGCTGGCGGTTCGCAGTGGCATGGTGGCAGTGGGTGAGCACGCCATCTTCATCAACAACCGTGGCCGTCGCATCAGCCAACGTATGGTGCAGCTGCGCATGAAGGAGTGGGCCATCAAACAGGGCGTCAACAGCCAGCTCCACCCACACATGTTGCGCCACTCCTTTGCCAGCCACCTGCTCGAATCCTCCAGCGACCTGCGCGCCGTGCAGGAGCTACTCGGCCATGCCGACATCAGCACCACCCAAATCTACACCCATGTCGATTTTCAACACCTGGCGGCGGTCTATGACAAGGCCCATCCGCGCGCCAAAAAGAAAAAGGCAGATTAGCGCCGTCGTCCGCCCTTACCCTTATTGCCCCGCGTCTCCTCCTCTTCGTCATCAGCGTCATGCAGCTGCAAGTGGCTGGCATCGGCAATACCTTTGGTGAGATTAATCTTCACCTGCAAGTTATTGCGTGAATCGGCATTGGCGAGCGCCTCCTTCTCCGTGATGCGGCCCTGCTGGTAGTAACGAAACAGGCACTGATCAAAGGTGCACATACCCACCATCTCACTGCGCTCCATCGCCTCCTTGATCCCCTCAACCTCCCCTTTGGCAATCAGGTCAGAGATATAGAGTGTATTGAGCAGCACCTCCACCACCGGCAGACGTTTGCCATCCACCCCCATCACCAGCCGCTGGCAGATGATCGCCTTGAGGTTGCTAGAGAGATCCATCAACAGTTGCCGCCGTACCGCGCTCTCAAAAAAATTCACCACCCGATCCAGGGTCTGATTCGAGTTATTGGCATGTACGGTAGAGAGGCAGAGATGGCCGGTCTCGGCAAAAACAATGGCGTGGCGCATCGTCTCAACATCGCGAATCTCACCGATCAGGATCAGATCGGGCGCCTCACGCATCGCGTTTTTCAGGGCATTGCCGTAGCTGAGTGTATCCAGCCCGACCTCGCGCTGATCCACAATCGAACGTTTATGTTCGTGGCTAAACTCCATCGGATCTTCGATGGTGATGATGTGACCGGTACGGGACTCATTACGATGGTTGATCATCGCCGCCAGCGTAGTGCTTTTGCCCGAGCCAGTCGCCCCCGCCACCAGGATCAGGCCCCGCGGCGCCATCACCAGCTCACTCAACACCGGCGGCAGGTTGAGCGCCTCAATGGTCGGAATGTGGGTTTTAATATAGCGGATCACCATCGCCGGTTCACCGCGCTGGCGATAGACATTGATACGGAAACGACCCAACGGCTCCAGCCCGATGCCAAGGTTCATCTCCATGATCGCCTCGTACTCTTCAAGTTGCTCGGCAGAGAGCAACACCGTCACCAGACGCATCAGCTTGGTCGTGGTCAGCCGCACCTCATCAAGCGGCTCCGCCACCCCCTCAATACGCACATTAACCGGCGCACCCACACTGAAAAAGAGATCGGAAGCCTCGCGCTCCACCATAATCTCCAGATAGCGCTCGATCTCACGGCCAGCCTTTGAATCCTTGATCACACCCATCTCCCCACGCTGCATGTCGCTTGTAAACAGGTATAGCGGCCAGCCTTCCTCGCCATTTAACGGCCCGCCGCCAACCCTTTATAAATCAGCATGCTATATTTTCAGCCTAACGCAGTACGGAGGGAAAAATAGTGGCCAATTGCGATTGCAGCATTGAAGTCAAAGACCAGGACCAGCGCAAAACCCTGATCATCCTGCTGCTCATCAACGCCACCATGTTTGTGGTCGAGATCGGCATGGGCCTCTGGGCCGACTCCAGCGGCCTGATCGCCGACTCCCTCGACATGCTCGCTGACGCCATGGTCTACGGCGTCAGCCTCTACGCCATCGGCCACTCCCTCGCCGCCAAGGCAAAAGCCGCCACCCTCAGCGGCATCCTTCAGATAGTACTAGGGGTTGGTGTCATCATCGAAGTGGTACAGAGATTCATCAACGGCAGCGATCCACACTCGCTGTTGATGATGAGTGTTGGTGCAGTAGCACTCGCCGCCAACACCTACTGCCTGATACTCATCAACAAACACCGCCACGGCGAAGTACACATGCGCGCCAGCTGGATCTTCTCCAAGAACGACGTCATCGCCAACCTCGGCGTCATCATCAGTGGTGGCTTAGTGATGCTGCTCGACAGCGCCATGCCCGACCTCATCATCGGCGCCATCATTGCATTATTGGTGACACGTGGTGGCATCGCTATTCTCAAAGATGCCAAACAGGAACGACAGAAGACCGGGGGTTGCTGACCAAGAGATGGCTAACTGATACGTTCGTGGCAAGCCCGTCGAACCATGAACGTATCAGTCAATCATAGAACCAACACCCGCACCAACAGATCCACCGTCAACACCAAACGCTCCAACTCAGCCGCCGCCGCCTTCCCCTCACGTGTTGCACGAAAGAGATGTGGTGTCATCACCAGCAGATCGGCAATCTGCTCGCGATTAAACTCAGCAGTTTGATAAGAGAGCGGCTGTGAATCGATCAGAGCAAAACCCGCCAACTCAGCCCGATCCAGCGCCGGCGGTGGCGCCCTGCGCACCTCGGGGTAAATCACCTGGCGCAACTCCAGCAGATGGTCCGCCGCCGACTCCAGCAATACCACCTTGCCGCCCGGTTTAAGAATCTTTTTAAAGGCCTCGTAATCGGGAAAACCAAACATGCAGAAGATCATATCCACCGACTGCGGCAACAGCGGCGGATTGCTATTGGAGGCCACCAGCCAGGTGATCTGTTTATTACGCCGCGCCGCCGCCATCACCGCAAACTTCGAGATATCGAGACCAATCAGCGTTGCCGTACCACCCTCACGCAACATCAACACATCGCAAAAACGGTTGAGGTAATACCCCTCGCCACACCCCGCATCCATGACACAAAAATCATCACTCAACGGCAGATGTTTCAACGCCACCGAATTCAGCTGCTCAGAGATCGGCAGATAAAACCCAGCATCAAGAAAATGCGACCGCGCCTCCACCATCTCCCTGCTATCACCCGGCTCCTTCGACTTCTTATTCTGCACCGGCAACAGATGCAGATACCCCTGCCGCGCCATGTCGAAGCTGTGGCCGTTGTTGCAATGGAGCGATCTGTCACCGAGTAGTGGAGTGCCATCGAGTGGACAGGCGAGGTTATTGGCGTTGATGATCTGCATAGTTAGGTTCAGTGGATGTGAAATTCAAATGTAGGGTGCCCAAAGCGCTTCGCGGGGCAGGCTCTGGGGTCGTTTAGTGTGCCCACCATTGTTTCAGGATGGCACGGTGTAGCGAGATACCATCAATCACAACGGTTCGTCGTTTGTTACGTTCATTCATGTTCGCGCTCATTCCGCATATTCCGCGTGGGCACAAAAAACGTGCCCACCCTACTTCACTGAATGAGGGGCGATGGCAGGCAGACAAAAATCCCTTATGTCATCCTTAATGAAGGAAAGATCACTTATCAATTCCTCAAGATTGCCATTACTAGGTTGTCCGTATGCGATTGTAAGTTGTTCTCTAACCATGGTCAGATAGAGTCGAGCCTTATTGATTTTCACCTCAATCTGTTCGAAATCTTCAAGAGTGCATTCCTGTCCTTTCAATTCGATTGCTGGCAAATCGGCAAAAAAAGACAAATCTTTTTTGGCGAATGAATCGCTGATTATAGTGAATCCCCAATTCTTGGCACAGTAGCTACCCACACACGGGTCTTTGAAGGTCACTTCTTGCATTCCTCGCCCACTTTGATACAGGTAAGGAAAAATCACCTCGTTCATTGCTCTAGCAAGGTGACCCTTCTTGCGGTATTCCTCCTTCACAAAAACATGAAGGTCGTTGTACGCATCGAATACGGCAGCAACGTAGATACCTGTTACGTTCTTTATGAAAAAGAACTCGTACGACCTTTCATCTTCCGCCACACCCTTTGGCTCATGAAGCCAAACCTTGGCGTATTCCACAGCAGGTGACAGACTCGCTCGAAAAATGCGGTCCCGCATCTTATGGGCGTTTAATGCATCGATGAGACGCTCAATAGTTTCATTAGTCATGGAGTGTTCTACTTTCCAATAGGGTTGCCGTTCATCATGTGCTTTCTTTATGGGATTGCCCCGGGTTTACCATGTGCCCCCCCCTACCTCACCCACACCGTCTTCTGATTCACAAACTCCATCATGCCGTGATAGCTGAGTTCACGGCCGTAGCCTGAATTTTTCACACCACCAAATGGCAGGCGCGGGTCGCTCTTGACCATGCCATTTACAAACACAGCACCGGATTGCACTTGGCGGGCGACTCGCTCGCCACGCGCACTGTCTTGTGTCCAGACACTGCCACCCAATCCAAAATCAGAACTATTGGCGATAGCGATAGCATCATCCTCATTCTTGGCGCGGATGATGATGGCGACGGGGCCAAAGAGTTCTTCGCTCCAGGCAGCCATGCCGGGTTTGACGTGGTCGAGCATGGAGGGTTGGTAGTAGGCGCCGACACCTTCGACCACTGCGCACCCTGCAACAGCAACTGCTCCCGCATCAATGGTGCGCCGCACCTGTTGATGCAGTTCATCACGCAGATCTTCCCGCGCCATCGGTGCGAGTGTGGTGGTCTCATCCATGGGATCACCGGCGCGCAACTTCTCCATTTCCGTTTTGAAACGGGCGACAAACTCATCTGCAATACTCTCAACCACGATGAAACGTTTGGCGGCGATGCAGCTCTGCCCGGCGTTGAGGTAGCGCGAGGCGACGCCCTGCTGCACGGCCCAGTCGAGGCCGGCATCTTCGAGCACGATGAAGGGGTCGGAGCCGCCCAGCTCCAGCACGGTTTTTTTCAGATGCGCCCCTGCTGTGGCGGCGACCTGGCGGCCGGCGGGTTCGGAGCCGGTGAGTGTGACGGCGCGGATACGCGGGTCGGCAATCACACCGGCCACTTGCCCTGATGAGATCATCAAGGTGCGAAAAATTCCGGCGGGCGCACCTGCTGTGCGAACGATATCTTCAATCGCCAACGCACACTGCGGTACGTTGGAGGCGTGTTTGAGCACGCCGGTGTTGCCCGCCGCCAGCGCCGGGGCGAGGAAGCGGAATACCTGCCAGAGGGGAAAATTCCACGGCATGATAGCGAGGATGGTGCCGAGTGGCTGGTGGGCAACGAAACTCTTGCCCGCGTCGCTGGCGATCACCTCATCGGCGAGGAACTGCGCGGCGTTATCGGCGTAGTAGTGGCAGCCGTGGGCCGACTTATCCACCTCAGCACGCGACTCTTTGATGAGCTTGCCCATCTCCAGGGTGATCAGCCCGGCCAGCTCGTCGCGACGGAGGGTGATCTGATCGCCGATCGCATGGAGTAACTCGCAGCGCTCTGGCAAGGGGGTTGCTGCCCACTGTGGCGTGGCGCTGGCGACTTCGGCCAGCGCCTCCTCCAACTGCGCCTCATTCCAGATCGGGAACTGCTGCACTACGCTGCCAGTGGCCGGGTTTCGAGTAATAAATGCCATGAGAACTCCTTGCTGTGGCCGTTTGTGCGAGTATAGCCGCTCTCATCTGCAGATGGGCACTTGACCGACCTCTGCCGGGACGGGACAATCCGGCCTCATTAAATAGAATTACTAAATAGAATCACTACGGGAATCAAGCATGACACCAAAGACTATCTGCGTGCTGGGCGGTACCGGCTTTGTTGGCCTTCAACTCATTTCACAACTGACCAAAGCTGGCTATTACGTGATAGCGCCGTCGCGCAACCCTGAACGGCGCCGCTCGCTGACCGTGCTGCCGAAGGTTGAGGTGGTGGATGCCGACATCCATGACGAAGAGACACTCAAAGCGCTGTTTATCGGCTGCCATGCCGTGATCAATCTGGTGGGCATTATCAACGAGTTCAAACGCGGTGACTTTCAGCGTCACCATGTGGAGCTGGTGCAGAAAGTGGCTGAGGCGTGCCAAGCCGCCGGCGTTACCCGACTGCTGCATATGAGCGCACTCAACGCCGATGCCAAAGAGGGTTCCAGCGCCTACCTGCGCAGCAAGGGCGAAGGTGAAAACCTGGCCCACGCCTCTGGTTTGAATGTGACCAGCTTTCGCCCCTCGGTGATGTTTGGTCAGGATGACCACTTCTTCAACAAGTTTGCTTTGATGCTGCGCTACCTGCCGGTTCTGCCGCTGGTC
>CAMTXZ010000145.1:0-25344 GCA_947085765.1 uncultured Chromatiaceae bacterium | reverse complement strand
TTCCTTGGTAATTTGCCTGCCACTGGTGTTGTTTGCCCCAAATAATACTGACAAGTGAATAGGTGTTGCTGTGTTTCGAATTTTTCGCGTTTTTGTTCTGCTTCTGCCAGTGCTGCTTATTGCTTGTAAGAGTCAGCCCTCGCCGCCGGCAGCTGCACCCGCCAATTTTACTGCGACAGCCGGTGAAAACCGCGTTGTTCTAAGCTGGGATGCAGTGCCGGGGCAGACCTATTGGGTCTACTACAAGGCAGGTTCAAGTGTCACCACCAGCGATCACGACTATATCGGTCGGGGGGTGACTTCACCGGCCATTATCACCGGTTCAGGTTTGATCAACGGTACTCAGTAC
This sequence comes from uncultured Chromatiaceae bacterium, assembly GCA_947085765.1. Taxonomy (GTDB): domain Bacteria; phylum Pseudomonadota; class Gammaproteobacteria; order Tenderiales; family Tenderiaceae; genus JAKFXL01. The sequence goes on along the minus strand of CAMTXZ010000145.1, from coordinate 24,995 downwards.
GCATTTATAGTTGCCGCCAGCAACAAGAACAGCAAGATAGGTCCCGTCACGCCGGTAGTCACTGTCACGCCGCGACTGCTTGGCCCAGCGGTCGCGTGGACGGTGGGTACACCACTCTCGGGTAACGCGCTCAATAGTGTGATCTCTAATAACAACTACTTTGTAGCGGTGGGTGATGCGGGCACGCTCTTCACCGCGCCCTATAGCTATACCTCCGTTGGGGGCGTTACCGGCTGGAGCCAGGCCACCACTCCGGTGGGCGCCGCTACCGATCTCAGCTCTGTGCTTTATAACGGTTCGCAGTTTGTTGTGTTGGGCCGGGATGGTTCAATTATCGTCAGTAGCGATCAGGTCAACTGGATAACACGGACCGCGATTGTTGGCGCGCCATTGATGAATGGCCTGGCCTACGCCAACGGGCGTGGTTATGTTGCTGTGGGCGCCAACGGTGCGATCTACAGGAATAGTAGTGGTAGTGTCACCGATGGCTGGACGGCGATGAACTCGGGCACGTCCCAAGATTTGTATGGCGTCTCTTATGTAAACGGTCTGTTTGTGGCGGTGGGCGCTGCTGGAACGTTATTGACCAGTGCGGATGGCATTACCTGGACGGCGCAAACATCCAATACCAATAGCAGCCTGCACCATGTTGCCTACGGCGCGGGTACCTATGTTGTGGTGGGTGACGCGGGGGCTGTTGTCTCCAGTGCCGATGCGGCTGTCTGGACCTCACAAGCCATTCCCACCACCGAAAGCTTTTACTCCATCTGCTTTGGTCCCGATCTGCAATTTATCGCGGTGGGCACAACCGGAACGCTCGCTTACAGCACCACTGGTCTTGATGGTTCGTGGTCAGTAGCAAACGCCACCTCTCTTGATCTGTACTCTATTGCACCGGGCAATGTCTTTATTGCGGTCGGGGCGGCGGGTACCAATGTCAGCGGTAAGTAAGCGGTTTGTTTCTGAGTGGATGCGCCAGTAGAGGTTTATCCACTCACTCTCTAAATGCGATGCGGTTCCAGCTGCACATCCATCACACGTTTTCCTAGCACCTCAACCCGGCCACGATAGCGGGTATCACCCGTGGTGGAAAATTCAAAACTGAAACTGCGCCAGGCCCGCATCCTCCCCTGGCGGTCGCGTTTAAGTCTGGCGCGGCGCAGGACGATGCTCTCATCAAGCAGTTGCACATCCATCTCCTCACAGTGACGCAGGGCGGCGCGCAGGGCAATGGGTTTGATGCCGAGTGTATTCCACCAGAAGCTTAAGGCCCCGGCAAACAGGGCAAACAGCAGTATGTTGAACAGGTCCGCTTTCATTAAAACTGGCCAGTGCGCAGCAGCACCAGGGTGCAGGCCTGTTCATGGTAGATGCCAGACTGTTCCAGGCGCAGGGCCAGCGCTGGGTTTTCGGTGTCGGGGTTGAAAATGACCCGTTTAGGATGGAGTTTGATGATGGCGTCGGCAGCGCGGCTGGAGATATCCGGATTAACATAGAGTGTCAGTGTATCGACTGCTATTTTGATCTCGCTCAGATCGTGTATCACCTGTAGCCCTTCGACTTCAGGTAGTGTGGGATGTACGGGAATCACTTCGTGACCATACTCCAGCAGCATGCGGATCGCCTTGTTGGAGTAACGTTCAGGTTGCGCGCTGGCGCCAAATACTACGACACGCTCTTTTTTATTACTCATGTTGCTCTCCTGCTGAGGTCTCTCTCTGGCCCTATTAAAACAGATTGAGCTTTGAGCTGGAGCGGTGATAATAAATAATTCTTCAATCCACACAGCAAATGCAAAGGGGACACGATGTTTGAGGCGATTGAGCTGGGGCGGTCTCTGTCAAAAAAAGAGTTTAAAACAGAGGAGCAGCGTTTCCGCGTGGAGCTGTTACAGCTGCAACGCCAGCTGGCGGAGGCGAAAATCGCCACGCTGATTATCGTGTCCGGCGTAGAGGGTGGCGGTAAGGGCGATGTGGTGGACAGTTTAAACAAGTGGTTTGATAGCCGCGGCATCGAGACCCACGCCTTCTGGGACGAGACCGATGAGGAGTGTGAACGCCCCGATGCCTGGCGTTACTGGCGACGGCTGCCCGCACGGGGTTCCATCGGCATCATGTTTGGCGGCTGGTATTGGGACCCGGTCTATCAACACATGGCTGGTCAGATCGATGATGCTGAGCTGGATGCAGCCAGCCGCCGCATCAAGACCCTTGAACGCATGCTGCAGCAAGATGGATTGCTGATTATAAAGTTCTGGTTCCATCTCTCTAAAAAACGTTTTGAAAAGCAGATGAAGCAGCGCCGTGAGGTAACCCGCCATCTGCCTCAGGCAGGCAATGGCAAGCCCTCCAGCTACTACCACCATTTTCAGGTCTCGGCCGAACGGGTGATTCGTCATACCGATACTGCGGAGAACCCCTGGCATCTGATAGAGGCCGATGACGCCTGTTTTCGTGACGCAAGTGTGGCGCGTATTCTGGGCGCCATTCTGGCGCAACGGCTCAGTGAGAATGCCTTTGTTGATCGTCGTGCCAGCCATCATGAACCTGTCGCGCTGCCGGATGGTGGTGATAAAACCATTCTTGATACGCTTGATAACAGCCGCACGATGGAGCGTGATGAGTATAAGCAGCAGCTCAAAAAATATGAGGAGCGGCTGAAAAAGCTCGCCTGGCAGGCCTACGATGCCAAACGCTCCTGTGTGATCCTCTTTGAGGGGTGGGATGCGGCAGGCAAGGGCGGAGCGATAAGGCGTCTGACAACACCGATGGATTCCCGTCTCTACCGTGTCTTCTCGGCGGCGGCCCCTACCGATGAGGAGAGCGCCCACCACTATCTGTGGCGTTTCTGGCGCCAGATTCCGCGTGCGGGTTACACCACCTTTTACGACCGCTCCTGGTACGGCCGGGTGCTGGTGGAGCGGGTTGAGAACTTTGCCAAGTCCCACGAGTGGCAGCGTGGCTATCAGGAGATCAATGAGTTCGAAGAGCAGATTACCGAACATGGCATTGTGTTGATCAAATTCTGGCTCCACATCACCCCTGATGAGCAGCTCTCCCGTTTTGAAGAGCGCGAGCAGACCGCCTGGAAGCAGTACAAAATCACCGCCGATGACTGGCGCAATCGTGACAAGCGCGATATGTATACGATCGCGGTGAATGAGATGATCCTACGCACCAGTACCGGCAAGGCCCCCTGGAGCCTGGTGGCCGCCAATGACAAACTGACAGCCCGGATTGAGGTGATCAAAACTGTTTGTGAGCGGTTGGAAGAGGCGCTTCATGGCTAATATTGCGCGGTGTTATTATTACCCAACAATTTTTGATGGGCCACTCGGAGTCCTTTTTGCAGCATAAACCTATTGACCAGACGGTGTCCTTTCCAATATCCAGTAACGACATCGCTGACATCTCATCGCAACAACTTAACCAGCTACTGCGCGGCGTCTCGCGCAGTTTTTATCTCACACTACGGGTATTGCCAGCGCCGATTCGTCAGCAGATTGGCCTGGCTTACCTGCTGGCACGGGCAGCGGATACCTTGGCGGACAGCAGTGTGCTGCCAGCCGCACAGCGGTTGGCAGCGCTGCACTGTTGGCAGCAGCAGTTGGGTGGGAGCATCAATGCGGGTGCGCTGGCAGAGATCGAGTCGCAGCTGGTGGGTAAGTTGCAGAACCCGGATGAGGCGCGGCTGTTGCAGCAGCTGCCGCAGCTCTTTGCCTTGCTGGAGCAGCAGAGTGCGGCGGATAGGGCGCTCATTGAAAAGGTGGTGACCACCCTTACTGGCGGCATGATCTACGACCTCACCACCTTTCCGATGGAGGAGAGTGGCGAGGTGCTGGCATTGCAGAGTTGGGATGAACTGGACCACTACACCTACAGGGTGGCCGGGTGCGTGGGTGAGTTCTGGACCGAGATCAGCATCGCCCATCTGCCACCGCTGCGCCATTGGCAGCAGCAGCACCATGCACAACTCGGGATCCGTTTTGGTAAGGGATTACAACTCACCAACATCTTGCGTGATCTGCCACGTGATCTGCGGCTGGGGCGCTGTTATCTGCCGCAGTCGCTGCTGCAACAGCATGGCCTGAGCGTGGCGATGTTGTTGCAGCGTCGCAATAGCGTAGCTGCACGGCCGTTGTTGAACGCGGGCATTGAACAAGCGTTAGCGCACTTTGCGGCGGCAACTCAGTATGTCACCGCCATTCCGCGTCGTTGTGTGCGGTTACGCCTGGCGGCGCTCTGGCCGCTGCTTATCGGCCTGGCCACGTTGGAGCGGCTTGCCGCCAGCGGTGATGAGTGGCTCGATGTAGATCATGTTGCCAAAGTGAAGCGGCAGTGGGTCTATCGGATGATGTTGTTATCGCTATGTTGTGTCGCTTCAAACTCACTGATCAAACGATGGTTAACACGTTTGGCCGGAAAAATATCGGACTGAGTTTAGATTGCAGGTGTGTACGAAAGCATAAGTTGGCCACACTGAAAGCGAATAGTGTGGCCAAAATTATTTGAAATAAGATGATGCAATCAGCCGGTTATCCTGTTAACTGATATTAATGATCAGTTGTGATTGGTGTTCATCGGTCCAAAGTGGGCTTTCAAATTTCAGATGTGGGCGACCTGTAGAGCGGTTGTCGACCCGACCATGGCAAATAGCCGAAGCCGGCAACTAACAATGTTTCAAGGTAGCGATGGCACAATCACCTGAACTCGCCGGCGGCGAGGGTTTCACCTTTGAAGGCGACGCGGCTGCGTTCTATCTGACCGCGCTGCTAGCCGAGGCATATGCACCCGGCATCGATGATCGAACCGTTGTCCGAGTATCGGTTCAGCAGCGCGACTTCGGCGAACCGCTCGATGATGTAATCGTCGACTTTGAAGATGCCGCAAAGAACCCGGCTCGCCTTAGCCTCCAGGTGAAGCGTTCGCTCACGATCAGCAAGGCGGAAACGAACACCGACTTTCGCGACATCATCAGCGACAGTTGGCGTACCCTCAAAAAGCCTGATTTTCGCATCAACACCGACCGCTACGGGACAGCGGTTGGCACGATCAGCCCTGCCAAAGAACGAGCACTCAAGACCCTTTGCGATTGGGCACGTGAAAGTTTGACGGCAGACCATTTCGATGCTCGCTTCGCAGAACGTGGCAGCGACAGTAACGCCATAAAAGCGGTCAAGGACGATGTCGTTGCCCTTCTGGAGGAAGAGGGGAAAGGGGCACCGTGCACGAGTGAAGAAGTGCATCAGTTCCTTTCGCACTTTGTCCTCATCCAATTCGACTTCCTTCGCGAAGGCGCCACTGATCCCCCTGATGCCATTAATCGCATCCGAGATTGCCTCGCACCCGATGACGCAGCCAAGGCACCCCTCGTCTGGTCGCGGGCAGTTCAGCTAGCCCGCGCATCAGCCGGCAAATCAGGTCAGTTTGATCGCGCGCGGCTTGTGCGCTCGATCTCTCCTGTCGCTCGCCTTCGCGGCGCGACCTCCTTACGCCTCGACCTCGACAAGTTAACAGGGCTTGCAAAGAGCTACGCGAACCTCATTCCGGACGATGTTGGAGGTACTAAGCTCGACCGAACCTCGCTTCTTGAGAAGCTGGACGCAAAGCTCACCACGGCCCGTGTCGTCCAGGTCCGTGGCCTGCCAGGAAGTGGTAAATCAGTCGTGGTGAGGCGAGCGGTACAACGTGCGCTAGAATGCGGGCCGATTCTCTTCCTCAAAGCCGAACAACTTGAAGGCACCAGCTGGGTCAGCTACGCGACCTCGCAGGGTCTCTCAGGTGCTCCCTTGGAGAAGCTTCTCGTAGAGGTTGGGGCCACCAGCACTCCCATTCTCTTCATCGATGCGATCGATCGCATCGAGAAAGAACATCAGCCCGTCATCCTCGACGTGATCCGCGCCATCGTGGAGTCGCCGCTGCTCGATAACTGGCGCGTCGTCGTCTCTCTTCGCGATACCGGCATTGATGTGCTTCGAAATTGGTTGGGCGACTTCCTTGATGTATTGAAAGTCGAGGCGCTTGTGGTTGATCAGCTGAGTGACGAAGAGGCCGAGACGCTTGCAAATGCCAAACCACACCTGAGGCCACTTCTGTTTGGCTCAGCCCAGGTGCAAGAGATCGTCCGACGCCCCTTTTTTGCGAAGGTGCTGAACCAGAGCTACGTGGCCAACCCCAGCGCCCCTACATTCGTTCCCCAATCTGAAGTCGATCTGATCGAGAATTGGTGGCGACGGGGCGGCTACAACGAGACCGGCCAAAACGCGATTGAACGCCAGCGCGCGCTGCTCGACTTGGCCCGTATTCGTGCCCGCCAGCTTAGCCAGCCGATTGGCCTTAGTCGGCTCACCTCGGTCGCACACATCGATGACCTAAGATCGGACGGCATACTCCAAAATGCTCGCGAAGGGATCTCCGTCCGCTTTGCTCATGATATCTACTTCGAATGGGCCTTCTTCCATGTCTTGGCCGATCTCGGGCCACAATGGATGGAGGAGATCAAGGCCTGCGGCGAGCCACCAGCGGTCGCGCGCGTCGTCGAACTCGCCGCCCAATGGGAGTATGCGTACGGACAAGATTGGTCGGCGTACCTCGTCCAAGCTGAGGGTTCGAGACTCAGATCACAATGGCTACGAGCGTGGCTCGTTGGTCCCTTCGGAACTGCAAGGTTCGAAGTTGATGAAGAGCAATTTGCGACGGCCGTCTTTGCCAACGACTTCCGCCTGTTCAGAAAAGCACTCGTCTGGTTTCAAGCGGAGAAGACCTCCCCGAATGCGAGCATCCTAGCTGGTGACCTGCCGCAGGAGCAACGCCAACGAGTTGCTGATCTTCTCGGTTGGCCTTCCGACTTCGCCGCGTGGCGTCGCCTCATAGACTTTGTCCTCCGGTGCATTTCAGACGTTCCGCAGAGGCTCTATCAGGAGATCGTCGCTATCTTCGAGGTCTGGCAGAACGCCCTAGCTGATTTTTCCAATCCTACGTCTCGTGCACTGCTGCAACAATGCGCTGCCTGGCTCGCCGCCATCGACGCGATCAGCACTGCCGATGGGCCTAACGAGAACTCTGTGTACTGGAATAAGGTGCCCGACTTGGGCGCTTTCCAAAAGTCCTTGGGCCGGCTTCTTTTGAGATCGTCGCGAGCCGAGCCGACCTTTGCGGCCGACTACTTGCAGCGGGTTACGAACACAGAGCGAATCCGCGAAGATGCATTTCATGACATCATCACATTCTCACCCATCCTCGCCCAATCGTTGCCCCAGTCGGTGGTCGAGCTTTCACTGGCGTTCCTGCGAGAGGAGCTTCCAGACGAGCAAGTCGCCCGCGAAGAGCAGGAACTCCGACGCACAGCAGAGTGGCGCAAAGCTGTCTTGGCCAAGCCGGAAGTCGAGCGCTCGCGTCGAGAGCAAATGGCGCTTTCGGGTGGGGTTTCGCTGCGAACCATCGGCGATTTCAGCTCCCACGACTGGGAAAGGCTTTCGATTCACGACGACCACCGAAGCTTCTGGCCCCCTTCGCCGCTTCGAGAGCCCTTTAAATCGCTTTTCCACTCAGCGCCCGACGAGGCACTGCGGCTCCTTCGGGAACTCTGTAATCACGCGATGACCGCGTGGCGACAGCTGCATCGTCACTCACGCGACCGTGAGGGTACCCCCATACCGCTCGAACTAATATTTTCCTGGGGCACTCAACAGTACTGGGGTACCGACCGGGAGTATCTTTGGTGTCGGTCGATGGGGGCACCTAATGTCATCAGTTGTGGATTTATGGCGTTTGAGGAATGGTGCTTCGCCGAGCTTGAGCGCGGTCGACCCGTTGACGAGCTGATCCAGAAAATCGTCGAGGGGAATGAGTGTATCGCCATCTTGGGCATCGCGGCGATGATCGCGCTCCACACCGAGACGGTGTCCGAAGCAACGTTGCCGCTCATCACCTCACAGCGCCTGTTGGCAGCAGACCATAACCGATGGGCGCAAGATCATTCGTCGACTGCTAGCCTAATCGGTTTTACATCTCGCGCCGACAAGCTTCACATTGAGGCGATCCAAGCAGCAAATGCACGGCCGATTCGCAAGACACAGCTTAGTTGGATAGTGCCAAGGTTCGTATTTGCGACGGGGTCGATCAGCGATCGATCCCGTGAAGCGATCCTCAATTTCAAAAACGATTTGCCCTATCAGTATGAAGAGCACCGTGAAATGCCGCAGGAGCGAAATGTCCTCACAGCACAGGCCTTGGAATATGCCGAGATGGCTGACCCGAAAAACTATCAGCACTACCGCACGAAAGAAGATTCAGACCAGATTGCGATTGTCCACGTGAGCCCTTCTGCCGCTAAGCCTGAAAACGTTGCTAGGGCTGAAGAGGCTTCTAAGCAGCTTAGACAGACAGGTCTTTGGACGTGGGCGACTGAGTCCTTCGAAGAGAAGACACTGAGCGACACCTACACGGTTGAGGGTGCCATCGCATTGGCCAGGGAAGCGGACGTTGGCGACTTGTTCGATCACTCGAAGGAGGAGAACGAAGAAGAGCAGTTGGGTATGCGTCGAGGTGCGGTCGCTGCTACCGCAGCCATCGTGCTCAACTTCCGAGAAGGGCGCACACAAGAAGATCTTGAGTGGGCTCGTGACATCCTGGGGCGCGCAATCCGCCTGCCAGAAAAGCGCGGTCTGATGTGGTCGCCTGGTTCCGTCATCCCGTGGCACCAGGCTATCTACGTGGCCCGAGGCCTCGCAGCGGATCTCCGCGAAGGTACGGCGGCGCTCGGCACGGTTCGTGACCTGCTCGGGCTGATTGCGCACCCACTTGAAATCGTTTCGTTGGCCGCGCTCGAAGAGGCCCGCAAGCTTTGGTCCAAAGACCCAAAGCTGACTTGGGCCGCGCTGATCTTGGCATTTTCGCTCTGCCACGTTCCACCGCGGCCACGCGATCAAGCCCGTCAACACGGAGAAGCGCTTCACTCCCCAAGTGAAGCGCAAGAGGCGGTCGACGCTGCGCTTGCGTTCTATGAAAATGGAAGCGGATGGGCCTCCTTTCCGTTACCGCCTCCAGCCTGGGTGAAAGTCGAACCCGGGAAGGGTAGACGTGGGCATCAAAGCTATGGAGATTACGACTCGGATGATGCGACCGACGCAGTTGAGGTGTGGGGTGAGCCGGATGTCTTCTGGCATTCAAAGCAGGCTGCAGAAACCCTCCAGCGCATCCCGTTCGATGAGGTTATGAACAGCAGCGCAAAGAGCGTGCTTCTCGACTTCCTTTCCGGTCTTCTCGACTGGACCAACCAGAAAAATAATCCACCTTGGGTGAAGTCCGGGCGTCGAGATCGTTCGGCGACCAAGATCTATGAATGGACCCACACACTCGGGTCGAGGTTTGGCCATGTGGCCGGTCTTCTCCCGCTTAGCGATTTTCAGTTCCGCTTTCTTGATCCGATTTTGGGACTCGAGGGCGACAATTGTTGGGCTCTCCTCTCTCCACTCACGAGCACCTACGTCTGCGCCTATGTATACGATGCGCAGACTGTTCCAGCAGATGCAGTTGCAACGCTTGACCTTTGTCTTGGACGATTTTTGCAGGACTCTGCCTTCAAGCGCGACGCCTACCGCAGCGGAGAATTAACAGGTTTTGATCAACCCAGGCTTGTTAACACTTTGATGTTTGTCTCAGTCGAGCGCGCGGACATGGCCGCTCGCTACGCCAACGGTGACTGGTCAGAAATCAGCCACATCCTTCCCTTGATTGATCGTTTCGTTCGCGCTGGCGGATGGGCTGCTTCCGTAATGGACCCGTTCTTAACGCTCTGTGAGCGAGCCAGAGCCAACTACCCAGCCGAAGCCTTCGCGGACCAATTACTCTCGATTATCGGTGACGGCCCCAATAACCTAAAGAGTTGGCATGGAACGTTCATTCCTGCACGCATTGCAGAGCTGGTGCAGCACTTCACACATCGTGACACTCCAATGAAACTGGCTCTGGCACAGAAGTTTCTGCGAATCCTCGACATGCTGGTTGATATGGGCGACCGGCGAAGCGCGGCACTTCAGCTTAGCGAGGCGTTCCGCGAGATTTGTTTGCCTTCCTAAGCCGAAGAAAGCACCTAGATAGCTTCATTTGATTGGACTGTGGTCATGGCAAACGTGGTTGGAAGAATCAGCTCGGACCGGCTATGTGTAGCCGATAAACGATGTGGGAAATGTGCAGAGTGAATGTCCGTTCTTGGCCCAAGCTGGGTGAAAATTACTTTGCAGTTATTACTTGAAACCGCGAAATATTTTTCCACTCGAGCATTAAAATCGAACAGATACGCTCTTCAAAATGGAAGAAGGCTATCTTAATTTGTCATTACGAACTCCGGATTCCCCAGTTGAAAAACGGACCATGCTTTTTTATATGGCGGGCCAGTTGAAGTCGTACTCGATTGTGTCGGCGAAGGAGAAACATGAACGACCGCTAATGCGATGCTGCGGACAAACTCTGATTTTGGACAACCATAGTTTGTCCGTGTTGGTCAAGTTATGGTTCCATGCACATGGGATAAAAATATAGATGTCGTCGGCGTCATAAGGTGGTGGTTGGTTAAACCCCTTTTTATCAACAGTTCTTGTGGATAACTATGTGCATGAATTGGGCGCAGTGGTGTCCAGCCCTGATGTGGCAAGGCATTAAAGAAGCTGCTGTTTTTTTAGCCACTACTGCTGTAATAAGTAAAATCAATGAGTTAGGCGTGAATGGTGAAGTTGAGAGGGGCTGGGGATAAGTATGGCGCGACCATTTTTTCAAACCACCAGCACTGTTTATAAGGGTAAAATGCCGTCCCCGGGACTAGGTCCCTGAGATTGGCTGGGAGAGAGCGCTTTGTTGGGTAAGATTATCGGTGCAGTGATTGGTTACATGAGTGGCGGCTTTACCGGTCTATTGATTGGTCTGTTTTTGGGCCACCAGTTTGATCGTCATCTGCCACTTTGGGCGGTTAAGTTTTTAAACAAGGTGTTGTCAAAACACCACCTTGAGGTGCAGCGCTCCTTTTTTGAGGCGACCTTCTCGGTGATGGGCTGTCTGGCAAAGGCCGATGGCCACGTATCAGAGCAAGAGATCCATCTGGCCCGCCAGGTGATGGCGCGGATGCAGCTGAGTGAAGAGGCGCAGCGCGAAGCCATGGCGCTGTTTGGTCGTGGCAAAGAGTCCGACTTTGATCTGGATGCGATGTTGCAGCGCCTGCATCGCGCCGCCATGCGTCGCCGTGATCTGATACAGGTCTTTCTTGAGATCCAGCTGAGTGCCGGTTACGCCGATGGCGAGCTTAAACCAGCCGAGCGTGAGGTACTGCTGAAGATTTTTTCCACACTCGGCTTTAGTGCGGCGGAGTTTGAACGCATTGATGCCACGATTCGGGCCGAACTGCACAATCGCCAATCCGGTGGGTCAGCGGCAGGACGTACCCGTGGCATGTCTGTAGAGGATGCCTACGCTATTCTTGGTATTGGCGAAAGCGCCACAGATGCCGAGGTAAAAAAGGCCTATCGTCGTCTTACCAGCCAGCACCATCCCGATAAACTTGCCGCCAGTGGGTTGCCGCCAGAGATGATGAAGATGGCGACGGAGAAGACTCACGAGATTCGCACCGCCTATGAACGGATTCGTGAAGTGCGCGGTTTTAAGTAATCTGATTTTTCTCTTTGAGGTCTAGCCCATGAATCTCCTGACTCGCTTCCCGCAGCGCTGGCTCAAGGCGGTGTTGATTGTGGCAAGCCTCTTTGTTGTTTATGTTGGCTTCGGCTTCCTGCTGCTGCCACGCTTGATCCACAATACCTTGACCGAAACACTGGCGGATGTGACCCATCGCCCAGTGCAGTTAACAGAGCTGAAGATCAATCCGTTGGAGTTGTCAGCCACCTTGCGGGGGCTTGAGTTTGGCACGGCGGAGCAGCCGCTGGCCCATTTTGAGCAGGTCTATGTCAACTTCTCCATCAGCTCAATCTGGCACCGCGCCTACGTCTTTAGTGCAATTCGCCTTCAGGCGCCGCAGCTGGTTATCGCCATCGATCGTGAGGGGCGTTTCAACTTTCAGGAGATGATGGCCGCCGAGGAGGATAAGACGGATGAGAAAAAGGGCGCGCCACCCGTGGTGGTGATTCAGTCTCTGGAGGTGCTGCGCGCCGCCATCGATTTTAATGACCAGTCACGACCACAGCCGTTCCACACCCACATCGCCACCCTCGACTTCACGTTGCGCGACTTCACCACTCGCCGTGATGTGGCGGGTAATTACAATCTGCACGCGGCGACCGACCTGGGCGAGACACTCGACTGGCAGGGCACGTTGCAGGCCACACCGTTCCGTTCTGAAGGCAAACTGCAACTGGGCGCTATTCGTGCCGAGACGATCTGGAATTGGCTTGGTGCCGGCTATCAATTTACGCTCGAACACGGCCTGCTCGATCTCAACGCCCGTTATCTGGTTGATATGAGTGGCGCTGAAACTGAGTTCCAGCTGCATGATCTGGACGTGGCGCTGCGTGATCTGCAACTGCTACGTCGTGACGCCGCAGCCGATCCAGTGATGGTGTTGCCACAGCTTGATGTGGCCGGACTGAGTCTGGACCTGGCGCGTCGTGCCGTGACCATTAACGATCTCACCGTTAAAAAGATGCAGTTGCAGGCGGTACGCGAGGCCGATGGTCAGATTGATCTGCAGGCGCTGTTTGCCAAGGCGCCTGAAGTGAATCAGGAAGTGGAGACGGAGACGGACAAACCGTGGCAGATAAAGGTGACAAGTGCGCAGCTACAAGCGGCTGCCCTCGAGGTCGCTGACCGTACCACCCAACCGGCGGCGCAGTGGCAGTTGAGTCCATTCAACCTGGCGCTGCACAACATCGAACTCGGTACGGATAAACCGATCGATCTGCAACTTGATACCGGCATCAATGGCGACGGCAAGACTACATTGACTGGTGCGGTGATACTCGAGCCGTTGAGTGCCAATCTGGATATGAAGTTGAGTGGACTCGACCTGACAGCCACACAACCTTATGTGCAAAGCGCGGCGCAGTTGCAGCTGCGTCGTGGGTTGCTCGATGTCGAGGGCAAGCTGCTGTATGAGTCGGGCACGCCGGAGTCGGCGACCAACTTTGCCGGCGACATCGCGGTACGGCAGTTGCAGACCGTTGATGCATTGCGCAGTGAAGAATTTTTGCGCTGGGAACAGCTCAGCGCCAAGGCGCTGAAGTACGACAGCCGCAGCGCACGGCTCTCGATTGCAGAGCTGCTGTTGAGTGATCCCTATCTGCGCTTCATCATCGCCCCCGACACCACCACCAATCTCAGCCAGATTTTGGCGACGCCTGCTGCTGCCACAGCTGCTGCTTCTGTAGCCACTGCCCCGGCCACCTCGGCCAAGGCAGCAATGCTGATCACTATCGACCGGGTGCGGGTGGCCAACGGCGCGCTCAACTTTAGTGATCAGTCGATCAAACCCAGCTTTACTACCAGCATTCAACAGCTCAATGGCACGATCAGCGGCCTTTCATCCAAGGACCTGGAACGTGCCGATGTTGATCTCAAGGGCAAGGTTGACCGCTACGCCCCCGCCACCATCACCGGTAAGATCAATCCACTCAGCGACGATGCCTATACCGATCTGACATTTGATTTCCGTGGTATCGAGATGTCCTCATTTTCATCCTATTCCGGTAAGTTTGCCGGTTACAAGATCGACAAGGGCAAACTCAACGTTGAGCTGAAGTACCTGCTGTCGAAAAAGGAGTTGAAGGGTGAAAACAAGATCGTTATCGATCAACTCCAGCTTGGCGATGTGGTTGCGAGTGCCGACGCCACCGGACTGCCGGTGCGGCTGGCGGTTGCCATCCTAAAAGATGCCAATGGCGTGATTGACCTTGATCTACTGGTGAGCGGTCGTATTGATGATCCCGATTTCCACTACGGCCACATCGTCTGGATGGCGCTTAAAAATGTCATCATCAAGGTGGCGACAGCACCGTTTAAGGCGCTGGCAGCCTTGATGGGCGGCAGTGAAGAGGGGGCCAATCAGGTCAGTTTTGCTACCGGTACGGCAACGTTGAGTGCTGCTGAACTGGAGAAGCTGGGCAAGTTGGCGCGCGCGTTGTCACAACGTTCGTCCCTGATGCTGGAAGTGCGTGGCAGCGCGAGTAGTGCGGATGCCAGCGCCATGGCGGCGGCGGCATTGGAACAACGTTTAGCAACACAGCCGGGGGAGTCACGCCAGCAGCGGCTTAACGCCCTCTATCTGAAACTTAATGGCAAAGCGGCTGAAACATTGCTGCCGCCACTGACTGAAGGTGAACAGCGCACACCAGAGCAGCGCCAGGCACAAGCTGCGACAGCCGCAGAGGCGGCGTTGCTGAAGAGGCTGGCGGTGAGTGAAGAGCAGCTACGTGCCCTGGCGCAGCAGCGTGCTCAGGCCATTATTGCAGCGCTGAATGAGGGACAGGATAAAATTGCCCCGGAGCGTATCTTCCTCTTGGATATCAATACCAAGGCGGAGCCAGGTGACACAGTGGTGGTGCCGTTGTCGCTTCAGGCACGCTGATTTTGACTGGTTAAAACTATTCAAACCGGCTCTCAGGTGAGTCTGTTGTTAACGCTGGGGAGTGGCAGGTCAACGTAGAAACATGCGCCACTGCTGGATGAGGTGAAGCCTGCCTGGCCACCAAACCGCTCTGTGATGGTTTTAACAATCGAAAGACCGAGGCCGGTGCCCCCTTTTTGGCGGGCATCGGAGGAGTCGGCCTGGGCAAATTTCTGGAAGATGCGATCGTGGAAATCGTGCGGAATTCCGGGTCCTTGATCCTCTACCGAGATCCGCAGATGATCACTGTTTCGCTGGCCGGTAATTGTCACGCAGCCACCGTTAGGGGAGAACTTGATGGCGTTTGAGATCAAGTTTGTGATCACCTGCTGGAATCTGTCCGCATCTACCCGGATCTCGACATCAGGACACTCACTGATGGTGAGTTTGATGTTGGCGCCTGCCGCGATGGTGGCGTTATGCTCGACAGCCTGTTGTAGCAGGGTGGTAACCCGGTGGTTATGAAAATCAAACTGCATCTGGCCCGATTCCATCTTTTCGATATCAAGAATGTCATTGATGAGCCGGGTGAGTCGATCACAGTTACGGGCTGCCGTATTTAATAGTGTACGGGTCTTATCGTTGATCTCGCCGACCACCCCACCGGTGACCAGCCCCAACGCGCCACGAATCGAGGTGAGTGGGGTGCGCAGCTCGTGACTGACGGTGGAGATGAACTCATTTTTCATACGATCAACACGTTTGCGTTCGGTAATGTCACGCACGATGGTGGTGGCGTAGCGCTGCTCCCCTGCACTCCAGCCGGCAACCGATAGCTCCAGGGGAATGATGGTTCCATCCTTGCGTAGACTCTCAATCTCCAGCGGGGGAGTATTGCCATCGGCGACGGCTTGTTTTAGTGCTGTACTGATAGTCTCGCCAGAGGATTTGTAGGCGAAAAGTTCTATTACGCTTGTACCCAGCAGCTGCTTTTGACGATGGCCTAAAATCTCCTCTGCGGCCCGGTTGCAGTAACTGATATCACCGCTGGCGCTGCTGGTGATGATGCCATCATGGGCGGTATCGGTAATGGTCTTGAAGTGCAGTTCACGCTCACGCAGCTGATCCATGCGTTCATTCGCCAGTTGGTTGGCACGATGGCGCAGACCCGATAGCGAAATGATAATGTAAAAGAGCAGCAGATCGATGGCGACACCACCGATGGCGACCATGAGCGGTTGGCTGGTGGTGGTCGCAAGTTCTAATGCCGGCGTGGATGAGTAGTTGATCGTCCAGGTGTGGTTGGCGATGGTGAAGGTATGGCTCTGTTGCAGGCGGTGTGCAGCGGCATGGGGATGGGAGTGCTCGTTATTACCGAGTGTTGCACTGTCGTAAAGCAGTGTCTGGCTGTTTTTTTCGTGGCCATCATAAATTTCAAAGTTTAGCTCCGGCGAGCCAAGTCCAAGTATCCCCTGCATCAAATCACCTGCACGAAACGGGCTGTAGACAAAACCACGCAGCGCTTTGCGGCGCTCCTCCTGCTGAGTAACAGGCTCACTGTAGAGCGGTAGATACATGAGGAATCCGGCTTGAATATCGGTGGACGTCTCTTGTAATAGTTTGACGTTGCCGGAGATGGAGGCCTCACCGCTGTCGCGGGCGAGATCCATGGCGGCACGGCGGGTGGGTTCTGAATACATGTCGTAGCCAAAGGCGCGCCGATTGCGGGTGTCAAAGGGTTCGAGATAGATGATGCTGGTGTAATGGTCACGCTCCCCCGGTGGCTTAATGGTGAACTCCGGAAAGCCTTCGTCGCGGACACTCTGTTCTATAGATGCCCTATCTTCCGGGAGAATCCATTGGGCGTAACCAATGCCTTGAATGCCGGGGTAGTTTTTGTCCAATTCGAGTGTTTTGATGTACCTCTGCCACATAGAACGGTCGACCTGTTGTGCCGATTCAAACAGTGCCAGCCCGCCACGCAACACCTGTTGGTAGTCGATCATTCTTTGTTCAATGGCAAATTGCGCTTCATTGACCTGGAACTTAAAGCGTTCCAGGGTCCGTTGCTCCGCGCTATCGTTGGATATTTTCCAGGCGATCAGGGTAATGGCCAGTGATATCAGCAGGACTACCCAGGCGGTGAAACGGTTGTGCAGTATGTCAGCCAGGGGCGGCGAGGCTTGAGCAGTAGTAAGCTTTTGATCCTGATGCATCGCCAATGGTTAACCTTGTTTGCATGGTTGAAGGGGGAGGTAACTTCCACTTAAACGGCTTTAGTCTGTAAATGTTTAGCTGATAAATATTATGTGAATTGTGAGGGGGGGCGGTTGCCAGGTGATATTGGTAATCACGCTAAGGCGATAAGGGAAGGCTCGACAACCAATCCGGGCCTCGTTACTGCAGGAAAGCCTTCTCGAATTCCTCCGCAGGCACGGGCCGTGAATAGTGGTAGCCCTGGAGCAGATCACAATCATGAAGAATACAAAAATCTGCTTGCTCTTTCGTTTCCACCCCTTCGGCCACGACCTTCATTTCGAGGGCTTTGGCGAGTGCGATGATGGCGATAAGCAGTTGCTCGCCTTTCTTTCCCTGTCCGACAGCCGCGACGAATGCTTTATCAACTTTCAATACGCTGATAGGGAACAGCTTGAGGTGCTCCAAGGAGGAGTAGCCCGTACCAAAATCATCCAGAGACACCGTAACTCCTTGGCCTACCAGGGTTGACAACACCGTGGTCATTGCCTTTGTGTCCTTGATCAATGCGCTCTCGGTGATCTCTATTTCCAGGTGGCACGTATTTCCTGAGAACGCTGTCAGTGCTTTTTCCAGCGTATCGGGCAGCGTCTTGGTGCTGGCCTGAACGGCGGACACATTAATGCACATAGCCAAGTTTACGCATCGTTCCTGATATCGCAATTGCCAGGCTCCCAACTGTTTGCATGCCGTCTGCAAAACCCAATTATCGATATCAACGATTGATCCAGTCTCTTCTGCAATTGCAATAAAGGCTGCTGGAGATAACAGGCCGAGTAGGGGATGTTGCCATCGTACCAATGCCTCCATTCCGCCAATACGACCATCCGAAGTGCGTATCTGCGCTTGATAAAAAACCCGCAGTTCGTCGTTCTTGATTGCGTTTAGCAAGTCGTACTTGATTCGGGCGCGATTCTTTACCGTCTCTTGCAATGACGCCGAATAAGCGCGACTCTGATTACGCCCCTCCTGTTTGGCTTGGTACATCGCCATATCGGCAAATCGCAGTAAATCTGTCACGTTGCCGCGAGTCGGATCGTATGTGGCCACGCCAATACTGGCGGTAGTGATATGTGTTGTCGCTCCCAGCACAAACGGGGTCTGTAACTCACCGATAAGACGGTCAGCCAGTATAAAAACCTGATCTTCGCGATCAAAACTGTTCATTAAAACAACAAATTCGTCCCCGCCAAGGCGACACAATAGATCGCTATCGCGAACAGTTGCGCTCAGGCGCCGCGACACCTCGACCAGCAAGGCATCCCCGACCGCATGTCCAGAAGTGTCATTGACACTTTTGAAGTCATCCAGATCAAGCAATAGGACTGCAACCCGGCTATGGCCACGATTCGAGCGCGAGGTTGCCGCAGCCAAAGCGTGCTCGAACCCTCGACGATTGGTCAAACCCGTGAGTGGATCATGCTCAGACAATTGCAGTAGCTCGTCTCGACTGGCTTGCAGTGCCTCTTCGATTTGGTTGCGTTGACGCGCCTGCCGCAAGGCGCGGCTCAATCGGCGATCATTGACTTCATCTTTCAGAAGGAAGTCCTGTGCGCCGGCTTCCAGGCAACGTTCAGCAAGGGACTCATCTTCTTGGCGGCTTAGCATCAGTACCGCAACGCGCTCGATGTTTCCATTACGCAGCAGTCGCAATACCTCAATACCATCCTGATCTGGCAAGCGGTAGTCCAACAAAATCGCGTCAAAGCGTTGTTCTGCTGCGAGCTTCAACCCCTCGGTGGCAGAGGCTGCCTGAACAATGTCGTAGCGCACATTACCCCGTTTTAGCGCGCGTACAACGGCCATGCGATCAAGATCATCGTCATCAATTAGTAGTAAACGCAATGACTCACTCATGTTCGTCTTCTCAATTTTGTATTGGCAATTCCACCACGCGCCAGTAGTGGTCCAGCATTTCCATCACGCGCAAAAATCCGTCGCCCACCTGACTTTTGACGATATAGCCGGCAACGTGCTGCTGATACGCCGTGACTTTGTCTTCGTCAGCCTTCGAGGTCGTCAACACGAACACCACTGCACTGGAAAGTCGTGAATCCTTACGCATCTCGGACAGCATTTCCAGTCCGTTCATGCGTGGCATATTGATGTCAAGCAGTACCAGATAGGGTCTTTTAACCGCGGAGGGATCACGTAACAGCGCCAAACCTTCAATGCCATCGCGAGCGCGTACAATCGGGTTCAATATTTTGAGTTTCTTGAGGGCGCGCTCCACCCCCAAAACGTCGACGTCATCATCGTCCACCAGTAAAATGGTCACTTCTCTATAGGGGCTTGTGTCTGTGCTCATTAGGTATTTTCCTCGGGATTATTGATTAGCCAGGTGAAGCGGAAGGTACACCCTTGCTGCCCATCGGATTCCAGTGTCACGGTGCCACCCACTGATTCGACCGCTTTCTTCACCAATGCCAAACCGATGCCGCTGCCTTCTATTTCATCACGCGGCTTGAGCGTCTGGAACATGGCAAATACCCGCTCTTGGTGTTCTGCCGGAACACCGGGGCCATCGTCCTGGACTGTAAATTCGAAACCATCGGCGTTTTTGCATGCCGAAACCCAAATTGTTCCTTGCGGCTTGTCGTGATGTTTTATGGCGTTGCCAATCAGGTTGCGAAAGACTAGCTCCAACGGAACTTTTTGCGCGTTTAGAACCGGCATATCGTCGGCCACCACTAGATGAATCGGCTTGTTGGTCGCCTGCAATTCAAAAATATTCTCGACCAGTTCGTGGGTATTGATGCTGATGATCTCGTCGTTTGAACGACCAACACGCGAGTAGGCGAGCAAATCGTCGAGCAGCATTTCCATGCGTGTGATCCGGCTGCGCATCAGGCGCAAATGTTCCCGTGTATCGTCACCTAACGTGTCGCCAAGGTCCTCCGTGATCCAGCTTGCCAGTTGATCAACACCGCGTAACGGTGATTTGAGGTCATGCGAGGCGACGTAGGCAAAATTGTTCAGCTCTTCGTTGATGCGCGAAAGCTCGACGCTTGACTGTTTAAGCTGCTGCTCTACCTGTTGTCTCTCGTCTATTTCCTGGGCGAGCAAACTGTTTTGCTGTGCCAGGGTTTTTGAGATCTCAGCCTCGCTACGAAACGTCATATAGATGCTGATGAGTAACCCGACCAGCACGCAAATATAGCTGACCTTTTTGAGGAGATGCGCCACATCGAACTCGAAGTCGAAAAGGTGGCCGGAAAATGGCATGAAGACGGCCTGAGTGATCAACCCGACGATTAGCGAAAGCACCAGCCAGTGCTCGAAAATATCCCGGCGCCACTCGCCCTTGCGTAGATAACCCAGCAGCGCCAGCCCGAAAAACAGGGCAGGAATATATTCTTGTGGTCTGTGAAACGGGATGTCCGGGAAAGAGGCGCTCGGCAAAGGAAAAAATGCAAAAAAGAAAAAACAGCTCAACGTAAACGCCGCACTGGCAAGATAGACCGTTCTGGCTTCGAGGAGCCCTGTTGGCCCTAATCGGTTTTCTCGCTGCCAGAGTAGCCAACTCAGGAATAACATGACGGCTAAAAACATCCGGGACGCCGACCAGCTCCACGAAATCAGGGAACTTAAATCGGAGGGCATCATTGGTCTGAAATGGGCGGCAGTGACGATGGCGTGATAGCCGTCTAAAAATGCAGTCCCCAAAAATCCGGCGCCGATGTAGAGAAAGACACTGTCTTTCCGACTGTAATACCGAAGTAACGCGAGCACGCCGACCAACAGGGCAAGCAAGGTTGCCACCACTTCCATGACTGTGTGGAGTTGATCACTGCCAACCCAAATGGAATCGCGCATCACGATGTTGGCCAACACTAAGCCGCCCCCAGTGACGCAATAGGCAAACACCCGCCGCTGGCTCTGAGGCATGGTCATTGGGCTATTTCCTCAGGATTGTTGGTTGGCCAAGTAAAGCGAAAAACAGATCCGTGCTGTCCATAGGATTCCAGTATCACGTGGCCTTCCACGGACTTGACTGCCTTTTTCACCAAGGCCAAGGCCAAGCCCATGCCGCTGCTTTCTGTTTTGCGGGTCTGGAACCTCTTGGCGCTCTGGCGGAATGCTGGGGCCGTCGTCTGGTGCCGTAAACTTGAAACCATTGGCCCTTTTGTTTACAGATATCTGAATCGTAATCTGCGGCTTATCGTGATGTTTGATCGTCAATGGTTAACCTTATTGCACAATTCAAGGGAGAGGTGACTTCCACTTGATCGGCTTTTGCTGGCAAAGGTTTAGCTTATAAACATCGTGTAAATTGTGAGTGGGTATCAACTACCTTGCCCCCTGTCTAGCAAGGCAAAATAGAACCCAGTTATGGCCGCAGTGGGTAAAAGAGGGTGATGATGGTGATAGTGGTGATGCCGACGATGATATTCATCGGAATGCCTACCTTGAGAAAGTCGCTGAAGCGGTAGTCACCTGGCCCCTGAACCATAAGATTGGTCTGATAACCAATCGGCGTGGCAAAGCTGGCAGAGGCCGCCATCATGATGGCGAAGATAAAGGGTTCGGTATTGAGATGGGCGGTAGTGGTCATGTCGAGGACGATCGGCAACATCAATACTGCGGCAGCGTTGTTGGAGATGATCTCGGTGAGAATGGAGATGGTGATATAGGTGAGTATCAGGATCAGCACCGCATCACCACCGCTAAGATTGATCACCAAATCGGCTATGACCGTTGTGACTCCGGTACTTTTTAGCGCCGCACCCAGCGCAAAGGAGGCGGCTATGGTGATGATAACGCCGAGATCAAGGCTTTTATGTGCCTGATTAATCGAGCAGCAACCAGTGATAAGCATAGCCGCAGCCCCCATTAAGGCGGCATTTAACATGCTCGTAATCTCAAAGCTGGCGATGGCAATTATGCCGACCAGAATGGCCCAGGCGACGTAAGCGAATTGGTGACGAGGGGGTTCGCTATCGAGGTCGTTGATTAGCAGAAAATCCTTGTTGTAACGCTGGCGGGTGACAAAGTCGGGACGGGCATCCAGTAGTAACGTATCCCCTGCTTGTAACTGGATACTGCCGAGGTTGCCAGCCACCCGTTCACCGTTGCGGGCGACAGCCAGCACCACCGCACCGTAGCGGCTGTGGAAATTGGATTCACGAATGGTCTCGCCGATGCAGTCGGAGTGCGGTGAAATGGCTGCCTCAACCAATCGTCGTTCGCTCTGTTTGCCGATCAGCAAAAACTCTCCCTCATGGGTTGAGGGGATCAAACCATTAATACGTAACAGGTCCGAAATTGCCTCGGTATCACCAACAAAGACCAGCCGGTCACCGCCCATGAGTATTTCTTCAGGGGTAACGGCAGTCAGGATATGCTCCTCGCGTACGATTTCTACCAGGTAGACCCGCTTCAAATTACGCAAACCTGCTTGTTGTACCGATTTGCCCACCAGTGGTCCGTTGTTGGCTACGGCCACCTCCAGCGTAAACTCGCGCATCTTGTCGAGTAGCGGCTCATTACGGTAGTTGGGTAGGGCGCGTGGGAACCACCAGAGCATGAAGGTGATGCCAACCAATGCGACGGGCAAGGCAATCGGGGTAATGGCAAACAGTGAAAAGCCTGGATTGCCGGTAAGCGCCTGGTATTGACCGTTGACCACCAGATTGGTGCTGGTGCCGATGAGGGTCAGTGTGCCGCCCAGGATCGCCGCATAGCTGAGCGGGATCATCAGTTTGGAGGGGGCAATGTCGATTTTCTTGGCAAGGGAATGCACTGCTGGAATCATGGTGGCAACCAGCGGTGTATTGTTTAAAAAGGCGCTCAGTATGGTTACTGGAAAGCAGATGCGCGACTGCGCCTTTCGCACGGTCTTAGGGTGCCCCATCAGGTGGTGGACCAGCAGGTCGACCCCGCCTGATGCATGAATCCCGGCAGCCACCACAAACATTGCCGCGACCGTAATCAGCCCTTCGTTACTAAAACCGGCCAGCGCATCTTTGGCCGTAATCACCCCACTGACACTGAGAATGGTCAATGCTCCCATTAGTACCAGGTGAGAGCTTATCCGGGTAAAGGCCAGGGTAACCAATACCATAAGTGTGAGCGCCAGCGAAAACCAACCCTGCCATTCCATGAATGAAAATCCTCTTAATGCGACGTGTCATGTTGATTTGAATGGTGGGTATCATATATATAGCGGTTATGGTGCGGTAATTGTTTTTTCAGAAGCGTTATTGCTTTTGGGTATAACGAAGTGGATTTTTGCTTGCCAAGGAGTCTAACGGAAAATCTGAGTATGATTTAGCTGATTCACAGTAGAAAGATAGCCTCTAGGCTGCTTCCCGGGTGGAATTACAGGAGATTAGACTCGCCATTTTTAGGGGGCGTATATGTAAAAATTGCAGTTCTTTCATATACGCTAACGTTAATGGGGTTACAATTGTGTGCTAAGCAGGAGGTTTTGGACGGAACACAGTGCAATACCTCCGTATATACCTCTTGGAAAATGGCTGGCAGAGGGCGCAACAATTGTTGCGGCGTAAAGATCGCTGCGTCCATCTGTTTGAACCGATAAAATTTATGACGGAGTAAAGATTTGCAACGTATTACATTAAAAGTAGGTAGTGGTGTACTAACTGAAAATAACGTGATCGCCAAACGGCGGATGCTCAACTTGGTCTCGTTTATTGTTAAGCTCAAACAACATTACGAGGTGATCCTGGTCACCTCCGGTGCGGTTGCCGCGGGTTACACGGCACTGAAACTGGATCGTAATAAAGTCATCAGCAAAAAGGTACTAGCCTCTGTAGGGCAGCCAATTTTGATGAGCAGCTACAAATCAATGTTTGACATGTACGATATCGATACCAGCCAGATCCTGTTGACAGAGGAGGATTTTGACTCGGTTGCACACATTGATATTGTTAGGCAAATCATCAATGCACTGCTTGAAAATGACATTCTTCCGGTAGTCAACGAAAATGACATCACCACCATTTCCGATCAGGTGTTTGGTGATAATGATCAGCTTGCTGCTCATGTTACCCACTACACCAACTCAGATCTGCTGGTGATTCTCAGTGATATTGATGGTTATTATGATAAAAATCCGTCGGTGCATAGTGATGCTCGTATGATTGCTCACATCACCGAGATTCCTAGCGAAGCACTGGATGATTCACAGACACCTAATAATGAGTTTGCCACCGGTGGCATTGTCACAAAGCTGATGGCAGCTAAATTTTTGATGGATAAAGGGCGTAAAATGTTCCTCTGTAATGGTTATGATCTCACTACGGCAGAACAGTATCTGCTCGAGGGTGTGCAGAGTAAGGGTACTTTATTTGAACCACCAAACAATCAATAGTTGAGTCAACCTGGTCTGGCGGCATTTGATTTCTGAACAGGTGTGTTATTGGTTGGTAACTGATATTCATTAGATATGTATAAGAGCGGTGCTGGTTAATCTGGCAACCGTCTGTCCCAGATAAGGGTTACCTGGTACGCGCAATCGCATACGGAAAGGGAGAACTGTAATGCCTCAAACAATGCCGAATAGTGACCTGGGATTTTTTATGATGTTGCTGATGTCAGCCGTTGTGATTGTGCCATTCTGGTTTATTTTTTCCAAAGCAGGCTATTCAAAGTGGTTGAGTCTGCTGATGGTGGTTCCCATTGTTAATCTGATTCTTTTGTATTTTATTGCGTTTTCTAAGTGGCCGAATCTGACAGATAATAGTACCAACCATTCTTAGCGGTCTTTCAGACTATTTCGATTCGTTGTAGATAAGCGAACATGAAACAACAAAAACCAGAGATTATTCCAGGCGATAAGCAGCTTGCCAAAAGCTGGCTGCTTGCTGTTGCATTCTATCTGTTGTTATTGGTGTGGTTGGAACCATTAATCGATTTTATATTGATGCAGATGCCACTTACCCCCACCGTGGAAGGGATTGCGGCGCTGAACAAGCAGAAGCTTTACATGAGTGGCGTGGCGTTTGGTGTGGCACGCAGTCTGCCAATTATGCTGTTTTTGTGGCTTGGCTGGCAGATTGTCCGGGCGCAGCGCCTACCACCCAAAGGCATGCGTTTACCTGTGGCTGTGCTGCTGCTTGAAGGTCGTAAGGCGGCTATGATTGGTATGGTGATGGTGGCGGTAGCGCTGATGTTGTTGCTGCGCGAATTTTCGATGTTGGTATCGGCTCAGACACTGTGAGATGACTATTTGT
>CAMTXZ010000144.1:0-9160 GCA_947085765.1 uncultured Chromatiaceae bacterium | reverse complement strand
CTGGAACAGCAGGATGCCCACAGCATTGCGGCCGTGGCGGGTATGCAGCTCGATCTGGTCGGTGAGCTGTTTGATCACCAGTGCGGTGGATGACATGGCAACAACACCGCCGAGGATCAGCGCCCCCTCCAGTGACATGCCGAAGTAGGCTCCCGCCAGCGCCGTGATCGCGGTGGTCACGATCACCTGCGCCCCGCCCAGCCCCAGCACCACACCCTTCATGCGCATCAGCTGCGACAGGGAAAACTCCAGACCGATGGTGAAGAGCAGGAAGACCACGCCGAATTCGGCGAGTGCGCGGGTGCGCTCGGTATCATCTATCAGCCCCAGGCCATAAGGCCCCATCGTCACACCGATGGCCAGATAACCCAGGATGGGCGGTAGCTTCATGCGCAGGCAGATCACCACCACTACAACGGCAGCGGTGAAGAGTAAAAGGATATCGTTGAGGTAGCCGTGATCCATTTTTTGTTGGTCGTTATACGTGGATGGTGAAAAGAAGTATCTCATTTCGATAGTGTCATTGTTGGACACTTTTTAGAAGTTCGGGGTATCTGTTTTAAGTTTTTGGTTGGCGTTATTGTGGCAAGGATAGATTTAAATTGAATCTGCTACAGACTGCGGCGTGTACGTGAATGTAGTAAAATTCTGCACTTTGTTAAGCGAGTGATCGATTATGGAAATTATCGTTAACGGTGACGCGCGTCAGGTCACGGCACCCTACAGTGTGGCGGATCTGATCCGCGATCTTGAACTCACCGGCCGGCGTTTGGCGGTGGAGGTGAATCTCGATATCGTGCCGCGCAGCCGCCATGGTGAGCATCAGCTACAGGCCGGTGACCGGGTCGAGATCGTACACGCCATCGGTGGCGGCTAATTGCCAGCGGTTAATTTAAGAGTCTCCGGGGTATAATCGCGCCTCTTTGAATCACAGTAGTCTACAGGAGCTGTTATGTCTACTACCAAACCCGCCGCCGCCCACGACCCGCTGATTATCGCCGGGATGGAGTTCAGCTCCCGCCTGCTGGTGGGCTCTGGCAAATACAAATCGCTGGAAGAGACCCGTCTGGCAACCGAAGCATCGGGTGCCGAGATCATTACCGTGGCGGTGCGCCGTACCAATATTGGCCAGCACCCCGATGAACCGAGCCTGCTCGACGTGGTGCCGATGGACAAATACACCATCCTGCCCAATACCGCCGGTTGTTATAACGCCGAAGAGGCGGTGCGCACCTGCCGCCTGGCGCGGGAGCTGCTGGATGGCCACGACCTGGTAAAACTGGAGGTGTTGGCGGATGAGAAGACACTCTTCCCCAATGTGATCGAGACACTTAAGGCTGCCGAGATCCTGGTCAAGGATGGTTTCAAGGTGATGGTCTACACCACCGACGATCTCACCATCGCCAAGATGCTGGAGCAGATCGGCTGTGTCGCCGTCATGCCGCTGGGTGGTCCCATCGGTTCCGGTCTCGGCATCTGCAACCCCTACAACATTCGCTCCATCGTTGAAGAGTTGACGGTCCCGGTGCTGGTTGATGCCGGTATCGGCACCGCCTCCGATGCCACCATCGCCATGGAGTTGGGCTGCGCCGGTGTGTTGATGAACATGGCCATCGCCTGCGCCCAAAAGCCAGTGCTGATGGCCTCCGCCATGAAACACGCGGTGATTGCCGGACGCGAGGCCTATCTCGCCGGGCGCATGCCACGTAAGCAGTACGCCAGCGCCTCGTCACCCATCGACGGCAGCTTTTTATAGTCGCCGTTAGCGGCCCCGCCATGCCGACGCCGTCGGTGTGGCAATCACACTGTATATATTAAATGACCATGACCCCTACCGATAAAATCCACCGTCCGATCCGTAGTTTTGTGCTGCGCCAAGGGCGCATGACCGGCATGCAGGAGCGTGCGTTAGTCGACCACTGGCCCCATTTTGGGCTGGAGATAGAGGGTGGAATGTTGGATCTCGACGCCCTGTTTGGCCGTCACGCGCCGCGCGTCCTGGAGATCGGTTTTGGCATGGGTGACGCACTGGCAGAGATGGCGCTGGCGCAGCCGGAGCAGGACTACATCGGCATCGAGGTACATCGCCCCGGCGTGGGTCGTCTGATGGGGCGGCTGGTGGAGCAGGGCAACGACAACGTGCGTATCTTCAACCACGACGCCATCGAGGTACTCAAACAGTGCATCCCCGACGGTTCGCTTGACCGGGTGCTGCTCTTTTTTCCCGACCCCTGGCACAAGAGTCGTCACCACAAACGACGCATCGTGCAGGCCGAGTTTATCGAAACGATCCGCAGCAAACTCAAACCCGGTGGCCTCTTTCACATGGCTACCGACTGGGAAGATTACGCCATTTGGATGATGGAAAAGATGGCAGCGGCGCCGGGTTACGAAAACGTGGCCGGGCCGGGCAACTACGCCGAGCGCCCCGATTACCGCGTGCTCACCAAGTTTGAAAAGCGCGGCCAGCGCCTCGGCCACGGTATCTGGGATCTGATCTTCAAACGGATTTAAGGCGAGATTAAGAGTGTCGGGATAGACTCCTGTCGCAAGTTGTCCAGCTGCCAGTCTGATTGATTAACCTCCCGCGGAAAACCAAACAACTTATGTCACTACGTCGCCACTTTTTTAAGCCCTTGCTGTTGATCCTCGCACCACTCGGGCTGATCGTCGCCTTTCTCAGTCTGAGCCGCCTCGGCTTTTTTACCTGGCAGTTTGAGCGGGTCTCCCAGGCGGGCGACTACTCCTTCATCTTCCTGCAGGGAGTGCGGTTTGACCTGGTGCTGGTGGCGATGATGATGATGATTCCCGCCACCCTCACGCCGCTCTTCTGCACCAACCTCAAACTCTTCAAACAGTGGCGCCGTTTTCTGCTCTTCTATCTCACGTTTGGATTTGTCTTTGTCGCCTTTATGGAGCTATCCACGCCGTCGTTTATCAATCAGTACGACTCACGCCCCAACTACATCTTTGTGGAGTACCTGCAACACTACAAAGAGGTCGGCTCCACCTTGCTGGCGGAGTATCCACTGCAACTGCTGCTGGCGATTATCGTTGTACCGCTGGTGAGCTGGGGCTTTGTGCGCACCACCCGGCGCCTGCTGGTACTGGAACGGCCGATTCACTGGCTGCCGGCACTGCTGCTGGTACCGCTGGTCTTTATCAGCTTTGTCGCCGCCGGCCGTTCAACGCTTGACCATCGTGCCGTCAATCCTGCCACCGTCGCAATCAGCGCCGACCATCTCGTGAATGATCTTCCGCTCAGCTCCGCCTACACCGTGCTCTACTCCATCTATCTCTCGGGGCAGGATGAAGAGGGCGGTTTGCCCTACGGCAAGATGCCGTTTGATCAGGTAATGAAAATTGTGCGTCAGGAGATGAACGTACCCGCTTCAAGTTTTACCGATCCCGCGTCACCCTCACGCCATCTGCAACAGAGCACGGCACCACGCAACAAACCCTACAACCTCATCATCGTCTTGGAAGAGAGCCTGGGCGCCGAATTTGTGGGCAAGCTTGGTGGCCTACCACTCACACCTAATATTGATGCACTCGCCGCAGAAGGGATCTGGTTCGACAACCTCTACGCCACCGGCACCCGTTCAGTGCGTGGCATCGAAGCCGTTGTCACCGGCATTCCACCTACGCCCGCCATCAGCGTAGTGAAACAAGCCAAATCACAGCGTGGCTTCTTCACCCTCGCCAGCTTTTTGAAAGAGCGCGGTTATGACACCGGTTTCCTCTACGGTGGCGAAGGCCACTTCGACAACATGCGCAGCTTTTTTATGGGCAATGGTTTTAACTATGTGATCGATCAAAACGACTATCCCGACACTGCGTTTAAAGCCACCTGGGGCGTCTCTGATGAAGATCTTTTCAACAAGGCAGACGAGACATTCAGCAGCTACGGTGACAAACCGTTTTTTGGTCTGGTCTTCACCTCATCCAACCACTCACCGTTTGAGTTCCCCGATGGCCGCATAGAACAATATGACAGCGAAAAACACACCGTTAATAACGCCGTTAAGTATGCCGATTACGCCGTGGGCCAGTTTATCGCCAAGGCCAAAAAATCCAACTATTGGGACAATACCCTGATACTGGTCATCGCCGATCACAACTCACGTGTCTATGGCGCATCACTGTTACCGGTGGATCGTTTTCATATTCCCGCGCTGATCCTGGGCGGTCCGGTAAAACCCGATGTCATCCCAACACTCGCCAGTCAGATCGACATCGGCCCAACACTGCTCTCCATGATGGGCGTCTCCGGCGAGACCCCAATGATCGGGCGTGACCTCACCGTGCCAGAAAATCGTAATCGTGTTGGCCGCGCCATCATGCAGCTCGACAAAGTACAGGGCTACATGGAAGGCAACGAACTGGTATTGTTGCGCCAGGACATGGCGCCAAAACTATTTAACTACATCGATAAAAATCTGGTGGAATCAAACGCAACCAATCAAACCCTGATAGACAAAGCGTTGGCCCACTCACTCTTTTCACAAACAGCTTATGCCGAAATGTTGTATCGGCAGTAGCTGTGGTTTTGTAGGTTGGATTAGGCAGGATGTTAAGTAAGAACTTCAGCACAAATCCGTTCGTCCTGAGCCTGTCGAAGGGCTGGTGACGCAACGCATTGATCGTTAAGCATCCTCCGTCCATGGTTCGACAAGCGCACCATGAAGAGCCCACGTAGTGATTTGGGTGTGGGCTTATTTATGATTCCTCTAAACAGTTTATTTAAATCGAGGTAACACTATGTACATCGCAATGAACCGTTTCAAAATCAAACTTGGGTCTGAACAGGAGTTTATCGAAGTCTGGAAAAACAGAGACTCCCATCTCGACAGCGTGCCCGGCTTTCAATCATTCAACCTGCTGCGTGGCGCAAGCAACGATGAAAACACACCCTTTGTCTCCCACTCCACCTGGGCCACAAAACAGGACTTTATAAACTGGACAGAATCAGAAGCATTCCGCAAAGCCCACGCCGGCGCCGGTGGTAAAAGCAAAGATATCTACCTCGGCCCACCCCAATTTGAAGGGTTTGAGTCAGTGCTTTAATCCCCACCCAGAACCAAGCCGCGGGAGCGGCATTCCTGCCGCGAGAGCCTGACCAGTGGCTAAATCGCGGCAGGAATGCCGCTCCCACACACAGCCCTGCTAGCAGTGACAGAACCCGCCCGCAGTCACAAAACTCACCCTCAGTCACAGAACCCACCGCCATTCATCAAGTGAATAGCTGATTAACTCCCCCGTTCGTGGTGAGCCTGTCGAACCATGGACCAGGGAATTAGCATAATCTATGGATTGCATCACCAGCCCTTTGCCAAGCTCAGGACGAGGAGTCCGCCCCACGGAGTGCTTTGGGTGCAGGATTAATCGGCGTCCCCCTAATATCCAGTTGCTACAAACAACCATTCGTTTATGATGGCAAGGCAGGTAAAAAGATAGTAGGTAAAGCGGGAAGTTGTTTGAACACGTCTAATCGCGCATCTCTTGCGCATCACCCGTATCCATCCGCTCATACCTGCATGGTTTTAACTCTGTTTAGCGCCCAGCAAGGCGTTCCAGGCGACGCCAAAAAATGGAGCGCACGAGCTTTAAAGTTATGTTTTTTAAGTGATGATTTAGACCAATGGGTATTTATGGTTTTGCGAGAAAGATCTCTTTCTAGCCATGGATGACTGTGCAACTGTCAATGAGCAAAAGACACTGTTATTAAGATGAAGAGATTCCTGCTATTTATATCGATATTTCTGCAAAGCGAGCCTACATACGCCGCCTTGGCAATGAAATTCAAGTATTCGGATGGTACAACTAACTGGCAGCATGTTTCCAACTGGTCCGGCGGTGTACTTATCCTGTTACTATTGGCAGCCGTCATAAATCTTTTCTTCACGCGGCGACAGGCCCACAAATCCAATCTTGAACTGAAGGCGATTCGTAATGATCTGGAGTTGCGCGTACAGGAACGCACAGCCACGCTGGATGAGTCTAATCGTTTACTAAAAGAATCCAATCAACTGTTGGAAAATGAGATAGCTCAGCACGTGGGCACCGCATCCCGGCTGCGTGCGTCAGAGAGCTATATCAAGAGCATCCTGAAATCCATGCCGCTGATGCTGGTTGGCATCGACAAGGATGGGCAGATCACCCAATGGAATAAGCAGGCTGAAGATATTACTGGCAGGAAAGCAGAAGATGCGCTGGGCAAAAATCTGTGGGATGCCTACCCGATTATTACGATATCGCCCAGCCAGGTTAACGATGCTATAGAAAAGAATGAACCGATCACCATCAAGCACAGTCAGCGCGGTCAATACTATTTTGATATCACTATATATCCACTTCAGGGCGAGGCTGAAACCGGCGTAGTGATCCTGGTCGATAACGTTACCAAGAAAATGCTCGCTGAAAATATGATGATTCAAAATGACAAAATATCCTCCATGGGTGAGCTGGCACTGTCAATGGCGCATGATATCAATATGCCGCTTCAATCAATTTTGTTCGACCTGAGAACCTTTCAGCATTTACTGTCTGACAGCAGCCAGAACACAAATGAAATTGCCAGCAATGGCATGCCTGAAAAACTCAGCAGTTTGCTGACTGACGCCTATGAAAAAGGCGAGAAAGTGGCATCCATCGTCCATAACTTGCAAGACTTTGCCCGTGGGCGCAGTGGCAGAAAAGAACTATCCAATATCGTCGACGTTATGGAGCGCACTCTGGAACTGGCTGGTGATGTGTTATCGGTTCCTTCGAAACTCAGATTCAAAGACATTTATATTGAAAGGTGTTATCAAACAAATTTGCCAATGATTCCCTGTTATGTGACCGAATTACAGCAGACGTTTCTCAGCTTGTTTCGTCATGCTTGTGATGCGCTAGGGCGGGTGGATCGTCCCGGCCATAAGCCAACTATCAAGATTCAGATGAATGTAAGTTATGACAGTTTCTGGATGAGAATCCAGCATAATGGTGTTGGTCTGACTAATGAAGAGCAAATGTATTTGTTCGAGCCTTTTGTCAGAAAAGATACGCCTGAGATTGATTACGATGCGGGCAAGCGGCTGTCATTTGCGTACTTTATTATTACCGAGCAGCATCAGGGACAGATGGCGGTGACTTCCGATATCAATGTCGGCACTACATTTCATATACAAATGCAACTAAAGTAGACCGATCGGAAGAGGAGGGTTAAGGGAGCTGCCCCTTAGACGTATGTCATTTTTGTATAACACTAGACAAGAACTCAGCAAGTAGCCTGGACGCAGCAATAGCACATCAGGGGTTATCACCAGCCCCGGATTTCACTGCGTTTCATCCGGGCTACATTACTGCCAGTAGTGACAGAACCCTCCCGTAGTCATAAAACTCATCCGTAGTCACAGAACCCACCGCGATTCACCAAGTGAATAGTTGATTAACTCTCACGTTCGTGGTGAGCCTGTCGAACGATGAGCGGGAGAATTGGCACACTCCATGGATTACATCACCAGCCAAGGGTAGGCACGTTTTGCGTGCCCACGCTGTTATGCGGAATCGTGGGCACAAACTCCGTGCCCACCCTACTAAACTTGATGCAAAAAATAAAACCATTTAGCTTGATGAGTAACCTTGTGTCGCAATAGATTGCATATGGATTTGGTAATCATTTCTCGTCTTTCAAACGTGGGATTATTCAAGGATAATCACCGCCATCCTGTCTATTCGTATCGAAATGAGAAGTCACTAAATGAACAAAAGTATCTTAACCAATCTGATCGCCACCATTGTTCTTGCCGTAGGTTGGGGCTTGCAGAACGACCTGATTATGATGGTCGGGCTGTTTGCGTTGTCGGGTGCGCTGACCAACTGGCTGGCTATTCATATGTTGTTTGAGAAGGTGCCGGGCCTGGTGGGGTCGGGGGTGATTCCGGCGCGTTTTGAGGAGTTTAAGGTGGCGATCAAGACGTTGATGATGGAGCAGTTTTTTACCCAGGAGAATATCGACCGTTTTGTTTCGGGTGGTTCGGTTAAGTCAAGGTTGCATCTTGGGCCGGTGATTGAGAAGGTCGATCTTTCGCCGTCGTTTGATAAGTTGGTTGAAGTGATTCTGAACTCTTCGTTTGGCAAAATGCTGGGCATGTTTGGTGGCGAAAAGGCATTAACGCCGTTGAAAGAGCCTTTTATTGCCGGCATGAAAGAGTCGATTATCGAGATGACTGAAAAGGATTCATTTCATCAGCTGCTGCAAGATGAGATTGATCAGCCTAAAGTGATGGCCGATATTCGCGCCAAAGTGGCAGAGATTATTAATGCCCGTCTGGAAGAGCTAACACCACAGTTGGTTAAAGAGATGGTTCAGCAGATGATTAAACAGCACCTGGGCTGGCTGGTGGTGTGGGGCGGTGTATTTGGTGGTGTGATTGGTTTGTTGTCGGCAGTGGTTGTTTTGTAAGTTGTAGTTGGCTGCGTAGATGTGGTGGCGGTGGTGGCAGCAGATATGTTTTATCTGTTATGCGAGCAATGTATCCATATCATGTGTTTGCCAGGATGGGGGTTTTTAATCTGGCTGCTGGAGTGAGCCTTGTGTGATGAGTATGTAAATCTGTTTTTGGTTTGATATATAAGGTTACGTTGCAATAACACTGCATATGAGGTTGTTAAATTTAGTTATTTCTTTTTTATACGGGATTATTTGTATGTGGTTTTCATCTGTTTTTTGTGCTGAATAAAAATAAATATAGGCACAAAACATCTTCATAAATCTGGTTTTTCACCATTTTTTTTGTCACCTCCCCTACACATCGATACGATGCGTGTCTATTATAGTAATAACAGTCATATGAGCGAGTCGTTGATAGATCGTAATCAAGTTCATTTATGGCAAGAACGAGAAAATTTTTTTATAATATTTTTTCCCCGGTTTTAAAGGGGGGCCATGTTTAGCATAGGTCTGGTCGCTTATCATGGCATCTGAGGGTATATGTTGTTTTTGACTTTTATTGTGTTTTGATAAATTAGGGATGCTCTTAAATTCATAAATGGTCAGCGCAGTAATGGATGGCCATCAATTAAGGAGATTGCACACATGGTTACCAGTACATCAAAACTACGCCCAGTACAAAACCTTGGACTCAATGATCGACTTATACGTGGTGTAATTGCG
>CAMTXZ010000143.1:0-39380 GCA_947085765.1 uncultured Chromatiaceae bacterium | reverse complement strand
ATGGATTGTAGATAGCTCAACTGTTCATTCAGAAAAAGATAGGCGAGGAATATTGTCATCACCGGTCCCATTGAGCTGATGATGGCGGCGGGGTTGGCGCCGATGCGCTGGATGCCGGCGTTCATTAAAAAGGTGGGGATGACGGTGGCGAGTATGGCCATGAGCAGTGACAGGCCATACACCGTTGTTGGTAGCGTCATGATGGCTTCATCAAAGACAAAACCGAAGTGGATGATAGTGACTACGCAGGCGATGGTCATGGCGTAGGCGGTGAAACGCATGGCGCCGATCCGTTTTACCATCACGCCACTGCCGATCAGGTAGAGGGCGTAGGCCGTGGCGCTACCAAAGATGAAGCTGGTACCGAGCAGGATGTTGGCGCCGGAGATGGTCAGCTCTTCAGCAAATACAATTATGATGCCGAGGTAACTGATGATGAGGGCGATCGCTTCTCTGGCGGTGATGGCGCGGCGAAAGATCAGCGCCGAGAGCAGTATCACCAATGTTGGGTAGAGCAGCAGCACTAGTCGTTCCAGCGAGGCGCTGATGTAACTGAGTCCGACAAAATCGAGATAGGCGGCGAGATAAAAGCCGATCACCCCCAGGAGAATGAGATGCAGGTAATCACCCCTGTTGAGGGGTGTGGGGTGAGTGCTGCCGCGCCCAAGAACAACCAGAGCGATGAGAAAAAATGGCAGCGACATCACCATGCGTAGTGTCAGCAGGATGATGGGGCTGACCTGGCCGCCATAAGCGTAGGCGAGTTTTATGATGATCGCTTTGGTGGAGAAGGCGACGGCGGCAGTGAGTACCAGGAGCAGGCCAATAAGTGGCGTGCGTGATGTGGGGATGGGGTGGACGTTCATACCTTTGTTCCTTCAGAGCAGCCACTAACTTGACGATGAGTTTGGTGCAGTGCAGCAGCCACCAGTTTTATAATGGAGATCCAAATAGGTGTCATTTAAAGTCTATACCTGACATATACCTGAGTAACTACGGAGTCGTATTGCTTAGAATGTTAAGTGGATAAAATATTAGCAACGCCTTGAAACAGCATCTTAAAGTGTGTGGTGAATAATTGCTTTTTTACCCATCAGAATCTAGCGTATAAATGGTGGGTCAGTTCTCATTCTGCTGTATCAGTGTCTGTATACTGCGTGATGTGCCAAGTGGGTTTTCATTTGAAAAGAGATATTGTGATTTTGTTAAATAGTATCAGGAACAGGATCCTGATCTTTGCCATTCTGGCCACGCTTATCCCCTCAGTAGGTCTGGGTCTGCTTTCTTATTGGCAGAACGAGGCGATGATCGCTGAGAATGTCACCCACCAACTGCATACGTTGGCGAATGATGCCAACCGCGAATTGGAACATTGGTTTACGGAACGGGTAGAGGGGCTGCGTGCGCTCTCCGGCTCCGATGCGATTATCAACACCCTTTCTTACCAGTTCAGTCCGCCGTCGGGTATCCCCACAGAAGGCCCACAGATGCTGTCGCGCTATTTGCGTTTAGTAGAGGAGAAGCTCGATCCGCTGCTGGAGCTGATTGTGCTGGATGCTACTGGGCAGATCGTTGCCAGCAGTGGTGGTGTAGCCACAGCGGGTATGTTGCCAGTCTCCTGGTCAGCAACTGCTGCGACGGAAGGCATCATCATTGTTCCGCCGCACTGGAATGAGATCCATGGCACTACCACTTTCACTTTAGCCGTTCCGGTGTTGTCGCTAGGCAATAAGACCCTGGGCGCGCTGGCAGCGGTAGTCGATCTGGGTACGGTGCAGCCCCGCCTTATGCGCGCAGCGAACAGCTCTCCGGGGAGTGTGCGGCTGCTGGATCTGGTCGGCCGGCCACTGCTTGGCACAGCCGATTTAATTACCGCACTGTTACCGATAGAGACAGAAGTGCTACAGCGTCTGCGCACACAAGGGGATGCCCCCATGATATTTGAGGGACAGTTGCATCGCACGGTTCTCGGGATCACTAAGGTGTCACCGGCACTGCCGGTTATTGTGGTGGTAGAGAGAGACCGCGCCGATATTTATCAAGCATGGACCGCCTTTCGCAATCTGTTTCTGGCGCTGGTGGGCGGACTTACACTGTTGGTGGGGTTGGTCGCCTGGCGCATGGGGCGATCAATTGTCACGCCGCTGAAGAGTCTGACTCGCGCCGCGGGCCGCATTGCCGCCGGAGATCTGGCCATGCAGCTCCCGGTGGTACGGCGTGATGAACTCGGCCGTTTGACTCAGGTGTTTAATCAGATGGCGGATAACCTGCGCCATAGCCACGAGGAGTTCGAGGCCGCCAGTCTGGAGTTGCAAAAACAGAATCAGCTGCTGGAGACACTGTCCGTTACCGATAGCCTCACAGGGCTTTATAACCGCAAGAAGCTCGATGATATTCTGGCCAACCAGTTTGCACGTTTCAAGCGTAATCAGCGTTCCTTCAGCGTGCTCTTGATGGACATCGACCACTTCAAAATACTCAATGATACCTATGGCCATCTGGCGGGTGACTATGTGTTGGCAAGTGTGGCCAAGATATTTTCCGCGTCAATTCGTAGTATCGATTATGCGGCGCGTTACGGTGGTGAAGAGTTTGTCATCGTATTACCCGAGACGATGATATCGGCAGCTCTGGAAATGGCGGAACGGATTCGCGCCCAAGTGCAGAACGCCACTTATGATTATAACGATCAATCTATGGTGGTTACCCTCAGCATAGGTGTGGCAGATGTCTGCAGCAGCGATGACACGGCATATTTGGTAATTGCGCGTGCCGACCAGATGCTCTACGCCGCCAAGCGTGCCGGGCGTAACCAGGTGTGCTGTGCGGTGGATGTGGAGAGTTGCGGTATTGTTTAGTGCGCGCTGCCTGGTTGCTTTGATCGCGACTTAGCGAGGCTCCAGAAAATTACCAAATACCCATCCTGAGTCTCCATTCTCGGTTTGCACCCGGAGCCATTGCCCCTGGGCGGCGCGAGCGACCACCGGCGTCGCCTTTGGCAACACGCCGAGTACAACGGCACTGGTATTGGGTTGACGGCGCAGGTTGCTATCGACCTTTATTTTGAGTGGGATAGTAATCTTCAGAGGAACCTCTGGCGCTGCTCGCGTATTTGGCGGCGCGAGGTTATTCATGAGTAGGTTGATGAGCTGTTCGGCCTGTGCCGCAAGATCGGCAGCGACGCTGTATTTGTTGTCTCGTTTAAAAGCGGCGGATGAGGCGTCTAACAGCCGCTGCGCCAGCAGCTGCAACGGAACTTCGCGTTCTGTGCCCAGCGCGGCTACCAGCGCCTCCATCGCCATCTCCACCTCGACGAGCAGTGATGCAACGTCGGCCTCGGAGGCGAATCGGCGCAGCTTAACCTCGGCACGCGCGGCCTGAGTTGTGGTCTCCTTCAGCTCCTTTACCTGATCCTGCTGATGGACCCGCAGGTTATTGATCTCGGATTGCTTGTCAGCCAGACTCTGCTGCAAACGTGTGATCTGACGCTGCTGCTCTTGAACCTGACGCTGTTGCTCTTCGATCTGACGCTGCTGTTCATCATAGTGTGTAGGTGGCAATGGAGCGGCCTGCCAGGTAGTGCATCCGGCCATCACTACTCCCCACAACGTAAACGTTGCACATCGTACCCAATGACTACCTCTCATTTACCGCCACCTGCTTGCGAAAATTCTGTTCAATGAGTGACTCTAATAAATTAGGTAACACTACCAATATTGATAATTGCCATATTCACTACTGGCAATCTGTGCCGGGAAATTATACGACATGACTGCGGTTGCGCCACTATCGCAACAGAAACGCTGATCGGGAATCTCCGTTGAATTCAGGCTGTCTTCAAGTTGGCGGTGATGATTTTGGGTTGCAGTGCCGCTTGGCGTTTGTTGCGATCATCAATGAGATTTTTAACGGCGATGATCAGCCCCAGGCCGATGAAGGCGCCGGGTGGCAGGATAGCCAGCAGGAAGCCGTGGTAGTTGTCGATCAGGGTGATGGTGAGGTGGTTGCCCAGCTCACCAAACATCATGTGCGCCTGTGCGAGGATGGTGCCGCTGCCGAGTATTTCGCGGATGGTGCCAAGCAGTACCAGCACGGCGGTGAAGCCAAGCCCCATGGTCAGGCCGTCGAGCGCGGCGCGGTCGGGGCTGTTTTTGAAGGCAAAGGCTTCGGCGCGGCCGAGCAGGGCGCAGTTGGTGACGATCAGTGGCACAAAGATGCCGAGGATTTTGTAGAGCTCATGGAACCAGGCGTTCATCGACAGTTCGATGACGGTCACCACTGAGGCGATGATCATCACAAACACCGGGATGCGCACCTCAGGCTTTACCACGTTGCGGATCAACGAGACCAGCAGGTTAGAGAAGACCAGCGCCAGGGTGGTGGCGATGCCCAGGCCGATGCCGTTGACGGTGGAGGTGCTGACGGCCAGCAGCGGACAGAGACCGAGGATCTGCACCAGACCGACGTTGTTGGTCCAGAAGCCATCGCGGCTGATTTCGCTGTAACTTTTACTCATGACGGGCACTCTCCGCTGGATTTTTTGCCGGACTCTGCGGCGGCGTGGCTGGTGCAAACAGCTGGTCGCGATGGCTAT
Organism: uncultured Chromatiaceae bacterium; assembly: GCA_947085765.1. Taxonomy (GTDB): domain Bacteria; phylum Pseudomonadota; class Gammaproteobacteria; order Tenderiales; family Tenderiaceae; genus JAKFXL01. The sequence goes on along the minus strand of CAMTXZ010000143.1, from coordinate 34,786 downwards.
TGTAATACGTCAGGGCGTGGTGCACAGCCTTAACCACGGCACGGGGGCTGATGGTGGCGCCGGTGTTGCTGTCGAAGGCGCCACCATCCTTTTTTACCTGCCACTGCTTTTCATCAGGATTGGTCAGGGAGCGGCCAGCAAACTGTCTGATCCAGTCGGAGCGTTCTGCATCAATGTAGTCGCCTAACCCCGGGGTCTCTCTGTGGTTGACTACCCGCACACCGGCCAGCTCGCCGTTGTAACGAATCGCCACCAGCAGTTTGATGGTGCCGCTGTAGCCGTCGGGCGCCTCGGCGGCGATGATGACAGCGATCGGTTCATCGTCCATCCGGGCGCGGTAGACCGGCACCGCTTTTTTGCTGCCCAGCCAGTTGTGTGACTCGGCAGTGATTGCATCAATGTAAAGATCATTGTCATGCAATTTGGGCGGAATCAACTCATGCAGCGCCGCCACCCGGGCAGCCCGCTCATTATCTTCGATCTGTACACGGGTGCTGTCGTAGATGAAACCCACCGCGCCGGCACAAAGAATGGCAAAGCCACCGAGGATGGCGGCGGCGGTGGACATCTGTTTACCGACCATCGGAACCTTTCCTGTGGCCAAAGACGGTCGGCTTGGTGTAGTGGTCGATGGTGGGGGCTGCCATGTTCATCAGCAGTACTGCAAAGGCCACTGCGTCGGGGTAGCCACCCCAGCTGCGAATGATGTAAGTGAGGATGCCGACACCCGCGCCAAACCAGAGCCGCCCCTTGATGCTGGTGGCGCCACTGACCGGATCGGTGGCGATGAAAAATGCCCCCAGCATCGCCCCGCCGCTAAACAGGTGGAAGAGTGGCGAGGCGTGGCGGGTCGGTTCAACGGCAAAAAAGAGCAGGGCCATCAGCGCCAGACTGCCAAGCATCGCCACGGGCACGTGCCAGCTGATTACGTTTTTGTAGATCAGCCAGAGGCCTCCACCAAGAATGGCGAGGTTGATCCACTGCCAGCCTGCGCCGCCCATGGCGCCAAAAATGGGACTGGCGCTGATCTGGTCGATGCTCTGGTCAAGTTTCAGTTGTGTCTTGAGCGTGTCCAGCACCGTTGCCGAGGTGAGACCATCCAGCGATACACCGGCCGGCAGTGCGCCACTAAAGACCCATGCCAGGCTCTGGCCGAGATCGAGGCCTTGATTGTCCGGGCTGAGCGGCGCCGCCCAGGTGGTCATCTCGCGTGGGAAGGAGATGAGCAGCATCACGTAGCCGACCATGGCCGGGTTGAACGGGTTAAAACCGAGACCGCCGTAAATGTGTTTGCCAAAGACCAGCGCAAAGGCGGTGCCGACCACAACCAGCCACCACGGCGCCAGGGGTGGTATGGCGATTGCCAACAGCAGTGCCGTGACCAGCGCGCTACCATCTTTGAGAAACGGGGTGATGGGGTGGCGGCGCAGTCGCAACATGACCGCCTCAGTTGCCAGTGCTGTAATGGTGGCCAGCAGCAGGTTGATGATCACACCCCAGCCGAACAGCCAGGCGTAGGCGGCGATGGCCGGGATCAGGGCGTAGACCACCCGCAGCATCACAACGGAGAGACCGTTGGCGCTGTGAGTGTGGGGGGAGCTGGAGGTGTTGAGATGCATTCTACTCGGCTTCTTTGTTGCTGGCGGCAGTGGTGGCGGCGTCGAGGCGGGCACGGCGGGCATCCGCCTCATCCACCAAACGCTGCTGCGCCGGTGTGAGCGCGGCGGTGTTTTTGGGCGGCTCCTGCTGCTGCTCTTTTTTGGCCTGCGCCCGATCCAGGGCGGCCTGGATGGTGGCCTGTTTATCGGCCTCGCCCTTGTCGCCGCTGTCGGCCTTCTGCTGCACGGCGGCCCGTTTCTGCGCCAGCCGCGCCTCTTTTTCAAACTGTTCACGCTCGATGCGGGACAAGCGGAACTCGTGGCGCTTGCGTGCCTGGTCGGCCTTCTCTTTCTCACGCTCCTGGGACCAGATCTCGGTCTTGGCAAAACGGTAGTAGTGCACCAGCGGGATGTTGCTGGGGCAGACATAGGAGCAGCAGCCACATTCGATGCAGTCAAAGAGGTCATACTCCTGCGTCTTGTCGAACTCCTTGGCGCGGGCGTGCCAATAGAGTTGTTGTGGCAGCAGCTCCACCGGGCAGACTTCAGCACAGGCGCCGCAACGGATGCAGGGCATCTCCAGGGGCGGCGGCTGATCCGGTTTACGGGTCACCAGAATGCAGTTGCTGGTCTTGATGAGTGGGATGGCGGTGCTGTGCATGGCAAAACCCATCATCGGCCCGCCGATGATGACACGCTCGATATCTCCGGTGGTCCCGCCACACTGATCGATCAGGTGCTGGATTGGGGTGCCGATCGGCACCTCCAGATTGCGCGGTTCCTTTACGCCGTCGCCGGTGATGGTGACGATGCGCGATACCAGCGGCTGGCCGTGGTTGATGGCGCGGTGAATGGCGTAGGCCGTGGCAACGTTCTGGACGACGATGCCGATCTGAAACGGCAGACCGTTGCTGGGGACCTCCTTGCCGGTGAGTACCTTGATCAGCTGCTTTTCGCCCCCTTGCGGGTATCGGGTCGGCACGATGACCACCTCGATTCCGGATTCATTGGCGTTGGCGCTGGCCTGGCGCATGGCGGCGATCGCCTCGGGTTTGTTGTCCTCGATGGCAACCAGTACCTCACGGGCCTGGAGCGCGTGGCGCATGATGTTGATGCCGGCGACAATCTCGCTGGCGCGCTCACGTATCAGCATGTCGTCGCAGGTGATGTAGGGTTCACACTCAACACCATTGAAGATCAGGGTATCTATCACCTTGCCGGTGGGGTTGAGTTTGATGAAGCTGGGGAAACCGGCGCCACCAAGCCCCACAATCCCGGCCGCGCGTACCAAGTTGCGGAGGTGGCTCGGCTCCATCTCGGTGTAGTGGCCGTCAACGGGCGGCTGTTTCTGCCAGCGATCTTCGCCATCGGTGGCGATGACAATGCAGGGGGCGCTCATACCAGATGGGTGGGGGATCGGGCGCTCTTCGATGGCAATGACGGTGCCAGAGCTGGAGGCGTGCACCGAGGCGCTGACGTAGCCTTGGGCGCGGGCGATCTCCTGCCCCTTGAGCACCTGCGCACCTATTTCGACGATAGGTGCGGCGGATTGGCCGATGTGTTGATGCAGCGGTATCACCAGTTCGGCGGCGATGGCGGCCTGTGCAATGGGGCGCTGGTTAGACAGCTCCTTGTACTGGGGGGGGTGAATGCCACCGTGAAAACTCCAGAGTTGGCGGCTCATGCCTTGTTGGCCTCGGTCTGTTGTTCTGGATAGGGCCATTTCCAGTTGAAGATCTCCTGTGGCACTACCTCCATGGTGATGCAGTCAACCGGGCACGGCTCCAGGCAGAGTTCGCAGCCAGTGCATTCGGCCTCGATAATGGTATGCATCTGTTTGGCGGCGCCGAGGATCGCATCGACCGGACAGGCCTGGATGCAGAGGGTGCAGCCGATGCAGATGTTTTCGTCGATGATGGCGACCATCTTTGGCTTCTCTTCGCCAACCTCGGCATCAAGCGGGATCGGCTCACGGCCCAACAGGTCCGCCAGGGAGATGATGGTGGTCTGGCCGCCCGGCGGACAGCGGTTGATATCCGCCTCACCCTTGGCCATCGCCTCGGCGTAGGGGCGGCAGCCGGGGAAGCCACACTGGCCACACTGGGTCTGCGGCAGCAGGGCGTCGATCTTTTCAGCCAGTGGATCGCCCTCAACCTTAAAACGGACGGCGGCAAAGCCGAGCAGCAGGCCGAAGACCAGGGCCAGGGCGGTGAGTGCCAGTACAGCGGTTAACATGATTTAGCCTTTCACCAGTCCAGAGAAACCCATAAACGCCAGCGACATCAGTCCGGCAGTGATCAGACCGATGGCGGGGCCGCGGAAGGGGAGTGGCACGTCGGCGACAATGATCCGCTCACGCATCGCGGCAAACAGGATCAGCACCATGGAAAAACCGACCGCCGCACCAAAACCGTAGAGTGCAGACGAGATAAAACCGAAATCCTGCTGCACGTTGAGCAGTGCTACGCCCAATACCGCACAGTTGGTGGTGATGAGCGGCAGAAAAATCCCCAGCACCTGGTAGAGCACGGGGCTGGTTTTGTGCACCACCATCTCGGTGAACTGCACCACTACGGCGATCACCAGGATGAAGGTGATGGTGCGCAGGTATTCCAGCCCCAGCGGCGCCAGCAGGTAGGTATTGGCAAGGTAGCTACAAACCGATGAGAGGGTGAGCACAAAGGTGGTCGCCAGCGCCATGCCGGTTGCCGTCTCGAGCTTTTTAGAGACACCCATAAAAGGGCAGAGGCCCAGGAACTTTACCAGGACGAAGTTGTTTACCAGCACGGTGCTGACAAGTATCAGTGCGTATTCGGTCATCTCAATCTTCAGGTTGGTGGGTTGGTTCTGTCTGTCTGGGCATGGTAACGATTGGCGCACCAGCCTGGCCAGGAGCGGCCATGCTAGGCTTCCTATATTACAAATTCAACACTGAATTTATATATGATATTGCTTCTGATTATATGCGGCATGCCTTGTTCCAGTGGATTCCCCTGCCGTTATTTTACCTTCATGCCGGGTTGCGCGCCGTCATTGGGTTCCAGAATCCATAGCTCCTTGCCGCCCGGACCAGCCGCCAATACCATGCCCTCAGAAAGGCCAAAGCGCATCTGCCGTGGCGCTAGATTGGCGACCATCACCGTCAGTTTGCCCTCGAGCTGTTCCGGGGTGTAGGCAGACTTGATCCCGGCAAAGACGTTGCGAGTCTGTTCTTCGCCGATGTCGAGGGTGAGCTGTAACAGTTTGTCGGCCCCTTCGACATGTTCGGCCTTGACGATGCGTGCGATGCGCAGATCAACCTTGGCAAAATCGTCGTAACTGATCTGTTCGATGCTCTCTTCTTTCACTATCTTTTTCTCTTTGTTCTGTTGCGCCTCGCCGTGGCGGGTGGGTGATGGTTGCGGCTTGAGGGTGGTGGCACTTTCTGCCAGCAGCGCCTCGAGCTGTTTGGGTTCGATACGTGTCATCAGATGCTGGTAGGTGCTGATCTCGCGCCCCAGCAGCAGGGTGGTGGCATCGTTCCACTGGAGCGGGTCAATACGCAAAAAAGCCTCTACCTGGCTGCTCAGTTGCGGCAGCACCGGTTTGAGATAGAGGGTCAGCAGGCGAAAGGCGTTGATGAGCGTGGTGCAGACCTGGTGCAGTGCCTGCTCCTTGCCCGGCTCTTTGGCCAGTATCCAGGGTTTGGTCTCATCCACATACTCATTGGCGATATCGGCCAGCGCCATGATCTCACGCATCGTCTCGCTGAACTGGCGGTTCTCGTACAGTTCGGCGATCTGGGTCTGTTTGGCCTGAATAGCGGCCAGCAGTGCGGCACCGGTGTCATCCAGCTCGGCGCTGAGCTGGCCGTCAAAACGGTTTTTGAGAAAACCGGCAGAACGCGAGGCGATGTTGATGTATTTGCCCACCAGATTGCTGTTGACGCGGGCCGCGAAGTCCTCAAGATTGAGATCGATGTCCTCAATTCGATCACTGAGCTTGGCGGCGAAGTAGTAACGCAGATACTCAGGATTGAGGTGGTTGAGGTAGGTGCGCGCCATAATAAAGGTGCCGCGCGACTTCGACATCTTCTGACCGTTGACGGTGAGAAAGCCGTGTACGTTGATCTTGGTCGGGGTGCGATAGCCGGAAAATTTCAGGGTTGCCGGCCAGAAGAGGGCATGGAAATAGAGGATATCTTTACCAATGAAGTGGTAGATCTCGGCATCGCTGCCTTCGCGCCAGTAGCTGTCAAAGTCCAACCCTTTTTTGGCGCAGAGGTTCTTGAAGCTGGCCATGTAGCCGATTGGGGCGTCGAGCCAGACGTAGAAATATTTACCCGGTGCATCGGGGATTTCAAAACCAAAGTAGGGGGCGTCGCGGGAGATATCCCAATCCTTGAGTCCCGATTCAAACCACTCACTGATCTTGTTGGTGGCCTCGGGCTGGAGCGGAGCCTGTTGTTTGTTCTCCAATAGCCACTGCTTGAGGAACGCCTCACACTCGCCCAGTTTGAAGAAATGGTGTTCTGACTCTTTCAAAACGGGTGTAGCACCAGAGACGGCGGAGTAGGGGTCGATCAAATCGGTGGGGGCGTAGGTGGCGCCGCAGACTTCGCAGGAGTCGCCGTACTGGTCCGCTGCTTTGCATTTGGGGCAGGTGCCCTTGATGAAACGGTCCGGTAGGAACATCTGCTTTTGTGGGTCGTAGAGCTGCTCGATGGTGCGAATGTCGATGAGACCAGCGGCCTTGAGCTTTCGATAGATATTCTGGGAGAGTTCGCGGTTCTCTTCTGAGTTGGTGGAGTAGTAATTGTCGAAGGCGATGTTAAAGCCGGTGAAGTCACCTAAATGCTCGCCATGGACTCGTTCGATCAATGCCTCAGGAGTAATCCCTTCCTGTTCGGCACGCAACATGATCGGGGTGCCGTGGGTATCGTCAGCACAGACATAGTGACACTCATGACCGCGCATCTTCTGGAAACGGACCCAGATGTCAGTTTGGATGTACTCCACCAGATGGCCAAGATGGATAGAGCCGTTGGCATAGGGGAGGGCGCTGGTAACCAGAATTTTGCGTAGTGCAGCCATGGGAGGACGGTATTCTCGACGACGTTAATAGAGTAGGAAAGTATACCGCAACTCGGTCGTTCGGGAGATCTGATTGAAGGTGAGGACTACAACACTCATGTTACCCGATGCGGGTAACATGAGTGTTTGGGTGGTTAGAAGTTCGGGATCGGTTCACCGTTTGAGATGTTGGCGTTTTTGTCCCAAAAGTTAAACCACTTGGTCTCGTGGAGGGCGTAGGTGGCTGTTTCGTAAGTATAGGTGCCGTTACTGCCGCCAGGGCCGATACCAGAATTATAGATATACTTACCAGCGTTTATGTTGGGTCTCTGGCTGCTGGTAATGTTGTCAAAATTGACGAGTATTTCCCCTGTTTGCATATCAGTCACCTGCAAGGTGTTGGTTAGAGGTGCGCCGGTGACCAGGGAGGCGGCACCGTAATAACTGAGCGTACTCATGTCAAGCACAAAGTTGCTTGAGATACCCTCCTCGTTGATGGTTTGGGTAATTTTGGGTTTGTTATCAATGTTGGCTTTTTTAATCGTTTCTATAAAGCCAGGACCCCGTATTACTTGGTTGAAGACGACGCGGTCTGGTCTACCGGTGCCACTGCCAGCACCGCTGTCATTGACGCTGATGTTGGTGTCCGCCAGTGGACTGACGAAGGGTTTTGACCATGATGTAGAGAAAGGCGTGGCATCAAAGCCACCATTAAAGTTACCAGTACTGACATTTTGTGGAAAAGTAGGAAACCATTCAGCGCCGCCAGCAACGGCGACGTAATACTCCTGGGAAAACGAGGTGGGAGCGTCAGGCAGGTCTTTATCGCCAATTAATACGTGGTAATAATAGCGGCCAGTAGCTATCTCATTTATAAGCTCCATTCGAAATGGGGTGGGGTCAGGATCCCTGCCCGTATTCATCCGCAAACAGTCTTCTGGCGCGTTGTTCTGGTGGCAATTTATGAACACCTTAAGTACTTGTACCTTAGGGTTGAGCTCGGAACGCTCAAAATTCAACGCAAGCTCGGCATTAGCTGCTGGCATGATGCCACCAAGTGCCAGCAGGAGCGCCGTAACCGACACCCTTCGTTGCAACGATTTTATATGTTGATTTTCCATGTGCCCCCTGGCTCCATTGCTGAATGTATTGATTGCCACACAACCCATCACTTGTCATGAATAACATGATTTTACTTACGCTTCAAGTCCGCGAGAGTAGTGTAATTATGAGTGTGGACATATCAGGCAGTACAATTTACCCACAATTAACACTCGAGGTTCTTATGCTGTTTTAGCTATGCAGACTCCGTTATTATAGCTGACAAAATTAGGATGTTATCTTGATTTAGAGTGTATTTAATTGAGGAGCAAGTGGCATGTCTGGAATTGCGCGACTGGTGGTAGAAGAGGCCATTAAGAAAGTAATCGATCCGTATCTTGGTCAGGACCTGATAAGTGCGGGCGCGGTGAAAGAGATTGTCTCGGAAGCGGGCAACATCCACGTAACAGTAGTGATGCCTTATCCCGCAAAGGGGTATGTGGCGACCCTTAGTCAGCAGCTTGAGTCTGCCATTGCGGAGGTTGCCGGGGGTGGCAAGATTACTGTCTCAATTACCCATGAGGTGTCGGCGCGTTCGGTACAGCGTGGCGTGAAGTTGATGGATAACGTCAAAAACATCATTGCTGTTGCCTCTGGCAAGGGCGGGGTGGGGAAGTCGACAACGGCGGTAAATCTGGCCTTGGCGCTGGCCCATGAAGGGGCGCGGGTCGGAATATTGGATGCGGATATATATGGTCCGAGCCAGCCGCAGATGCTGGGTATCAGCAGTCGTCCTGACTCCAAAGATGGCAAAAGCATGGAGCCGCTGGAGAATTATGGCATTCAGTCCATGTCGATCGGTTATCTCATCGATGTGGATTCACCGATGATCTGGCGTGGTCCGATGGTGACCCAGGCGCTGGAGCAGTTGCTGCGTGAGACCAACTGGCACGACCTTGACTATCTGGTGATCGACCTGCCACCCGGAACTGGCGATGTGCAGCTGACACTGTCGCAGAAGATCCCGGTCAGTGGTGCGGTGATTGTCACAACACCTCAGGACATTGCCCTGCTGGATGCCCGCAAAGGGTTAAAGATGTTTGAAAAGGTGGATGTGAATGTGCTTGGCATTGTCGAGAATATGAGCACTCATATCTGTAGCAGCTGCGGTCATGAGGAGCATATCTTTGGCAACGGTGGTGGTGCCCGTATGGCCGAGGAGTATGGCATTGAGCTGCTGGGTTCGCTGCCGCTGGATATCTCCATTCGTGAGAATGCCGATAGCGGCAGGCCCAGTGTGGTGGCCGATCCCGAGGGTAAAATTGCGCAAGCCTATTGTGAGATTGCCCGCAAGGTGGCGGCTAAGCTGGCCAAAAAGGCCAAGGACTTCAGTCACAAATTCCCCAATATTGTCATTCAAAACAGCTGATGGCGGGCGGCATCAGGTGACTGTTGCCGCCAATCTCTCTACAATGTGGCGCTTCTTTGGCCAGTCAACCGGATTTTTCAGCTATGAGTATTAAGTCGGATAAGTGGATTCGCCGCATGGCGGAGCAGAACGGAATGATTGACCCGTTTGAGCCGGGACAGGTGCGGGAAAATGCGCAGGGGCGGGTGATCTCCTACGGCACCTCCAGCTATGGCTACGATGTCCGTTGTTCCAATGAGTTTAAAATTTTTACCAACATCAACTCCGCCATCGTCGATCCTAAAAACTTCGACAGTAATAGCTTTGTTGATGTGAAGTCGGATGTCTGCATCATTCCGCCCAACTCTTTTGCCTTGGCGCGCACGGTGGAGTATTTTCGTATTCCCCGCAGTGTGCTGACCATCTGTCTTGGCAAATCGACCTACGCCCGTTGCGGTATTATCGTCAACGTCACGCCGCTGGAGCCGGAGTGGGAGGGGCACGTGACTCTGGAGTTTTCCAACACCTCGCCACTACCGGCCAAAATCTACGCCAATGAAGGGGTGGCGCAGATGCTCTTCTTTGAATCGGATGAGATTTGTGAAACCTCTTATGGTGATCGTGGTGGCAAGTACCAGGGGCAGACGGGTGTGACCCTGCCGCGCACCTAATTCACGCACCTCCTTAAAAGGCCGCTGTGGCAGGGCTTGCCCTGCCACAGCGGGTGGTGTTCTTACTCTTTTTTGCTGGCTTCTGGCGTGGGGATGGGGATTCCTGAGAGGTTGATCAATTTCAGCACTGCACTCCCCCTATCGTCATGTTGTTCGATTAGAATAGGCAAAAAATTAAGGGCCTTGGCGCACCAGAGCGTGGTGGTGCGTGTGCCTGTTGTCTGTAGTTTAAGCGTGTCGAATTCGCCCATACTGGTTTTGATCCGCTCTTCACCGACGATCTCAAATTTTGTGATCTTTGCCGTGCCGCCATCGGCGACGTTGTACTCCAGTTTGGTACGTTTCCCCTGTTGCAAGTCATTTACCAGCGCAAGCTGGTAGAGCAGTTTGTCCTGCGTACCTGCGGGCAGCTCCATCTTCCACGGGTCTTTGTTGATGATGTTGGTAACCTGGCCCTTCTGCCAGTCAAAAAGCAACTTAACGTGGCGCTCCTTGTCACTGTCGCCGCTGCGATCGTAGGAGTAGGTGAGAGGGCGCAGCTGTTGGTTCTCGTAGCGCCATTCGCTGCGTTCTACCAGGGTTGTTTTGGTGAACCAGCGGGCGTAGCCGAGCGGCTTGGAGTGGGACTCATATATATAGGTGCCATCCCCTTTGGGATAGAGCTTGCGGGTCATCTCGGCGAGGGTTAGGGGGCCGACGCTCAGGCTGTAAGTAGCCTCAAATTTTTCGGGTAGTCCGGCGGCATGGCCGGTGCCGTGTGCGCCCAACAGGGTCAGCCCGCAGAGAACCAGGAGTGTTTGTAATCGGGGCTTCATGATAAAAGTTTCTCCAGCTGCGCAATCGGTTGGTTGTCGAGCAGTGCTTGGCCGTTTTTCAGGCAGAGGCGCCCCTCAGCATACCACTTGATGGCCTTGGGATAGATGAGATGCTCCTGGGTTAGAACTCGCTGGGCCAGGCTCTGTGCATCATCACTGCTGAGTACAGGCACCGTGGCGCGGATAATAACGGGGCCGGCATCCAGCTCGGGTGTTACAAAATGGACACTCACCCCATGCTCTTTGGCGCCAGAATCAAGGGCGCGTTGGTGGGTGGCAAGCCCCTGCAGGTTGGGCAATAGGGAGGGGTGGACGTTGATGAGGCGACCGAGGTAGTGGTCGACAAACGTCGGTGTCAAAATGCGCATAAAACCAGCCAGCACTATCAGCGCCGGGTTATGGCTGTCGATCAGTCGTTCCAGTTCGATCTCAAAGCTGCGCCGTTCCTGAAACTCACGATGGTCAATCACGTGGGTGGCGATGTTGGCAGCGCGGGCGCGTTCCAGGCCGTAGGCGGCGGGGCGATTGCTGATTACTGCACGTATTTCGCCGTTGATCTCACCGCTGGCACAGCCGTCCATGATGGCCTGGAGGTTGCTGCCGTTGCCCGATAGCAGAACCACTAGCGGCAACGGCGATGCAGTGACTGCCATTATTGGATGACAACGAGGCGGTCGCTGTCGGCGGCGTCCTTGATAGAGCCAATGTGCCAGGCGGTCTCGCCATGCTGGCGCAGGCACGCCAGGGTAGCCTCGATATCGGCGGCGGCGATAACCACGGTCATGCCGATGCCGCAATTGAAGGTGCGATGCATCTCCTCATCCGTGACGTTGCCCTGTTCCTGTAACCAATCGAAGATCGCCGGGCGCTGCCAGTCATCGCTGGCAAGGGCCGCCATGCACCCTTCGGGCAGGACGCGTGGGATGTTCTCCAGCAGGCCGCCGCCGGTGATGTGGGCCATGGCGTGTACGTCCACCTTGGTGAGCAGATCCAGCAGCGGTTTGATGTAGATGCGGGTGGGTATCAGCAGGGTTTCGCCCAGGCTGCTCTGGTCAAACGGGTCGCTCAGCTTGGCGCCGCTGACCTCGATGATCTTGCGCACCAGTGAGTAGCCGTTGGAGTGGGGGCCGGAAGAGGCGATGCCGACGATGGCGTCGCCGGGTTTGACCTTGCTGCCATCAATGATCTTGTCCTTCTCGACCACGCCGACACAGAAACCGGCCAGATCGTAATCCTCACCGTGATACATGCCGGGCATTTCGGCCGTTTCACCACCGATCAGCGCGCAGCCCGCCTGCACACAGCCATCGCCGATCCCCTGGACCACGGCGCTGGCATTGGCCACGCTGAGTTTGCCGGTAGCGTAGTAGTCGAGGAAAAAGAGCGGCTCGGCACCCTGTACGATCAAGTCGTTGACACACATGGCAACAAGGTCGACGCCGATGGTGTCGTGTTTATTCATCTCCATCGCCAGCTTCAGTTTGGTGCCAACACCGTCGGTGCCGGAGACCAGCACCGGCTGGCGGTAGCGATCCACAGGCAGCTCAAACATGGCGCCAAAGCCCCCCAGCCCTGACAGCACGCCGGGACGGCGAGTGCGGGCGGCAACGGGTTTGATCGCCTCCACCAGGGCGTCTCCAGCATCGATGTCGACGCCGGCATCACGGTAGCTCAAAGAGGTTTTATTTTTTGAATCCAGAGGGTTATTCATGCTGTAAGTTCGCTCTTTCATTATCTGCTGACGTCAAGACGGTGTATTATTTTAAAGGAAGTTGAGTGGCACGGCGACTCTTAAAGTGTCGTTGTAGTCGTACTGGATATCATTGGATAGTATTGGCCGCCCCCCATAATGGGGGTAGTGGCCCATTTTTGAGTCGCCATTTTTGAAGTTGCCGGAGTATTTTTGCCTGTTATGAAGCGTTTGATGACCAGAGTTAGCCTGTTCTGCCTGCTGTTGCTGCTGGCGTTGCCGGGGCACGGCCGTGAGGCAGAGGGGCTTTACCAGGCCGAGGTGCCCGTTAAGGGGCAGGGCAGTGACGAGCGGACGGCAGCTTATGCCGCGGCGATGGCCCAGGTGATCATTAAACTCACCGGGGATCGCACTGCACCGCAGTTGCCACGGCTGGCCAAGGTGATGGCCTCGGCCCAGAAGTGGGTCCAGCAGTATCGCTACCAGGCATTGGATCTGCCGGCGCTTAAAGCGCAGGGATATACACGCCTGCTGGTAATGCAGTTTGATGAAAAGTCCGTCAGTCAGGCGCTGGTGGCCGCCGCTGTGCCGCTATGGGGCAGAACTCGTCCCGATCTGCTGGTCTGGTTGGCGGTGGAGGATGGCCCCTTGCGTACGATACTGGCCGCCAATGATGGCGCAGAGATAGGCGCGGTGCTGGAGAGCAATGCCCGCCGTCGTGCGCTGCCGCTGCTGTTGCCGGCCGTGGACCTTGAGGATCAGCAGCGGCTGAGTTTTGCTGATCTGTGGGCGGATGCCCGCCAGCCCATCATGAGTGGTTCCAAACGTTATGGCGCCAATGCGGTGTTGGTGGGGCGCATCAGTCGTCTTGCCAATGGCAACTGGCAGGGGCGCTGGAGCCTTTATCAGGGCGATGAGGTGCAGCGCTGGTCTGCTGATGATGTAGAGCAGAGCAACGTGGTGGCCAGTGGTATGGATGGCGCGGCCGACCGTTTTGCCCGGCGTTATGCCCAAATCCTGACAACAGCAACGGCTAATCAAGTGGCGGTGCTGGTGACCGATGTCACGACGCTGGCGGCCTATGCCCAGGCGCAGCAATACCTGCTTTCGCTGGATCTGATCAGTAAGGTGCAGGTGACCAGGGTGCAGGGCAGTGAAGTGCTGTTTACCCTGGATGCGCGTGGTGATGCCAGCGGTATTGATCGCACCATTGGTCTGGGTGGAACCCTGCGACGCTCCACGGCCATGCGCGCAGATAACCAGACCTTGGTCTACCAACTGTTGCCGTAATGTTTGCACCCAAAGATATCCCCAATCTGCTGAGCATCGCTCGCATCCTGCTTAGCTTGCCGGTGGCGTGGCTGCTGCTCAACGAACGTTTTAGCGAGGCGCTGCTGCTGTTTTTTATCGCCGGAGTCTCTGATGGGTTGGATGGTTATCTGGCCAAGCGGTTTGACTGGCGTAGCCGTCTTGGCTCCATTCTGGATCCGCTGGCCGATAAGACACTGCTGGTCACCTCCTTTCTCTGTCTTGTTTGGGTTGGCCTGATCCCTTTCTGGCTGCTGGCGCTGGTGGTGGGGCGTGATCTGGTGATTGTGTTGGGCGGCTTGGCATTTCACTGGTTGATTGGTCGATACGACATGGAGCCAACCTGGGTCAGCAAGCTCAACACGGTGTTGCAGATCACCTTGGTACTGGCGCTGGTGCTCTCCAATGGTCTTTACATCTTGCCGGATGTGTTGCTGATCGGGTTGCTCTATGGCGCCTGTCTCACCACAGTATTAAGTGGTCTTGATTACATGTGGACCTGGGGGCGCAAGGCATACCATGCCCGCCGCCCGGGTGAGGGAAAAAGTCATGAGTGATTCGCAAAAATGGTTGTTGGCCCTGGCGGTGGTGACGCTGGCGCTATTGGCCTATTTATTAGGACCGGTACTGACGCCGTTTTTGGTGGCGGCGGGGCTGGCCTATCTGGGTGATCCACTGGCTGACCGTTTGGAGGCGCGTGGACTCTCCCGCACCCTGGCGGTAGTGGTGGTGTTTTTCTGTCTAACCGTGGTGGTGTTATTGGCGATAGTGATTATTGTGCCGGTGGTGCAAAACGAGTTGGTAGTACTGGGGCAGAAGTTGCCAGGGTATATCGATTGGTTGCAGAAAACGGTACTGCCGTGGCTACAGACGCGCTTTGCGATTAACCTGCCATCGTTAGAGTTGAATGAGTTAAAAGGGGTTATTGCCGATCACTGGAAGCAGGTGGGTGGTGTTGCCAGCTGGTTGATGGCCTCAGTGACCAGCTCTGGCCTGGCGCTGCTTGGGTTTTTTGCCAATCTGGTATTGATCCCGGTGCTGGCCTTTTATCTGTTACGTGATTGGGATGTGATGATGGCGCGGATTCATGAGCTGCTGCCGCAGCGTTACGAGCAGCGCGCCGTACGTCTGGCGCGTGAGTGTGACGAGATGCTCGGCGCCTTCATGCATGGCCAGCTGCTGGTGATGGCGGCGCTGGGGCTGATCTACTCCGTGGGGCTGTGGCTGGTGGGACTCGACATGGCCTTTATCATCGGCATGCTGGCGGGGGTGGTCAGCTTTGTCCCCTACCTTGGTTTCATCGTCGGTATGGTGGTCGCGGGCATTGCCGCTGCTGTGCAGTTTCAGGAGTTGCTGCCACTGGTCTACGTGCTGATGGTATTTGGTGTTGGCCAGATGCTTGAGTCGTTTTTACTGACACCCTATCTGCTCGGTGACCGCATCGGTCTACACCCGGTAGCCGTGATCTTTGCGGTGATGGCGGGTGGTCAGCTGTTCGGTTTTGTCGGGGTGCTGCTGGCGCTGCCAGCCACTGCGGTACTCATGGTGATAGTGCGGCAATCCATAGAGTACTACCTCGATAGCCAGGCCCAGAATGGCATTATTAAACAGAGTGGTGATATTAAAAAATGAGTTCCAGGGCGCCGGTAACACCCGTAGTGCAACAGCTGGCCCTGCGCATGTGGCTGCGAGAATCGGCCACCTTTGCTAATTACGTCTATGGCAGCAACGGCCAAGTGGTCACCTCGTTGCAGCAGGCCTGTGGCGGGGGTGCCGAGCGCTTCATCTACCTTTGGGGTAGCAACAGCGTCGGCAAAAGCCACCTGCTGCAGGCCGCCTGTCATACCGCCGCGGCGACGGGTGAGGGCAGTGTCTATCTGCCGCTGAGTGAGCCGGGGCTGGTGCCAGAGATGCTGGATGGCTTAGAGCAGATGGCGGTCGTGGCGGTCGATAATCTCGACGCCATTGCCGGTAATCGCAGCTGGGAGACCGCGCTGTTTCACCTCTATAACCGCATCCGTGATCAAGGCCACGGCGTACTGCTGGTCGCTGCCAACCAACCACTGCCAGCACAACCGCTAACGCTACCCGACCTGCACTCACGTCTGGCGTGGGGGTTGGTATTCCAGCTCCACAGCCTCAGTGATGCGGAGAAGTTGGCCGCCCTGCAACAGCGTGCCGATCAGCGCGGTTTTGAGTTGAGTGAAGAGGTGGGGCGTTACCTGTTGCGCCACTATCAACGTGATATGACGGCGCTGTTTGAACTGCTGGAGCTGCTCGATCAACGCTCCCTGGCGCAACAGCGCCGCCTCACCATTCCCTTCGTCAAAGAAGTGATAGGAACCGAGTCATGAGTCAGCCCCACATCCCGCCCCAGCCCAAAACAGTTACCGAAAATGTACGTGCCGCACTGGTGGAAGATATTGGCAGTGGTGACCTCACCGCCGCACTGATTCCGGTGGATGCCGAGGCCGAAGCCTACGTGATCACCCGCGAGGCGGCGGTGGTCTGTGGTCGCCCCTGGGTTGATGAGGTGTTTCGCCAGCTCGATACCCGTGTGCAGCTTGAATGGCAGGTGCAAGAGGGCGATTGGGTCACGCCCGATCAGGAGCTCTTCCGGCTGCGCGGCAGCGCCCGGGCACTGCTCACTGGTGAACGCACCGCGCTCAATTTTCTGCAAACACTCTCCGGCACCGCCACCGAAGCACGCCGCTGGGCCGAGGCTGTTGCTGACCTGGCGGTCAAAATCCTCGATACCCGCAAGACCATCCCCGGCCTGCGTGATGCGCAAAAATATGCAGTGCGCTGCGGCGGTTGCCACAACCATCGCCACGGCCTTTATGACGGCGTTTTGATCAAAGAGAATCACATTCACGCCGCCGGCTCCATCACCCAGGCCGTCACCAAGGTGCGCCCCTACGCCCAAGGCAAACTGGTAGAGGTAGAGGTGGAAAATATCAACGAACTGCAAGAGGCGCTGGCAGCAGGCGCCGACATCATCATGCTCGACAACTTTACGTTGCAGCAGATCCACCAAGCCGTCGCCATCAACCGAGGCAAGGCCAACCTCGAAGTCTCCGGCAACGTCTCATTAGAAACAGTGCGGCCACTGGCCGAGACGGGTGTGGATTTTATCTCCACCGGCGCCTTGACCAAACATCTGCGCGCGGTGGATCTGTCGATGCGGTTTGTTTGAAGGTTGTTTTTGAATAACATGTAGCTCGGAGAGCCTGCCCTACGAACTGCTTTGGGCATGCAGCACAATGGAATCCGAGGAATGTTGTTCCCCGGATTCCACGATGTTTCATCCGGGTTTGCTGAAAGTCTGGTGATAGTGAAAATGAATGGGGGCGCATGATGCGCCCCCATTTTTTTGGTATCAGGCTGCGTTTGAATTAATCAAAATCAAACAGCTCGCCAAGGAACCCTTCGCGCTTTTTCTTTTTGCCATGGCCGTATCCAGCATCGTGGTGGCCATGTGAGCTGTAGGGCTGTGGCCGTGTTTGTGGCGCCTGTTGCGTGGGTTGCACCGCAGTCGGCGTGGCGCGGTCGATGATCTTGTCAAGCTCACCGCGGTCGAGCCAGACACCACGGCAGGTGGGACAGTAATCGATCTCGATGCCGTTGCGTTCCGACATGACCAGATCAACTTCGCGACATACGGGGCATTTCATGGGTTATCTCCTATTTGTGAGTTGTGGGTGTAGGCCAGTGGTTGTGACCGCGCCAGTCTCATGAGGTTCGCCGACGCCACACTATTTGGAGTCGGCATTCAGGCGATGGCGTGCTAAATAATCACCAAAAATACCACAGTACCACCATCCCAAAGACAATCCGGTACCAGGCAAACAGGGTGAAATTATGGTTGGAGACGTAAGCCAGGAACAGCTTTACGACAATCACCGCAGTGAAAAAGGCGGTGATAAAACCGACGGCAAAGACCGGGATGTCTCCGGCGTTTAACAGGTCGCGGCTTTTGTAGAGGTCGTAGACCGTGGCGGCAAACATGGTGGGCATGGCGAGGAAAAATGAGAACTCGGTTGCCGCCGTGCGTGACAAGCCGCAGAGCAGGCCGCCCATAATGGTGGCGCCGGAGCGTGATACGCCGGGGAACATGGCGAGTGTCTGGGCGAAGCCGACCTTGAGTGCATCGATGGGTTTGATCTCATCAATCGTCAGGATACGCGGTGTATGCACCTTGCGTTCGATAACCAGGATCAGTATCCCCCCCACGATCAGGGCCATGGCGACGGTGATGGGGTTGAAGAGGTAGGTCTTGATGGTGCTGTGAAATATCAACCCCAGCACCACGGCGGGCATGAAGGCGATAAGGATGTTAATGGCAAAGCGGCGCTCTTGTGGTTGATTGATGCCGCTGATCACCTTCCACAGCCGTTTATGGTAGAACCAGGCAACACCGAGTACGGCCCCGAGTTGAATGAAGATCTCGAAGGTATTGGCGCTGTCGCCGGTGAAGCCCATCAGATCACCAAAAATGATCAGGTGGCCCGTGGAGGAGACCGGTAAAAACTCTGTTAGCCCTTCAATGATGCCGAGTAAAAAGGCCTTGAGTAATAATAGAGTATCCATGCCAGCTCCAGCCGTAAAAAGTGGTCATTGTAGCCGCTGGGGTTAAAAAAGGCATTGTAGTGTTGTGGTTATGGCGTAGCTGGACCGCCGTTGCGGCAATTGACACCCCACCCCCCATTCACTAAGCTGTGCCCCATAGCGCCGATTTGAACTCAAATTGCGGGCGCGTAAAAAATACCGCTAAAGAGAGGCAAGCCTGCTTTAGCGAATGCTGAGCGGGGTTTTTTGTGCCCGCTGGAAACCACGGTTTTGAAAGGATGGTGTGATGAACGAATTTGATGAGTATGGTTTTGACACCCTGGCGGTGCGTGCCGGGCAGCTGCATACGGATGAGTGTGAACATTCGGAGCCGATCTTCCCGACCTCCAGTTATGTCTTTGGCAGTGCGGCCGAGGCAGCGGCGCGTTTCTCGGGCACGGTGCCCGGCAACATCTACTCACGCTTTACCAACCCGACGGTGCGTACCTTTGAGCAGCGTCTGGCGGCGCTCGAGGGGGGTGAGCGCTGCGTGGCGACTTCGTCGGGCATGTCCGCCATCCTCTCCACCTTTATGGCGCTGCTCAAGGCGGGTGATCACATCCTCTCGTCACGCGCCATCTTTGGTACCACCACGGTGTTGTGTACCAACTACATGGCCAAGTTTGGCGTTGAGACAACCTTTGTTGATCTGGTGAATGTCGACGCCTGGAAGGCGGCGATCAAACCCAATACCAAGCTGCTGTTCCTGGAGACACCTTCAAATCCGCTGACCGAGATTGCCGACATCCGCGCCCTGGCCGATCTGGCCCATCAACATGGCGCACTGCTGGTGGTGGACAACTGCTTCTGCACCCCGGCGCTGCAACGGCCATTGGAACTGGGGGCTGACATCATCATCCACTCCGCGACCAAGTATCTGGATGGTCAGGGGCGCTGCATCGGTGGCGCGGTGGTCGGTAAAGAGGATGTAGTCGGTAAAGATATTTATGGTTTTCTGCGGACCGCCGGCCCGACCATGAGCCCCTTTAACGCCTGGGTCTTCCTCAAAGGGTTGGAGACGCTGCGTCTGCGCATGGAGGCACACTGCAAAAATGCCCAGCAGCTGGCGGAGTGGCTGGCGGCGCAGCCACAGGTGACGCAGGTCAACTATCCGGGCCTCAAGTCCCACCCGCAACATGCGCTGGCGGCAAGCCAGCAAAAGGGGTTTGGCGGTGTGCTCTCGTTTGAGGTGCAGGGTGGCAAGGAGGCGGCGTGGAGATTGATCGACGCCACACGTCTGATCTCGATCACCGGCAATCTGGGTGATACCAAATCGACCATCACCCATCCGGCCACTACTACCCATGGCCGTCTGACACCGGAGCAGCGCGCCGATGCCGGCATCAGTGATGGACTGATCCGTATTTCGGTGGGTCTGGAGGATATCGAGGATCTCAAGGCCGATCTGATGCGCGGACTCGCCATGGCGGGGTGATGGATGGCCGCTCACGGCAATCTCAGGAAAAAAGCCCAGCGTCTGCTTAAAGAGCGGCGCTGGGCCGCAGCGTTGGAGTTGTATAGCCAACTTTGCCAGCAGCAGCCGCAGGAGCCTGATGTCTGGTTGATCCTGGGCACGTTACATCAGCAACTGGGCACTTTAGTCAACGCTGAACAGGCGCTACGCCGTGCCATTGATCTACGCCCCAATCTGCTGCCTGCCTATGAGTCGTTGGGGCAACTGTTATTGGTTCAGGGACGACTGCGTGAGGCCGAATCAAACTATCGCACTGCCGTGATGCTGGCGCCGGATGCGCCACATCTACGTCAATTGCTGGAGCAGGTGTTGCGGCAGCAAGGCATGGTGGCAGAGATGGCACAACTTGAATATCAAGCGCGTTACCCAGAGGCGTTGGCACTGCTTGATGAGATGCTTTCTCTGAAGCCACATATTGATGTCCGTTGGCACCGCGCCGAACTATTGCTGCTGCTGGGGCGTTATCAGGAGGGGTGGGCGGCCTATGAGTGGCGGCTGCAGGATTCGCGTTGGATCGCTGCCATGGGGCGCTGTGAGTTTGCCGCACCGCGCTGGCAGGGCGAACCGCTTGACGGTAAAACCATCTTTGTTTATGCCGAACAGGGGTTTGGCGATACGCTGCAATTCAGCCGCTATCTGCAACTGCTGCATCAACGTGGCGCCAGGATCATCTTTTACTGTGATCGTGAACTGTTGCCGCTCTATCAGCACACTCCCTACCTGATGCGGGTCGAGGCCAGAAATTATCAAAAGGCGCTGGGTGAAACTGTTGATTACCACGCCGCCCTGATGAGCTTGCCGCACGAGTGTGGCACAACGCTGGAAAATATCCCGGCAGAGATACCCTATCTGCGCGTGCCGAGTGCACGGCAGACCCAATGGCAGCAGCGTATCGGCGGTACTGGTTTTAAGGTCGGGCTGGTCTGGGCCGGGAGTGAGACACATACCAACAATCAACGCCGCTCCTGTGGCCTCGCCGCGCTGGCGCCATTGGTGGAGATGAAGGGTGTGCAGTTCTACAGTTTGCAGAAGGGGGCGGCGGCTCTGGATGGCACATCACAGCCCGCTGGCATGGTGATCGAAGATCTGGCGCCGCAGCTTAATGATTTTGCCGACACCGCGGCCGCCATCGAACAGCTTGATCTTGTCATCGCGGTTGATACCGCCGTCGCCCATCTTGCCGGCGCGCTTGGCAAACCGGCCTGGATGCTCAGTTACTTTCCACCCGAGTGGCGCTGGCTGCTGGGACGGGATGATTCGCCCTGGTATCCGACCATGCGGCTGTTCCGCCAGTCTGCCGCTGATGCGGACTGGTCACCAGTGGTCGAGCGGGTAGCGCAGGCGTTGGCCCATGTCGCAGCGCGATAATCTTCTTGCTATCTACCACGCCGCGCTTCAGGTCGTGCATGGCCGGGTATGTGTTGGCAAGGCGCTGAAACGCCAGGGCGTGAGCGGTGACGTCTATGTGGTTGCTATCGGCAAGGCGGCCAGCGCCATGTTTCTGGGGGCGGCAGATGTTTTGCAGCAGCAGATCGCCAAGGCGCTGGTGATCACCAAACACGGTTATGCCGATGCTGAAGTGACCGCCAAAGGCGCACACCTGATCGAAGCGGGCCACCCAACGCCGGATCAACAGAGTCTTGATGCCGGTCAGGTGTTACTCAATTTTATTCACACCGCCCCTGCTGATGCAGCGCTGCTGTTCCTCATCTCCGGTGGTGCGTCGAGCCTGGTGGAGCTGCTGCCTGATGAGGTCACACTCGCCGATCTGCAACGGGTCAATCAATGGCTGCTCGGCAGCGGTCTTGATATCCACGCCATGAATCAGGTGCGTAAATCGCTCTCGCTCATCAAGGGTGGCCGCCTGGCGCGTCAGCTGGGTGGCCGCCGCGTACGTGCACTGTTGATCTCCGACGTGCCCGGTGATGATCCCGCTACGATTGGTTCCGGCCTGCTGGCGCCAGAACGTTTTCTCGCAACCACAGCGACCGTTGAGTTGCCAGCATGGATCAGCACACTGATGGCCAGAGGTGTGGCTGCACCGTTGGCAGACGATGCCATCTTCAAAAACATCACCATCGAAATCATCGCCACGCTTGCCGATGCCAAACGGGTGGCTGCCGAACATGGTCGCAAACTAGGGTATGAAGTTTACGAACACGCCGGAACGTTGGGCGGAGATGCGGTGCTGGTCGCCAGGCAGTTGGCAACAGCGTTGTTAAACGCGCCGGTTGGCCTGCACGTTTGGGGCGGCGAGACAACCATGCAGCTGCCACCAGCGCCGGGGTGCGGTGGGCGTAATCAGCACCTCGCTTTGGTGGCGGCCACGGAGTTATCTGGTTGCGATAACGTACTCTTCCTCGCCGCAGGCAGTGACGGCAGTGATGGTCCTACCGATGCTGCTGGTGGTTTGGTGGATGGTGCAACGGTGGCACGTGGTCAAGTTGCCGGGTTTGATGTGAATGATGTGCTTGCCCGTGCCGATGCCGGAACCCTGCTTGCGGCCAGTGGTGATCTGGTGCGTACCGGACCGACAGGAACCAATGTGATGGATCTGATGCTGGGGTTGAAGTGGTGATAAAAAAACCGAATGCCATCGTCAAGGCCAAGCAGAAGGCGTCGCAGCTATTGCAGGCCAACAGGCTTGAGGATGCCTGGACTGCCTTTGAGCAGATCAGCCGCCAGGCCCCTGGCGATCATGAGGCGTGGGTGAACCTTGGGGCCATCGCCGCGATGCTGGGATGGTATGAACGTGCCGAGGCAGCGTTGCGGCGTGGACTCATGCTCAAGCCCGATCTGTCGCAGGCGAATGTGAACATGGCGCGCCTGTTGATGATGAAGAACCGCATGGAAGAGGCGCTGCCCTATCTGCGCAGCTATGTGAATTTACAGCCCAGGGATCTGGAGGGCTGCTACCAGCTCGGCCAGCTGCTGGAGTCGCTGGGTGATAATGGCGGGGCCGAACAGGTCTACCGCAATGCGCTGTTACTGGAGCAGAGAAATGCCGGTATTCACACTGGCCTGGGGCGGGTGCTACGTGTGCGGGGGGCGCATGATGAAGCGCGGGCGCAGTGCGAGCAGGCCTTGCAGCTGCAACCCAATGCGGCGCTTGCCTACCTTGAACTTGGCAACATTAGCAGGGAGCAGCACCGTTTTGACGAGGCGTTGCACTGTTATCAGCAGCTGATGGTGCTGGCGCCGCAGGAGCGCGAGAACTATCTGCTCAGTCTTGCCCTGCTGAATGTCGATCTGCAACATTACGACTCGGCGCTGGAGCATTACCAGCAGCTCTTCCAGTTCAATCCAGACTCTGTCAGCGGTCACTGGAACTACGCGTTGCTGTTGCTGTTGCTGGGGCGTTACAGGGAGGGCTGGGATGAGTATGAGTGGCGCTGGCGCACCCCCACCTGGACGCGGCAGATGTGGGGTAAGTTTTCACAGCCGCTCTGGAGTGGTGAGCCTCTGACAGGGTGCACTATCCTGGTTTATGCCGAGCAGGGGCTGGGTGATGCAATTCAGTTTGGCCGCCTTCTGCAACCGCTGATGCAGCAGGCCGGGCTGGTGATCTTCCACTGCCCACCGGAGCTGCTGGGGTTGTTCAAACATATTCCCGGACTTCAGGTGGAGCTGCGCGATTACGAGCGGGCAAGGCAGCACGCCTTCGATTTTCATCTGCCGCTGATGAGTCTCGCCAGACTCATGGATGTGACCGTGGAAAATATCGTTGCCCCCGGTCGCTATCTGCAATCCGATCCGGAGCGGGTGGCAGCATGGCGCGAGCGCATCACCGCCACTGGCTTCCGGGTTGGAGTGGTGTGGGGTGGCTCAATCAATAATCCGGCCAACCGCGTCCGTTCGATGAAATTATCGGAGTGCGAGCCGCTGGCAGCCATTCCCGGCGTCACGCTCTACAGCCTGCAAAAAGATGGCGATGCCGAAGAGCTGAAACCTTTTGTTGAACGCTGGGGCATGGTGGACCTTGCCTCCGAGTTGCGTGACTTCGAGGATACCGCCGCAGCGATCGATAACCTCGATCTCATCATCAGCGTCGATACGGCCGTGGCTCACATGGCCGGCACTCTGGAGCGACCGGTCTGGACACTCGTCTACCAGCCGACGGAGTGGCGCTGGCTGCTGGGGCGCGATGACAGCCCGTGGTATCCGACGATGCGCCTCTTCCGTCAGACTGTCGAAGAGCCGCGTTGGCAGCCGGTCATCGAACATGTTGCCGTGGCGCTGCGCGAGTTGATCGCGGCAAAGAGCAAGGAGTGAGCGATGGCGAGTCTCTTTGATCGTGCCGCAGCGTGTCTGGCCGCCAAACTAAAGGGGGCAGCTTCGAATAATTAACTTGGGTAAAACCACTGCTCTGCCGGGGGACTCACAAGGTTTGACCTATGTGGCATTCCCCTATTACTCCCTGGAAAACTGTTTCAGTGAACTGAAAGCCACCGCACAACAGGCATTACAACAAGAAGGCATCGCCACCAATACAATCACCACCAAACGCAGCGTCGACCTGCGCTATCGAGGCCAATCCAATACCATCAACATCCCCTGGCAGAACAACAGTCAGGATGAGTTTCACCAAGCCCACCAACAACGCTACGGCCACCGCCTGCATCAAGCGGTAGAGCTGGTCAACATTCACATCCGCGCCGAAGGGCCAGCGCCCGAGATAAACCTGCCACCACTCACCACCACAACAGCCGCAATACCACCGCAGCAGGTCGAACTGTTTGGCATCAGTGGCAAGGTTGAAGTGTGGCAACGCGAAACATTAATGGCCGAACAAAAAATCACCGGCCCGGCATTGATCATCGAGACCGTAGCAACTACGTTTATTGATGAGGGGTGGAGTTGTTAGGCTCTCCGCTACCCGTCGGATAGCCTGATTCATTTTTTTGCGGGTTAACACGCCAGCATTCTAATTATTGGAGGTTCGCCATGGCTACTAAGACAAAAAATAGGGCAGATGCAGAAAGCGCGGAGTTGCGCATTGCTGCGGAAAAGTTCGCTTCAAGCAACAAGGTGTGGGCCGCGATTCAGAATGCAATCATAAACCGTGAAACTTTCGCCACCGCCGAAAAAGATCCAGAAGCATTCTTTGCGTTGCACGGAGCGAAGCTACCTAAGGGCCTCGCCCTTGATATATTCAGTCTTCCGCCGCGACAGTTGCCTTCGCCAGACTGGTTTCCATTCGTCCTTGAGTTCCATAGCTGCAGAACGTTCTGGGTTCGAGAGTGTGACGATAGCAGCCCGCCGCGATGCACCTTCAAACAGCAAACCATCTGCTTTGGGTTTCAGGTGCGGCCCCGTATCCCCTTTCCCAGAGCGTAGTCATATGAATCAAAGAGGCTATGCTCTAATTTAACGTTAGGCAAATCACTGAACGGGCTGCCGTGAAATGCCTCAGTTATCGAGCAGCCCTAATCGCTACGTAAAGCTCGCAACCAGTTCATTCATACTCTCAGGGGAATCGATCATGAAAAACTTTCCGCAGCAAATGACACACAATTCCGGTGCGCCTCTGTTTCTGGATACCAGCCGCCTCTTGCTGGCGTTCCAGGAGCCGGTTGCCCGCGAAGAAATCGAGCGTTTTATCAAAGAACTTGACCTGTTCCTGGAAGCTGATATCCAGGACAAGGCAGTTCCAGGCGAGCGCGTCAACCATACCGATCAACGGTTCTGGGTGCAGTCGCGTCGCCCCATTGACGACGCCCGTTACCAGAAAATCGCAGAAGCCGCCACGCAGTTGGGGCTGGATTGGATTGGCCCAGTGTACCGGCTGTCCGGCGAGGAAGGCCGAAAAGGACTGCTTGCACCGCTTCCCAACGTGGTCGTCGTCAAATTGCGCGAGCAGCTCCAGCCCGAAGGTAACACGCACGGTTTCCACAATGCGATTGTCGCGGCGGCGGCCACCGACGATCCCGTCCCAACACTGCAAGAGGTGGTGGAGAAATCCAAATACCTCAACGGCTACCGCTACTTCGTCATCACCAATCCGCGTGAGGTCAATGCCTACCAGATTAGGCAGCGCTTGCTAGAATCCAATAGCAAGGTTGTAATTGATGTTCAGTTAGAGACCATGCCAATGATTGTTGATTGGTGCGTAGTGCCGAACGATCCTTTATTTGCACAGCAGTGGAACATGACCCGCATTCAGGCGGGCGGCGCGGGGATAACCGGTTGGGACATTTCTACGGGTAACAACACCGTTGTGGTAGCCGTCATAGATTCAGGCACCGACCTTACTCATCCTGACCTCCAGTTTGCGGGGCCCGGCATCGATCTCGGTGACATGGTGAGCGACGGCAGTCCGAATAATTTTGGTACAAATACCGGACACGGCACCTGCTGTTCGGGTATTGCCGCAGCTACTTTCAACAATGCTGCCGGTGTTACGGGTGTTGCCGGAGTTTGTCGTATTTTACCGTTGGCCATAAGCACATTTTCCGACGTAGAAATTGCCAACGGCGTGAACTGGGCAGTCGCCCAGGGTGCTGACTCGATCAGTATGAGCTTTACGATCCCACAGTCTGTGCTTGTTGACACAGCACTTGCGAATGCATTCGCAGCCAATGTGGTTCTATGCGCCGCCACCGGAAACGCGAACGTGAACGGCATCGGCTATCCTGCTCGCCATCCAAATGTGATGGCAATCGGGGCCTCAGATCAGATTGATAATCGCAAAAATCCCGCCAGCCCAGACGGAGAAAATTGGTGGGGTTCAAATTTCGGTGCCGAGATGTCCGTAGTGGCTCCCGGTGTCTTGATTCCAACGACTGATATTCAGGGTAACGGCGGGTATAATCCGGCTGCTGGCGCTGCCGGTGATTACTTTATGACATTCAACGGTACGTCATCTGCTACGCCGCATGTCGCCGGCTTAGCTGCTTTGATCCGCAGCCAATATCCCGCGTTGACGAGTGCCCAGATCAGAAATTTTATTGAACGGTCGGCTCAGAAAACGGGCGTGGTCGCCTATGCCGAAACCGCCGGACGGCCCAACGGCACATGGAATCAGGAGATGGGATACGGAAGGATAAATGCGTTCAGATCGCTGGATTTAGCGGATGTCATGATTAAGGACTGGGCCGGTGATACGGGTGTCGAACCTTCGACGTCAGGTAACTTCTGGGATTTTTCTGACATCGTTGCGCGAATCACTGACGATAACGTTTTTAATCCATCTAATCCGTCGCAGTCTAAGAACGTTGAGCGCGGACAGATGAATTATATTTACGTGCGGGTAACCAATAATGGGCCGCGTGACGCACGAAACGTGGCGGTCAACTTCAGAATAACCCCCTATGTTAGCCTGCAGTTTGTCTACCCGAATGATTGGACTGCTATTGATGCAATGCATGTCAGTCCAACGTCGATCATCAACAACTTCGCGTCTATTCCGGCCGGAACCACCGTTATGGCAAAATTTTCGATCTCGGCCGCACAGGTAGAGAGTCTTTACGGCTGGCAGACCAGTAACTCCTGGCATCCCTGCCTATTAGCTCAAGTCACGGCCGACAACGACTACTCCTATGCTACGTCAGACCTATCTTTTGGAAATATCGTTGTTCGAAAAAATAATTTTGCACAACGAAATTTATCTGTCATCGATGTGTTTGCGAGCGCCTCGTTTTCATTCCCATTCATCGCGGGCAATTTGTTCAATACCGAGCGTGTTATGTCCATTGTGATTGATCGCAGCCGCCTGCCCAAAGCCATGCCACTGCTGCTGGCGCTGGATGGCGATGGAACTGCCTTCCCGTTGGTGGACTTTGAAACGCTGCCGATTAATCAGGACGGAGATGAGCATGATTGTGGCGACGATGGACTGGTTTTCCTGGAGCGTACCCGTGTCAAAACACGCCTGGGTTGCTGCGTGGGTGTGCTGACGCTGGAAAAAGGCTCGCGCTTCGACTGTTTGAAGGTACGCAAGCTGGGCAAGGTGACAGTTAAGGGTGGCGACATCATCCTGCGCGGCGACAAACGCTATGTAGAGGTGAAAGAGTCAGTGGTGACGGTGCAGATAGAGAAGTCGCCGAACACCATTTACCCGCTGTCACTGCGGACAACTATTCCGGCAATTGTCGAAAAGGGTGAGCAGTTCTTCATTCAGGTCGCGCAACAAAACGCCCAGGGCACGACAGTGGGTGGTGCGGCGATGGTATACCTAGTGAAATAATTGTCTCTTAACCGGATGGCTGGTACATACCAGCCATCTTAGGTTGAGAAGATGAATGGGGGCGTTCGCAAAAAGGGGGGCGGTTTTGAATGCGCACCTCAATTTAGACTCACGCTAAGTCATGTAGAGTGCCTTCTATGCACCATTACCACTGACTGATCGACCACAACAATGGTGCATGGAATCCACCCTGCGACTTCACAGAAAACGTGGACCGCCGACCTGCTCTGCTCTACGCGCAAGAAACAGCATTGGGGACCGCGGTTTAATAGGTCCTGCTACTCTCTGCTAGTTTGCCTTATCCGTCCTCAACCCGCCGGAGTCCGCCATGCCATGCCACGCCCGCATTACGTTGCCGAATGCAAAAAACGGGGGTCAGGTCTTTTATTATCACACTACGTCGTTTTGAAGCCGTTGCGCGCCGGTATGGTGAAGCGGCTACATTCATGAGAAAAAATATTCTCACGTTCAAAAACACAGATGGGCGCCCTGCGGCGCCCATCTGTGTTGAGGGGGTGAAGTTTGAATTCGCTGTTTTATTTGAGTGAGAGTACAAACCCGGCCAGTGTGGCGATGTCTTCATCTGAGACACGTGGCGAATTGGCAGGCATGGCAAAGGTGCCCCACTTGCCGGTGCTGCCGTTGGTGATGCTGTGGATGATGTTGGTTTTGGCGTCGCTCATGCCGCGATACTTGGCAGCCACATCACGCCAGGCTGGGCCAACAATCTTTTTCTCGATGGAGTGGCAGGCGAGGCAGCCGCTCTTTTTGGCAAGCTCCAACATCTCCACCTGACTGCCGCCGGAGGCAGGCGCCAGGGCAGCCACTTTGCTGGTGACGGCTGTTTTGGTATCGGCGGCTTTTTCTGTGACAGCGGCTACTGCGCTACTGCCGGTTGCGGCAACCTTGGCGCTAGCATCGCTGACGGCGGTTTTAGTTGCGGCGGCCTTTTCTGTCACTACTTTTGCTGCGCTGCTGCTGGTCTCGGCAACTTTGGCAGTGGTTTCGTTAACGCTGGTTTTGACGTCGGCGGTGACTGAAGCAGCTTTTTCAGTGACTGTTTTGGTGGCTGTGGCGGCGGCGCTGCTGACCGCTGTGGCCCCCTCTTCTACGGCGCTGGTGGCGCTCTCAACGGCCTTGGTGCCCGCCGCTTCAACATCGGCTGCGGCATTGCTGGCGGCATCAGTAACGCTGTCGGTTGTCTCTGATATCAGTGTTGTTACGTCTTGGGTGGCCTGTTCTGTCGTATCAGTTAAATCGTTGATCAGTGAGCTTGATTGCTCTTCATGGGCGCTGTTGTCGGTATCTGATTTTGAGCAACCAACGATGGTCAGTGCCGAGGCGACGATAAGAAAAGCTGGGATCAGATGAAATGGTTTTTTTGCAGTCATTGCAATTACTCCTGAAGGTTGACGATAAAACGTTGGTTTGTAGCACAATGGAATTGTGAGACGGTACTTGACTGGTGTTGCTGAACACCCTTTGTGTGGCGCACTTTATAACTTCTGTCCCGCGGGTACAAGTTTTGAGTCGGGGTTATTACATTGTTTTACTATCGCTGGATTTGTTAGGTTTATTGATCTTTGGTATCGGCCGGGTGCTTTTGACGCCTATCAAAACAGGCCGCGCAGCACTCATAATAGACCAATATTTTTGGGTTAAGAGTAGTTATGAAAAAACCACATGCCATTACTAAAGCCAAGCAGAAGGCGGCGCAGCTGTTACAGGCCAATCAGTTGCCGCAGGCTCAAGCGGCCTATGAGCGTATCTGTCGTCAGGCCCCTGCCGATTATGAGGCATGGCTCAATCTGGGTGCGATTGCCGGCATGCTGGGCAATCTGGAGGCGGCGGAGGCGGCGTTCCGGCGAGTGCTGCTGCTTAATGCGCGGCTGCCACAGGCGCAGCTGAATCTGGCGCGGCTGCTGGTGCTGCAAAACCGTTTGCGCGAGGCGCTGCCACACTATCAATACTACCTTGTTTTAAAACCGGCGGCGCTGGATGGTCACTATCAACTCGGTCATCTCTATGAGGCGCTGGGCGAGCAGGGCGAGGCGGAGAAGCTCTATCGTGCTGCGCTGCTGTTGGATGAGCAGGATGCCGGGATTCACATTGGCCTGGCGCGGTTGCTGCGGGTAAAGGGCGAGTATGCGGCGGCAACCGAGCAGTGTGAGCGGGCGTTGCAGCTGAATGGCAACGCGGCGCTTGCCTACTTTGAGTTAGGTCACATTCACAAAGAGCAGCGCCGTTTCGATGAGGCGTTGCGCTGCTATCAGCAACTGGTGGCGCTGGCGCCACAAGAGCGTGAGAGCTATCTGCTGAGTCTTGGTGCGTTGTATGCCGAACAGGAGCGTTATGCCGAGGCGATGCAGTGTTACCAGCAACTGCTTGCGGTCAATCCCGATGCGGTGAACGGCCACTGGAACCGGTCGCTGCTGCTGTTGCTGGCGGGGCAGTTTACCTCGGGGTGGCAGGAGTATGAGTGGCGCCAGCATAGTGACGATTGGCTCAGGCAGATGTGGCCCGGTGAATTTTCTCAGCCGCGCTGGGCGGGCGAACCACTCAACGGCCGCACCCTCCTGGTCTATGCCGAACAGGGTTTTGGTGACACGATCCAGTTTGGTCGTTATCTGCCACTGCTGGTTGCACAAGGGGCGCGGGTGATCTTTCACTGCATGGCAGAACTTGCCGGTCTGTTTGGTCGGATGCCGGGGCTGGAGGTGGTGGTTCGCGATTACGACAAGGCGCAACAGCAGTCGTTTGATTTTCATATTGCGCTGATGAGTCTGCCGCACCTCATGGGCACAACGTTGGAGAGTATTCCTGCTGCTGTGCCTTATTTACATGCGGACGCCGAGCGTGTGGCGGCGTGGCGTACTCGCATCAACAGCAGCAACAACGGTAACTTTAAGATTGGTCTGGTCTGGGCCGGGGCGGCAAAAAATGTCGCCAATCGTATGCGTTCCACCACGTTAGCGGCCTTTGCTTCGCTGACCGCGCTTCCCGATGTAACAATATATAGTCTGCAAAAAGAGGCGGCGGCGGGCAGTGAATTGATTGAGCAGTGGGGCTTGGTGGATCTGGGGCCAGCGTTGCACAATTTTGATGATACGGCGGCAGCGATTGCCAATCTTGATCTAGTGATCAGTGTGGATACCTCAGTGGCACATCTCGCCGGGGCGTTGGCTGCGCCGGTCTGGATATTGATCTACTCATCACCCGAGTGGCGTTGGCTGCTGGAGCGTGATGATAGCCCGTGGTATCCAACGGCACGGCTGTTCAGGCAGTCGCTGGGTGAGCCGTGGCCGCAACTGATCGAACGGGTGGCAGCGGCGTTGTCTGATTTACGCGCCGGACATGAGACGAACCAACAGAAGGAACCAGGCTGATGGAGAGTCTCTTTGATCGTGCCGCCGCGTGTCTGGCCGCCAGCAGTGTGGCAGATAAATTGACCCTCACTCACGCCACAGCGCAGGCGTGGCGCGATGGCCAACTCTCGTTGCAAGCAAACAGTCCGCCGCAACCGATGGGTGAGCCGGGTCGACCCGCGCGGCCTGAACTGGTCTCTCCAACCGCCGTGCCAAGACGCCGACTCGGTACGGCGGAAGGACGTGCGGCGCTGCTGCATGCCATCGCCCATATCGAATTTAATGCCATCGATCTCGCCTGGGATGCGGCCTACCGCTTTCGTGATCTGCCACCACAGTTCTACAGCGACTGGGTACGTGTCGCCGATGAGGAGGCACACCACTTTGGCTTGTTGCAAAAAAGGTTGCACGAGCTTGATTGCAACTATGGTGACCTGCCTGCCCACAACGGTCTGTGGGATATGGCGGTCAAGACCGCCTTTGACCCGATGGTGCGGATGGCGCTGGTGCCACGGGTATTGGAGGCGCGTGGCCTTGACGTGACACCGGCCATGATTAACAAACTGCGGAATGTGGGGGATGAAAAGAGCATCGCAGTGCTGGAGATCATCCTGCGCGAAGAGATAGCTCATGTTGAGATCGGTTCACGCTGGTTTAACTATTTTTGCGCTCAGCGCGGCCTGAATATGCAGGCAACTTTTATTGAACTGCTCAACGAGTATCAGTGCAATCTGCGTGGGCCATTTAATTATGCGGCGCGCTTGCAGGCAGGTTTCAGCATGGCAGAGCTGGATGTCATTGAGGGGATGGGGGGCAAGAGATAGCACGATGTGCGGCTGATAAAAAACCGTATCATTTCTGTCGTTAATGGCCCTCGATAACTGCTTGTCTGTTTTGTCGTGGCCGGTCCTGGATGCTTTTTGTTTGGCGGCCTGTTGCGTTGAAACTCCTTTGCCGTACTTTTTATAAAATATTTATCGCTTGTCTGTATGGCCTTTTGATGGCGTTAAAGGTTCGATCTACAAGGTCGATATCTGACTGTGACAATTGGTCTTTCTCGGTCCATCATTGTTAAAGTTAAGGAGAAGTTAAAAATGAGTACGATGTTTAAAACTATTTCAGCACTATTTATTTCAGTTGCCATGATGGCCTCTGTGCAGGCGGCAGAGGATGTTCCCGATGCCGTTCCCGGCACGACCAAGATCTCGGCTGAACAGCTGATATCGCTGGTGGAGAAACACCCCGATCTGGTGATCATTGACTCCCGCAAGGGCAGTGATCGTGGCAAGGGTTTTATCGAGGGTTCCAAACATCTGGTAGATACGGAGACCACTCCGGAGACGCTGGCGAAGGTTGTACCGAACAAGGCCGCACCCGTGGTCTTCTTCTGTAATGGCGTTAAGTGCGGCCGCAGCGGCAAAGCCGCCGAGGTGGCCATCAAGGCTGGTTACAGCAAAATCTATTGGTTCCGTGGTGGTTGGGAGGAGTGGCTTGCAAAAGGCTTCCCTGTTGCCCAGTAGGCATCTTAGCGGGGCATAGTCTCCCTCCCTTGCAAGGGAGAGATACTCGGAGATGAGAGTTTAAGGAAGATAGAACCATGTCGATCAGCCGAATTTCAATCAAGCAGCTTAGCGTTACGTTGTTAGCGTTTCTGGGGATTTGTGCGATCACCCTGTCGGTGATCAGTGCCGTTATGTTTCGGGATGCGGCGCTCAGTGCTCAGGAGCAGACGCTCTCTCGTATCGTTGCGCTTTCGGCCCAGCAGTCTATTGATGTACTTGAAGTGAATGTGCTCGATATGGGGCGTGGTGCCAAGGGTGAGTTGAGTGCGCCACTCTCGGCCATTATTCGCGACCCTTCGGATGAGGTGGCTAAGGGCGAGTTACAAACAGCGTTGAATGGACAGTTTCACCAGCGTTTTGTGACGGCACGCACCCTGGATGTAAAGAAGCTGCGGGTTTATGACGTTGATCTAAATCTGGTTATGCAGAGTCAGGAGGGTGTTTCGGGGCTAGCATCAGAGCTGCCCAAATCTATCTATGACAAGGCCAAACCCCGTGAGGGTGCTGAGCGTTTAAAGGCGGTCAGTGGTCTCTGGATGTCTGAACAGGGGGCCATGTTTTCGGTGTTGACTCCGTTGGGCGGACTGTCAGTGAATGGTTATATCGAGCTGGTGGTGAATCCTGCCCACAACCTGGTTGATGTGGCGGAGATAATTAACCTGCCACTGACCATTGTTGATAGTGGCGGTAAGCAAATTTTCCAGAGTGAGGGTTGGGCTGAAAAGCAGAGCGCTACCACCCTGCCGATTGAACATGTTTTGAAAACGTCAGACGGTGAGCCATTGCTCACGCTGGTCATGCTTGAAGATATGCAGCAGTTTTACGCCGACCTGTCAAAGACCCGCGCCATTATACTTGCCGCTTTTGTGGTGTTGATGGTGGTCTGCATCGGCATCAGCCTTTGGTTGTTGTCGCGCCATCTGTTTGCCCCGATGAAGGTGCTACTACAGCAGATGGATCAGACCGCCAAAGGCGACCTAACTATCAATGTGGAGAGCAGAGGGCTGAGTGAACTGAGGATGTTTGGCGGGGCACTTGCAACTCTGGTGCAAAGCCTGCGCAACCAGGTGGAGGCGATCTCCCGCAATTCGGTGGCGTTGGCCGCCTCGGCCAAAAAGTTGGCGGCAGTGACTGAAGAGACCGGCCATGCTGCCAGTCAGCAGCAGCATGAAAGTAATCAGATGGCGGTAGCGGTGAATGAGATGTCGGCCACTGCCCACGATGTTGCCAAGAATGCCGCCACTGCTGCAGATGCTGCCAAAGAGGCGGATGAGGTGGCCGCCCAGGGCCGTAACATAGTGAGTGAATCAATTAAGGCGATGAAACACCTAGCCGGGGAGGCAGAGCGCGCCAGCAATGTGATTGCCACCCTTGAAGCAGATACCGGTAGTGTGGGTACGGTTCTGGGGGTGATTCGTGATATTGCCGAACAGACCAATTTGTTGGCTCTGAATGCCGCAATCGAGGCGGCCCGTGCCGGTGAGATGGGGCGTGGTTTTGCAGTGGTGGCGGATGAGGTGCGCAGTCTTGCCAGTCGCACCCAGGACTCGACTCTTCAAATTCGCAAGATTGTTGAGCGGCTCCAGTCCAGTGCTAGTAATGCTGTCAAGACCATGGCGGGTGGCCATGAAGCAGCGCAGGAGAGCATGGAGAAGGCAGCCAAGGCCGAGCAGGCACTGATGACCATTACCACAGCAGTAAGTACCATCGTCTCCATGAATGAACAGATTGCCGCTGCTGCCGAAGAGCAGAGCGCGGTATCGGAAGAGGTTAATAAAAACATCGTTAGTGTGAACGATTTGGCTGGAATCTCTGCCGCTGCGGCGCAAAAGACTGCCGCCAGTAGTGACGAACTGGCACAGCTTGCCAGTGAGTTGCAGCAGTTGATTGCCCACTTCAAGGTGTAATCAGACTCAAGGTAGTGTAAGCAGAAGGGCCGTGATGAGATCACGGCCCTTCTGCTTTTTTATATGTCACTATTTGTCCATTGGGGTGATGGCCTTGGTATCT
>CAMTXZ010000142.1:0-1249 GCA_947085765.1 uncultured Chromatiaceae bacterium | reverse complement strand
TGCAACAAAAGATTGCACACATCGTAAAAACCTTGAAAAACAACTCGAATCCATACATATCCCGTATCGTGTATGTTTCGTAGAAGAGTGCCCTGATCTTGTCAGTAAATTTAGCATCAGGCACTCACCAAATCTGGTCGTAGATGAAGATGTGGTATTCCGAAAACAACCAACAGAAGTAGAGCTGCACACTTATTTCGATGCCAGACCATAAATTCTGTCTGAAGATCAGAGTAACTAGATAGAAGGCCTGCAAGTTAATCTATTGGGGATATCACACGTGAATCATCAACCTCCCTGACAAGGGGAGGGTGCATTCAATTTTTTTCAGACAGAGCTAATGCCGCACTGAAAAATGACAAATTTGGCACGCGCCCCTATCACTCCTGAATAGCTTGTGCGAGGCGAATGGCGACAGTGAAGGTTATGGAAAATATAAGATACTTAAAGGAGTAGCAACCGTGGAATTCAAAGACGACATCGTCCTCATCACTGGTTCAAATGGACGCATCGGCACCGCGATAATGGAGCAGCTGAGCAAGCGCTTTGACAACGTTGTGGGCTTTGATCGCAATGCACCGGCTCCGCCACCGCCGGGCTGCACGCATATACCTGTGGATATCACCTCCGACGATAGCATGCGTGAAGGGTTACGCATTCTGTGCGAACACCACGGAACAAAGATCGCCACTGTGGTGCATCTGGCCGCTTATTATGATTTTCTCGGCAAGCCCAATCCAAAATACGATGCAATTACGGTTGAAGGGACAAAACGCCTGCTGCATGGATTGCGCGACGGTTTTGAGGTTGAGCAGTTCATTTTTTCCAGCACCATGCTCGTACACCAGCCGGGTGAGCTGGGGCAACTCATCACCGAAGAGTCACCGATCGGCCCGACCTGGGCCTATCCGGAGTCAAAGGTGCGCACCGAGGCGCTCATCCGTGCGGAGCGCGGTGCGATTCCTGCCGTGCTGCTTCGCTTCGCTGGGGTCTACGATGATGTCTGTCATTCGCCGCCACTTGCGCACCAGATGCAACGCATCTACGAACGGCAGCTCGCCAGCCACCTCTATTCCGGTGAGACCTCGCACGGCCAAGCCTTTCTCCATCTGGACGATGTGGTGAAGGCAATTGAGCATACAGTGGAGCAGCGTACCAAGCTGCCTCCAGAGGTGGCGATTCTACTCGGCGAGCCGGAGACGTTGAGTTATGACGAGCTGCAGCATGCCTTTCAGCAACTGATTCACGG
>CAMTXZ010000141.1:0-36183 GCA_947085765.1 uncultured Chromatiaceae bacterium | reverse complement strand
TCCAGCGAGCAGAGCAGCGGCGCCGGTCAGATCAATACCGCCATGAACCAGCTCGGTCAGATTACTCAACAGAACGCCTCCGCCTCGGAAGAGTTGGCAGCCACCTCTGAGGAGATGAGTGGCCAGGCCGAAACGTTGCAGCAACTGATGCAGTTCTTCAAGATCAACATGAAACATTCTGAACGTTCAGTGGCCAAGATAGTACAGAAATCAGAGAGCAACAGTGGCTTTAAGTCACCGTCTTTGAAAGTGACTTCTGGCGCGGCGGTGGATGAAACCTCCTTCGTTAAATTCTGAGTCGGAGAGTGAGCATGATAGCTAATCCTCAACAGCAAAAAAATGGCGTGGGCGTCTCGGCTGGAGCAGAGCCAAGCGAGGATGAGAACCAATATCTCACCTTCAATTTGGGCAGTGAGATGTATGCGATCGGCATCCTCAACATTAAGGAGATAATTGAATACGGCGGTGTCACCGCCGTGCCGATGATGTCTGGTTTCATCCGTGGTGTGATCAATCTGCGTGGCGCGGCAGTGCCGGTGGTTGATCTGGCCACTCGCTTTGGCTGCACTGCCGCATTGACTACACGCCGTACCTGTATTGTTATCATTGAAGTGGTAACTGGGGGCGAGAAACATGATGTCGGCGTAGTGGTCGACGCCGTCTCTGAGGTGCTGGATATCCCTGCGGCCGAGATTGAACCATCACCCAATTTCGGTACCCAGGTTCGCTCAGATTTTATTCGGGGAATGGGTAAGGTGAATGGCATATTTGTCATAATTCTGGATGTTGACAAGGTGTTATCAGTGGATGAAATGGCGGTGCTCACGAGTGTTAATAACCCCACCCCGGAAGCCCTGGAAAGCGGAGAAAAAATTCTAGCTGGATGAGGGTTTATGAAGTTTCAAAAAATGCATGTTCAAATAAATTTTTTATATTTTCTCGCATGCTGAGCAATTAAATTTTATTCAATATTTTTTCAAGTGAGTCGATGGTGTCTATGGTTCCGGCCATTTTGGGGGTTGGTGAAATCACTTTGACTGTGAGTGAGCCGTTGCTGATTTAATAGGCAACGGCGATGGGAGGGACGGTCACTGAAATAGGGCGAGGTAATATGGTTACCTTGCCTCTGGAGTATGTACCGCAAATTAATGTAATTAATATTCATGAAAGTCGGCCCCGAAATGCGTACCAATATGCCAGTTACCAGCAACGAGTATGTGTTGTTAGACAGTGATTCAATTGTTTCCAAGACCGACGAGAGAGGAAACATCACCTATATTAATGAAGACTTTAAGCGCATTAGCGGTTTTACCGAGACGGAGTTAATCGGGCAACCGCATAATATCGTGCGCCACCCGGATATGCCGGAAGCGGCGTTTGCCGATTTGTGGAATACGTTCAAGGCAGGCAAGCCATGGACGGGAATGGTGAAGAACCGCTGCAAAAATGGAGATTACTACTGGGTAGTGGCAAATGCCACACCGATCAGAGAGGGTGGTTCGGTAGTGGGTTACCTGTCAGTGCGCAGCAAACCTACACGTGCGCAGATCGAGGCGATTGTGCCGATCTATCAATTATTCAAAGAAGGAAAACAAGGCAATCTGCGCGTCCGGGAGGGCAGGGTAGTAAAGGCAGGAGTGCGGGACCGGTTCCACTGGTTGCAGAACGCATCTATCAAGGCACGCATACAGTTTATGGTGGCGATAGGGGTGGGGTTGCCGGTAATTGTTGGTGCACTGGATTTTTATAACAATCAGGACGAAGGCTTGCGCAACCTGATAGCCGTCACCACTTTACTTGGAATCGCAATACTTGCCTGGGTTGGTATGGGGCTGATCCGGGGCATGGTCAACACAATACAGTTGGCCAGCAGCCAGATTAACGACCTTGCCCAAGGGCGTTATACCAATAAAATCGAAGTGGAACGTGACGACGAGGTCGGCAAGCTGCTGTATGCCACGAAGTCCTTGCAGATTCGCATGGGCTTTGAGATATCCGATGCCAAGCGCGTCGCGGATGAGGCGACACGCATCAAAATCGGTCTGGACAATGTATCTACGGGCGTGATGATCGCTGACAACGATCGCAACGTCATATATATGAACAGCTCGGTTGAGAAAATGTTTGTGGAGGCAGAGAGCGATATCCGTAAAGATCTGCCTAACTTCAGCGCAACTGGTTTAAGAGGAGGAAGTATCGATAGCTTCCACAAGAATCCATCGCACCAGAAAAATTTGCTTGCCACGTTTACTACCACGTTCCGTACAGAAATCATGATGGGCGGGCGTACTTTCGCCCTTGCCGCTAACCCGGTTATGAGCGATAAAGGCCAGCGTCTCGGCTCCGTAGTTGAATGGAAAGACCGCACCGCAGAAGTCGAAGCGGAGAAGGAGATAGCTGCTATCGTGGAGGGTGGGGTATTGGGTGACTTCAGTAGACGCATGGATATGACAGGAAAAACCGGCTTCTTCAAACAACTGGGCGAAGGCATGAATAAACTCACGCAAACCAGTGAGGTTAGTCTCACTGAAATTGCTCCTATCGTGCAGAGCGCGGCCAAAGGCGATTTCAGTAATCGTATAAATATGGCAGGCAAAGCCGGTTTATTTGAGCAGATGGGGACAGGTATCAACCAACTGATGGAGGCCACCGATGGCAGTTTGAAAGATGTATTACGCGTGACAACCGCCTTGGCATCGGGTGACCTCTCGCAGAAGATCACCGCTGACTGTTTCGGTGTGTTCGGACAGACCAAGGACGGCGTCAATAGCACTGTGGATTCGTTGACCAAGGTTGTTGGCGAGATTGATGCCATTGTCCTTGCGGCTGCTGACAATGGCGATTTCAGCATTAAGATGGATATGTCAGGTAAGCAGGGTTATGCCAAACGTTTGTCTGAGTTGCTTAACCAACTCTCTGACTTGACCAACACCGGTTTGAACGATGTGATGCGTGTAGCTATCGCCCTGTCGATGGGCGATCTCACACAGAGAATCACTCAGGACTACCCTGGTCTGTTCGGGCAGACCAAAGACGGCATCAATGGTACGGTAGATTCGTTGGCCAAGATCGTTGCCGAGGTACGTAGTGCCTCTGACAACATCTCCAGTGCCTCCGAGGAGGTCTCTGCTACGGCGCAATCTTTGTCGCAGGCCTCCTCTGAGCAAGCGGCTAGTGTGGAAGAGACCAGTGCTTCCATAGAACAGATGTCCGCCTCCATCAACCAGAATACTGAGAACGCCAAAGTCACCGACGGTATGGCTATCAAGGCCGCTAAGGAGGCGGTGGAAGGCGGTGCAGCGGTAAAGGAGACGGTTGTTGCGATGAAGAGTATCGCCGATAAGATCGGCATCATCGATGACATCGCGTATCAGACCAACCTGCTTGCATTGAACGCCGCAATAGAAGCGGCTCGTGCCGGTGAGCACGGCAAAGGTTTCGCGGTAGTAGCGGCAGAGGTGCGTAAGCTGGCCGAACGTAGCCAGGTGGCGGCGCGCGAGATCGGCTCCCTGGCTTCAAGCAGTGTCGGTATGGCGGAGGAGGCTGGCAAACTGCTGGATGAGATGGTCCCATCAATCCAGAAGACCTCTGATCTGGTGCAGGAGATTGCGGCAGCCTCA
The DNA here is from genome assembly GCA_947085765.1 of uncultured Chromatiaceae bacterium. GTDB lineage: Bacteria > Pseudomonadota > Gammaproteobacteria > Tenderiales > Tenderiaceae > JAKFXL01. The sequence goes on along the minus strand of CAMTXZ010000141.1, from coordinate 32,563 downwards.
AGCGAACAGAGCAGTGGTGCAGGTCAGATCAATACCTCCATGGCGCAACTTAATCAGATCACGCAGCAGAATGCGGCCAGTAGCGAAGAGCTGGCTGCCACCTCAGAGGAGATGAGCGGCCAGGCTGAGAAGTTGCAGCAGGCGATGAGCTTTTTCAAGGTTGAAGTCGCTACCGATTTGGCACAACTGTCAGTGGTGAAAACCGTCGCCAAAGCTACTACACATAGATCGGCCAAAACTGCTTTAGTTGCAACCGCTACAGCCCCGGTATCCGAAAGCGACTTCGTGCGCTTTTAATCAAGGAGAGAATCATGGGTTCACTCGTTAATGCCAGCGCTGTTCATGCCGTAGAGATCACAGAAGAGCAGAAGTATCTCACCTTTCTGCTGGGCGGGGAGATGTTCGCCGTTGGCATTCTGCACACTAAGGAGATCATCGAATACGGCAATCTTACCCCTGTACCGATGATGTCGAAGTTCATTCGTGGTGTGATCAATCTGCGTGGCGCGGTAGTGCCGGTAATCGACCTCGCGGCGCGTTTTGGTCGGATTCAAGCGGTGATTACGCGCAGAAGCTGCATTGTCATCATCGAAGTGGAAGCCGAAGGTGAAAAACACGATGTTGGCGTGGTAGTAGATTCGGTGTCGGAGGTGCTGGAGATTCCCACCGCCGAGATCGAACCTGCCCCTGGCTTCGGCGCTAAGATTCGCGCCGATTTTATCACCGGTATGGGCAAGGTGAATAATAAGTTTGTCATTATCCTGAATGTTGACTCTGTATTGTCGATAGATGAGATGGCAGTGTTAGGTTCCGTCGTGGGTGGTGCGCAGATGGCGGTAAATGGTTTTTGAAAAAATCCAGTTCTATGTAATTCGTAATGGGCAACCCTTCGATACGTACAGGATAGATGGCAAGAGAGAGTCAACTGAAAATCCACCTATCTTTCGATAGGCTCAGGACAAACAGATTTATTTTCTCTGCACGGGATTGAAGGTTGTTGCTCACTGTACTCATATAAAGCTGTGCCCATTAAGGATGTTTAAAACGCTATGGATGTAAAGCCCTTATCCGACCAGGAGTTCCAACAGTTTCAGCGTTTTATCTTTGATGCGGCAGGAATCACCATGTCAGATGCGAAGAAGATGCTGGTGAGCGGCCGTCTTGCAAAACGGGTGCAGGCGCATGGGTGTGACAGCTATGGCGAATATTTTCAGGTAATCAAGGATAAAAAGAGCAGTGAGTTACAAGTGGCTATCGATCTACTGACTACCAACGAGACCTATTTTTTTCGTGAACCTAAACATTTTGAATTTCTGCGCAATACTATCCTGCCGCAACTGCCTGTGAACCGTCCGATACGCATCTGGAGCGGCGCCAGTTCCAGTGGTGAAGAGCCTTATACAATTGCCATGGTACTGGATGATGCATTGAATGGCCTCTCCTGGGAGGTGTTTGGGTCCGACATCAGTATGCGGGTGCTGGAGCGCGCCCAGAGTGGCCATTATGTGATGGAGCGTGGTCGCGATATTCCTAAAAGTTATCTGAGTCGTTACTGCCTCAAAGGGACCGGGGCGAATGATGGCACCTTTCTGGTGTCGCGCGAATTACGCTGCAAGGTGAAGTTTGCTCAGGTCAATCTTAATCAGTCTCTGCCTGATCTGGGGCTGTTTGATGTTATATTTTTACGTAATGTGATGATCTATTTTAATACCGAGACCAAACGGCAGGTAGTGCAACGGTTACTTACTTCGTTGCGCAGTGGTGGTTATTTCATCATTAGCCATTCGGAGAGTCTTAATGGTATTAATGAGACATTGCAGATGGTCAAACCTTCGATCTACCGAAAGCCATGAACGCTGATGCTCCCGCATTTGTTGTGGATGTCTATCTACAACCAGGGAAATTCTATTTTGGCGACAGTCATACCCGCATCCGTACCCTGCTGGGGTCGTGTGTTTCCATCACTTTCTGGCATCCGCAACGCCATATTGGTGGTATGTGTCACTACATGCTACCGAGTCGCAACTCTCCTGATAAAGATCAGCTCAATGGCAAATATGGTGATGAGGCGGTGGCGATGTTCATGCAGGAGATTGCTGCGCATAAAAGCAAGGTTAAAGAGTATGAGGTGAAGATTTTTGGCGGTGGTAGCATGATGGAATCATTGGGCCGTAAAGCCATGGCTGAGAATATAGCAGAGCGCAATGTGCTGGCGGCGCGGCGGCTGGTGCAGGAGCATGGATTGACCATTAAGGCGGAGTCTCTGGGTGGTATGGGTTATCGCCAGCTGGCATTTGAGCTGTGGAGTGGCGATGTCTGGTCGCGTAATGTGCGTGGCGTTCTTAATATGGATGCAAGGGGCGTGAAATGAGTCGAGTTCGTGTATTGATCGTAGATGACTCGGCGGTGGTGCGGCAGGTACTGACCGATATTCTCTCTCACGATCCAGGAATAGAGGTGATTGGTGTGGCCGCTGATCCGATCTTCGCCATGGAGAAGATGAGTCGACAGTGGCCCGATGTGATTGTGCTGGATGTTGAGATGCCGCGTATGGATGGCATCACCTTTCTGAAGAAACTGATGGCGGAGCGGCCAACGCCAGTGGTGATCTGTTCGACGCTGACTGATCGCGGCGCCGAGACCACTATGCAGGCGTTGGCGGCGGGGGCCGTGGATATTGTTGCCAAGCCAAAAATTGGGCTGAAGAATTTTTTGCAGGAGTCGGCTCTGGAGTTTGTGCGTGTGGTTAAGGCGGCGGGGCACGCGCGGCCACAACGTACGGTCGCGGCCGCTCCGTTGGTGCAACCGAAATTTACCGCCGATGCGGTATTGGCGGCCAGCGTCGGACACGCTATGGTCCAGACTACTGACAAGGTAGTGGCCATCGGCGCCTCCACTGGGGGTACTCAGGCGCTGGAGCGGGTATTAACGGCGCTGCCGCGTACCACCGTTGGTATCGTTATCGTGCAGCATATGCCGGAGAAGTTCACCGCGGCTTTTGCGCAGCGGCTGAATGGCATTTGTGAGGTGGAGGTGCTGGAGGCGAAGACCGGCGATCGGGTTATTCCGGGTCGTGCGTTGATCGCCCCGGGTGGTCGCCATATGCTGCTGCGTCGTAACGGCGCCCAGTATCAGGTAGAGGTACTGGATGGGCCGCCGGTCAACCGTCATAAACCATCTGTCGATGTGCTGTTTCGTTCTGTGGCTCAATGCGCGGGAAACAATGCCGTGGGCATCATCATGACGGGCATGGGCGATGATGGCGCCGCAGGCATGTTGGAGCTGCGTAATAAAGGGGCGCTGACCATTGCCCAGGATGAGGCCAGTTGTGTGGTATTTGGTATGCCAAAAGAGGCGATCAAACATGGTGGGGTGATCAAGGTATTGCCTCTGGGCAGTCTGGCGGGAGAGATTAAAGGGATCTCTTTGTTGTGATCTGCAGCTGTTTATTCATATCAAGGGTAGAGTGAAGCTCTGAATTAACAGAGATCACTCTTCAGGTGCTCCCACTCACTCAAAACTGAGTAGATAGCCGACCGGTTCCAGATAGTTTTGCTCCTGTTCCAGATCGCCCTGGGTGAGTGGACGTTCGTTTAACCACCCCTCTGGAAACTTCAGATGCAAGTTATGGTTGTCGGCGGTGAGCTGGAACGGTGGTAGCGGTGCGGTGCTGCGGCTGCGGTTGAGGATGCAGGCGATACGTAGCAGGATGGCGAGCTCTTTGGCCTGGCGCTGCCACTGTTTGGGTAGCTCTTTAAAGCTCTTGACTGGGAATTTGCGGCGATGGCTGCGGACCAGTGTGGCTAATATTCTCTGCTCCTGCTGAGTGAAACCGGGCAGGTCAGAGTTGGCAAGGATGTAGGCGGCGTGTTGATGGTGACTGCTGTGGGCAATGGCGAGACCGGTTTCATGCAGGGTGGCGGCCCAGTTTAGCCACTGGTTTTCATCTTCGTCGTCAAAGCCCCAGGTGCTTGCCACCTGCTGGAAACAGTATTGGGCGCACTGTCGTACCCGTTCAGCATGGGCGGTGTCGACGTGGTAACGGCGGGTCAGGTGTTCGACACTCTGGCTGCGCACATCTTCGTGTTGCAGTCGTCCGAGCAAGTCGTAGAGCAGCCCTTCACGCAGGGCGCCGTCGGAGACACTCATCTCTTCAATGTCGAGCGCTTCAAAGGTGGCGAGCAGGATGATGACGCCGCCCACAAAAACAGGGGCGCGTTCAGAGCTCAGGCCATCAAGCTTGATGTCGCTGATCTTGCCGCCCTCTTCAAGTGCATCAATCAGGTGTTTTAACGCTGCGCGGGTGATGCCGCCTTTGCACCAGCCGGCCTTGACGACTACGTTACGTACGGCGCGGATGGTGCCGGAGGCGCCGATCGCCCGTTGCCAGCCCCATTTCTGGTAGGTGCTGAGGTGCGGTTCAAGCTCCATACGGGCATGTAACAGTGCTTTTTTGATATTGCCAGAGGTGATTTTGCCATCGTCAAAAAAGCGTTGCGTCATGGTGACGCAGCCCATCTCCATGCTCTCCATGTAGTCGGGGGAGAAGCTCTCGCCGACGATCAGCTCGGTGCTGCTGCCGCCGATATCCATCACTAGCCGTTTTTGCAGGGTGGTGGCCAAGCTGTGTGAGACGCCGAGGTAGATCAATCGCGCCTCTTCGATCCCGGCGATGATGTCGATGGGGTGACCTAATGCCTGTTCAGCCTGGCTTAAAAAATCAATTGAGTTGGTGGCATTGCGCAGGGTATTGGTGCCCACGGCACGCACGGCGCCCAGTGGCAGCTCTTTGAGTCGCTGGCCAAAACGTTGCAAACAATCAAGCGCGGTCTGTTGTACGGCGGGACGGATCGAGTGGTTCTCATCCAGCCCGTCGGCAAGGCGTACCATTTCGCGCATTCGGTCAACGACGTGCAGTTGGCCATCCTGAATGCGCGCCACAATCATGTGAAAGCTGTTGGAGCCGAGGTCAAGCGCCGCAACAAATTCGGGAAGCTTCTTCTGATGAGGCATGTTGTAGTCCTGCAAAGCATTGGTTTAAAGAGTGATAAAAGTATAACGGCTTTTGCCGGGCAGCAGGGGCAACGAGCCGATTACTGCTGTGTAAGTTCTTTGGGCCGCATCAGTTTAACAAGGTGACAGGAGTGGGGTTTGATGGTCTGCCAGCCGTCTGGCAATGCGACGATGGCAATGGTGGCGGTGGTGAGTAGTTTGCCACTGCTGGTGAGCGGTAGCTTATCGCCACAGAGATGGACTAATAACTCTTCCAGCCCTGGGTTGTGGCCGATCAGCATCAACTGTTTTATCTTTGCCGGAGCTTGACCGATGGTCTCGAGCAGAGTGGTGGTATCGGCCAGGTAGAGTGCGTCCTGCCATTTGATCTTTTTTGGATTGAGGCCCGTATGCTCACAGAGCAGCTGTGCCGTTTGGCGGGTACGTTTGGCGCTGGAGCTGAGGATCAGGTCGATCTCTAATTTGTGCGTCGCCAGCCAACGGGCCATAGGTGGGATGTCGTTCAGGCCGCGTGGTGAGAGCGGGCGGTCATAATCATCAAGGCTGGTATCATCCCAAGCCGACTTGGCGTGACGGACGATGATGAGCTGGTGTTTCATCGGCTAGTTGTTTAGCGCCAGTTCAGTTCTGTCAGTTCACGCTCAAGCAGATCCTGGTCGCCTATGTTTAGCTCCACCAGACGGCGTAGATGGCTAGCGCTTTCAATATCTATCTGCCTTATTTCGCAACCAATATAAGAGTCGCCAATATGTGCAACACTAATGTTGCCGCTGATGAGGCTGCCGCTGTTGGTAAAGATCACCTCTAAATGGAATTGCTCGCCCATCACTGCATCCAGCTCTTTTGGCGTCTCTATCATCAACCCCTTAAGCGAGATATCAAGCAGCTTGGAGCGCCACTCTTTGCCATTATGGCTAATCAGCACATTGGCATCAAAAGGGATGCGGCTGAAGCGTCGTTTGTCGGTTGGCTGGTCACTCACGCTCTGTTTCCTTATGGCTAGGGGATGTTTGCCCTGGATAATTACCTTGCCAGCAAATTCTCTAGAAGCTGCTCATATATAGCGGACAGCGTATCAAGATCCTCAACCGCTACACACTCGTTGAGTTTGTGAATGGTGGCGTTGAGTGGCCCCAGCTCCAGCACCTGCGCGCCAGTAGGTGCGATAAAACGGCCATCTGAGGTGCCACCGCTGGTGGAGAGTTCTGTCTCGATACCCACCACGCTACGAATCACTTTCTGGGTCGCTTCGACCAATTCGCCTTTGGCGGTGAGAAAGGGGTTGCCGGAGAGCGCCCAGTCGATAGTGTAGTCGAGCTTGTGGTGATCAAGTACCTCATGCACACGCTGGCGCAGCCCTGCCTCGGTTGATTCGGTGGAGAAGCGGAAATTAAAAACCACCTCCAGCTCGCCGGGGATGACGTTGGTGGCACCCGTGCCGCCCTTGATGTTGGAGATCTGGAACGAGGTGGGTGGAAAGAACTCATTGCCACGATCCCATTCGATGGCCGTCAGTGCCGTGAGTGCCGGTGCCGCCAGATGGATTGGGTTTTTCGCCAGCTGCGGATAGGCGATATGCCCCTGTACACCACGTACCTTGAGTATGGCGTTGAGTGAACCACGGCGGCCATTTTTGATCACGTCACCGACAACATTGCTGCTGGTCGGTTCGCCGACCAGGCACCAATCCATCTTCTCGTTACGCGCCTCCAGATGCTGCACTACCTTGACTGTGCCGTTGATGCTCGGCCCCTCTTCGTCGCTGGTGATCAAAAATGCAATTGAACCCTTGTGGTTCGGGTGTTTGGCAACAAAGCGTTCGCAGGCCGTCACCATTGCCGCCAGGCTGCCCTTCATGTCTGCTGCGCCACGGCCATAGAGCAGGCCATCGCGTATCTGTGGCTGGAAAGGGGGGGTATGCCACTGCTCCACTGGCCCGGTAGGCACCACATCGGTATGGCCGGCAAAACAGAGCAGCGGCCCTGTTGTGCCACGGCGCGCCCAAAAGTTATCGACATCGGCAAAGCGCAGTGGCTCGATGTTGAAGCCGATGGCTGCCAGACGGTCACACATTAGCTGTTGGCATCCGACATCCTGCGGCGTGACTGAGGCACGGCTGATGAGATCGATGGTGAGTTCGAGGGTGGGGGAGAGTGAGGTATTGGACACGGTTAACCTTTCATTAAAAATTCGGATCGGAACTCAGGGAGCTTGGCCGCGAATTATACATGAAGGCTGTGATGCTGCTCGGGGTTAGCCACTTTACGGTGGGAATAGCGGGTTATTGCTGTTTTGTCTGGCTGGGCAAGGGTTGCGTTCCCGCTTTACGGTTTGGCGGGAACGCGACGTTATTTAATATCCATGCCACTGACGGGCAGCAGCATAGGTTTGGTGAGTGAAACTATTTTTGGATAAATTCGATCTTGGCGCTTTTTTGCAGTTCGCCAAGGCGCTGGCTGATAGTTTGATCCTGTAATGCCTTTATCAGCTGGTCGCGTACCGCCTCAAAGGTGGGCGGCTGGACCGGCCGATTGGCCACGACATAGATCACATGCCAGCCATAGTCGGTCTTGATCGGGGTGGTGGTGTATTTGCCGGGCTTGAGGCTGGTTAAGGCGTTGCCAAAGGTGCTGGGCATTTTTTCTGGTCTGATCCAGCCTAGATCGCCCCCCCGGGAGGCACTGCTGTCCTTGGATACCGACTGGGCGACCTTTGCAAACGGCTCACCTTTGTTGAGCCTGACGATCGCCGCTTTGGCGTCATCCTCGTTTGGCACCAGGATGTGGCGGGTCTCATATTCCGCGCCGGTTTGGGTGCTGATCTGTTTGTTGTAGATATCGCGGGCAATCGCCTCAGTGACCGGCTTGTCACGCAGTAGCTGCGAGGCATAGGCCTGTGCCAGCACTGAGTGACGGGCTTCTTCCAATACCGCCTGTACTGCAGGCTGTTGATCGACCTTTTGTTTGAGTGACTCCTGGTACATCAATTCGCGACCAATAAAGGTCTGGAGCAACTGGGTACGCACAGCCTGATCTTGCAGGTCGGCCTGTGGCGCGTTGACCCGGGCATAACCAATGAGCTGGTCCTGGGTGATTGTCGTACCATTAATGATGGCTACCGCAGCTTTTTCTTTCTCTTGCGCCATGGTTGTGGTGCTTACAAGTAGGGCAGAGCCTGCAAGGCAGAGTGCTGCAACTGGCATGGCTAGTGATCTTCTGGACATAACTCGCTCCGTGTTGGGGTGCTGCATCAATTTTGTGGATTAATCTAACACTATCTTTACCGCGCTGACTACTTGGGGGTAGATGCCTGGATACTGAGGGCGTGGATTTCGCTTTGCATCAGCTCGGCCAGCGCCTCATAGACCAGGCGGTGGCGCTGGAGCGGGGTTTTACCTTCAAAGGCCGTAGCGCAGATGTTGACGGTGAAGTGGCCCATGCCACCTGCGCCGCTGTGGCCGACATGTTTATGGCTGTCGTCGATGATCTCAAGCGACTGCGGCGCCAGTGTCTGTTCGAGCTGCTGGCGGATCATCTCAATACGTTTGCTGCTCATCTAGGGGAGAACCTTCTTAAAGGGTTTGACGGTTACTTTGGCATAGACGCCGATGTTGACATAGGGGTCGGCATCGGCCCACTGCTGTGCTGCTTCGAGTGACTCAAACTCAGCCACGATAAGGCTGCCGCTGAAGCCTGCTGGGCCGGGATCAACGGTGTCAATGGCGGGGAACGGACCCGCCAGAATCAGTCGCCCCTGATCACGCAGGGTAGTAAGCCTGTCAAGATGTGCGGGACGTGCCGCCAGCCGCTTTTCCAGGCTGTTGTCACTATCTTCGCCTACGATGGTGTAGAGCATTTTCAATCCTCTTTTTTATCTGTTTTGTCCGGCAGTTGTGTGCTGGGTGATTCAATCTGATCGGAGTCTTTGACATAGCGACCAATAAACAGGGCCTGGGCGAGAATGAAGAGGAAGGTCAGGCCGAGCATGCCAAACATCTTGAAATTGACCCAGGTATCGAGATCGTAGTTGTAAGCGACATAGAGATTCAGGAAGCCGGTGGAGATGAAAAAGAGCGCCCAGACAAGATTGAGTCGCGTCCAGATCTTTTGTGGCAGCTCTACCGAGGCCTCCATTATGCGTTGAATGACAGGTTTTTTACCGATGAACTGGCTGCCGAGAAAGACAATACCAAATAGCCAGTTGACAACAGAGACCTTCCATTTGATGAAGGTATCATCATGAAAAATCAGTGTGGCGCCGCCCAGCACAGTGATCATCAGCAGGGTGATGACATGCATCTTCTCGACACGACGATACTGAAGCCAGAACCAACCTACCTGAATAAATGAGGCAACAATGGCGACGGCGGTGGCAACGTAGATATCAAAAATTTTGTAGGCGACAAAAAAGAGCAGGATCGGAAAGAAGTCATACAGAAGTTTCATGCAGCACCTGCTGGTTTGGCGAGCATGTGGAAACGGCAGCTCGCGTTATAAGGGCGAAAATTCTATCATAGGCGGTTTAGCGATTGCGCTTTTAACAGATGGTGAGCCAATGAATTCCGTCACAGAGAGAAATTATGATCTCCATTGTCACTCCACCTGCTCGGATGGCGAGTTGTCGCCCACTGAGCTGGTGCAGCACGCCGCCCGCCAGGGGGTGCAGGTGATGGCGCTGACTGACCATGATGTTACCGATGGGCTGGTGGAGGCGGCGGCCGAGGCGGAGAAGCTCGGCATTGAATTTGTCAGCGGTGTTGAGATTTCGGTGACCTGGCAGAAATATCTGATCCATATCGTGGGACTTAATTTCGACCCGAGTAATGAGGCGCTGCAACTGGGTCTGGCAGGGTTGCGGCAGATGCGTCAGGGGCGTGGTGAAGCGATGGCGGAGCGGCTGGCCAAGGCGGGCATTGAGGATTCCTTGTCTGGCGCGCAGGCCTATGCCAACGGCCAGATCCTCAGCCGCACCCATTTTGCCAAATTTCTGGTTGAGTCGGGGCGGGTCAAGTCGTTCCAGGCGGCCTTTGATCGTTATCTGGGGACCGGCAAACCCGCCTATGTCGCCTGTGACTGGTGCACCCTGGAGGAGGCGCTGGGCTGGATCCTGAGCGCAGGCGGCGTGGCGGTGATCGCCCATCCGGCCCGTTATAAACTTTCAGCGGGCAAACTGCGGGCACTGATTGAGGATTTCAAGGCGCTGGGCGGGCAGGGGTTTGAGGTGATCTCCGGCAGCCAGGGGGTGCAGGAGAATCACAATATGGCTGACTACGCCAGACGTCACGATCTACAGGCCTCGGTGGGTTCCGACTACCATGGCCCGAGCCAGACTTGGCTGGGCATGGGAAGAATCGGCGCGTTGCCCAAAGGGTTGGTGCCGGTCTGGCAGGGTTGGACCGCCGTGGATAAAGATCTGTTGCCGTGAGTCCACTGTTTCAGATCCACCCGGATAACCCTCAGCAGCGCCTGATTCGCGGCGCGGTCGATCTGCTGCGGGCGGGCGGGGTGATTGTCTACCCCACTGACTCCTGTTATGCGCTGGGATGCCATATTGGTGACAAGGATGCGCTGGAGCAGATGCGCCGTATCCGTCAGGTGGATGACAAACACTACTTCACCCTGATGTGTCGCGATATGGCGGAGATGGCCACCTACGCCAACATCGATAATGTAGCTTACCGGCTTATCAAAAACCTCACCCCTGGCCCTTATACCTTTATTTTGCCCGCCATGAAGATTGTGCCCAAACGGTTGCTGCACCCCAAACGTAAGACGGTGGGGGTGCGGGTGCCGGATAACGCCATCTGCCAGGCGCTGCTGGCGGAGTTGGGGGAACCGATCCTCAGTACCACCTTGCTATTGCCGGGCGATGGCCAGTCCATTAGTGATCCGTATGAGATACGCGATACCATTGGTAATCAGGTACAGCTGATTATTGATGGTGGCTTTTGTGGTCTGGAGGCCACCACCGTAGTCGATCTGACGGGTGAAATGCCAGAGGTGATGCGTCAAGGGAAGGGTGGTGTTGAGCAGCTGCGTTAGTCCTCTCTGAAGGTTAATGTCAAATATTAAGAAGTTGGCATAACTTGCGTTAAATCAATTAGGTAATGGCTGCTTTTGGGAAAAGGGTTATACTCCGCCGATGAATGAATTGAGTTTGATACAGAAGGTAGTGGTCTGGTCCCTGCCGGTATTGTTTGCGATTACGGTACATGAAGTGGCCCACGGCTGGGTGGCCAAACGGCTCGGTGATCCAACTGCGATGATGTTGGGACGGCTGACCTTAAACCCGCTCAAACACATCGACCCCATCGGTACTGTGGTGGTGCCCGTCATGCTGTTGATGCTGGGTGGTTTTATCTTCGGTTGGGCCAAGCCGGTGCCGGTCACCTGGCGTAACCTGCGCAACCCCAAACGTGACATGGTGCTGGTCGCCCTGGCAGGGCCGATTGCCAATCTATTGATGGCATTGATCTGGGCGGTGGTGGTCAAGATCGGCATGATGACTATCGCCACCATGCCTTTTGTCGGTCAGCCGTTGATCTATATGGGCAGCGCCGGGATTTTTATCAATATTGCGTTGATGGTTTTAAACCTGCTGCCGCTGCCACCGCTTGATGGTGGTCGGGTTGTCTCGGGTCTACTGCCCGGTCCGCTCTCTTACAAGTTTGACAAGCTTGAGTCCTATGGCTTTTTTATTCTGCTGGGGTTGCTGGCGACAGGCATCTTGTCGAGCATCATGAACCCGCCCATGGGCGCTCTGCTGAATCTGATCTACAGTCTCTTTAACATATGAATCTTTTAGGAAAGGTTGTCGCGTGAATACGGTTCCAGTTCAACATCAACATCAACGTGTGCTCTCGGGCATGCGTGCCACCGGCAGACTCCATCTCGGCCACTATCATGGTGTGCTTAAAAATTGGGTCAAATTGCAGCACCAGTATGAGTGCTTCTTTTTTGCCGCTGACTGGCACGCGCTGACCACCGAATACGACAATGTCGGTGGCATCGCCAATAGTGTCTGGGAGATGATCATCGACTGGCTGGCCGCCGGGGTTAATCCTGGCTCGGCCAAGATCTTTATCCAGTCGCGGGTGCCGGAACATGCCGAGTTGCATCTGCTGCTGAGCATGATCACGCCGCTGGGGTGGCTGGAGCGGGTGCCTACCTACAAGGATCAGCAGGAAAAACTCAAAGAGAAGGATCTGGCCACCTACGGTTTTCTCGGTTATCCGCTGTTGCAGAGTGCCGACATCCTTATCTACAAAGCCGGTTTGGTGCCCGTCGGTGAAGATCAAGTCTCGCATATCGAACTGACCCGTGAAGTGGCGCGCCGTTTTAACCACCTCTATGGCCGCGAAGTCGATTTTGTTGAGAAGGCCGAGGCCGCCGCACGCAAAATGGGCAAGAAAAACGCCAAGCTCTACAGCGAACTGCGCAAACGTTATCAGGAGCAGGGTGATGTTGCGGCGCTCGCCACCGCACGTGCGTTGCTGGAGAGCCAGCAGAATGTCACCCTCGGCGACCGCGAACGGCTGTTTGGTTATCTCGAGGGCGGCGGCAAGATCATCCTGCCAGAACCGCAGCCGTTGCTGACACCGGCCTCGAAGATGCCGGGGCTGGATGGCCAGAAGATGTCCAAGTCCTATGGCAATACCATCAGCCTGCGCGAAGAGCCGGCTGAGGTAGAGAAGAAGCTGCGTACCATGCCCACCGATCCGGCCCGGGTACGGCGTACCGATCCGGGTGATCCGGACAAGTGCCCGGTCTGGCAGTTGCATCAGGTCTACTCGGGTGATGAGGTGAAGCAGTGGGTTCAGGATGGTTGTCGCTCTGCGGCGATCGGTTGCCTGGAGTGCAAGCAGCCGGTGATCGATGCCGTGATCACCGAACTGGCGCCGATGCGGGAACGGGCTGCCGAGCTGACAGCCAACCCCAATCTGGTGCGCAGCATCGTTAACGATGGCTGTGACGCCGCCCGTGAAGTGACCCGCAAAACCCTCGAAGAGGTGCGGCAGGCGATGGGGCTGGAGTATCGCTGATCGCGGGCTATGACTGAGACAATCATAGCCCCCGAGCTCACTCTGCAACAGGAGATCCCCTTCGCCCTGGTAAATGGCGAGGCGTTTACCCAGCTGCCGCAGGATCTCTATATCCCGCCCGATGCGCTGGAGGTATTTCTTGAGGCCTTTGAGGGACCGCTGGATCTGCTGCTCTATCTGATCCGGCGTCAGAACCTCAATGTGCTTGACATCCCCATTGCGCAGATCACAACTCAGTACATGACTTATATTGATCTGATGCAGGAGATGCGGTTTGAACTGGCGGCGGACTACCTGCTGATGGCGGCGATGCTGGCGGAGATCAAATCGCGCATGTTGTTGCCACGTCCCGAGAGCGCCAGCGAAGAGGAGGCCGATCCGCGTGCCGAGCTGGTGCGGCGGTTGCAGGAGTACGAACGTTACAAAAAGGCGGCTGAGAATATCGATGAGCTGCCACGTGTCGGGCGCGATATCTTTGAGGCTAGTGCCAAGGGGCCAGACCTCACCGTGGTCAAGGCGCAGCCGGATCTGGATCTGAAAGAGCTGTTGCTGGCCTTTCAGGATGTGCTGCGGCGCTCTGACATGTTTGCCAGCCATCACATTCAGCGTGAGGCGCTGTCGGTACGCGAACGTATGACCAACGTGTTGGCGGCGCTCAACGCGGAGAGTTTTACCGCATTTACCACGTTGTTTGAGGCGCGTGAGGGACGTATGGGGGTGGTGGTAACACTGCTGGCCATCCTTGAGCTGATCAAGGAAAGTATCATCGAAATTATTCAAACTGAGCCGTTTGGCCCCATCTACGTCAAGGTACGTCATCATGCCCACGCCCCCGACATTGAAGAGTGAGCGGTTGCCACAGATTATCGAAGGGGCGCTGCTGGCGGCGGGTCGGCCGCTGAGTATCGACCAGATCCTGGCGCTGTTTCTGGATGAGGAGCAGCCCAGCCGCGACGAGATTCGCGCTGCCATCGAGGCGCTCCAGGCCGACTGCGCCAACCGCGGTGTGGAGCTGGTGGAGGTGAATAGTGGCTACCGTTTTCAGGTGAAGGCCGATCTGGCGCGCTGGGTTGCCAATCTCTGGGAAGAGCGGCCGACACGCTACTCGCGCGCTGTGTTGGAGACGCTGGCGCTGGTCGCCTATCGCCAGCCGATCACCCGTGGTGAGATCGAAGATGTGCGGGGTGTGGCCGTCAGCACCAACATCGTCAAGAGTCTGCTGGAGCGTGAGTGGGTGCGTGTTCTCGGTTATCGTGATGTGCCGGGTAAACCGGCGCTCTACGGCACCACCCGCCAGTTTCTCGACTACTTTAATCTTAAGAGCCTGAGTGATCTGCCGCCGCTGGCGGAGATCCGTAATATTGAAAGCATCGAACGCGAGCTCGATTTTGGTCTGTTCGATACCAAGCCGCCTGTCGCTGCCCCGTTGCGTGTTGATCATGAAGATGATCAGCAGGATGAAGAGGGGGATGAGTCTGACGAGACAATTGTGACTGCCGCCGTGGCCGTGGCCGTGGCCGTCGCCGATGAAGATGCCGAGCTGCCTGAAGAGGTGGCTCCAGAACCGCTAGATTCAGAGCAGACAGACCCAGAACAAATAGACCCAGAACAAACAGATCCAGAGGAGGTGGAGTCACTGACTGAACCCGCCGACGAAGAGCGTGATAACACAACAGTGGCAATACCCTAATGAGCGAACGTATACAAAAATTACTGGCAACTGCCGGGGTCGGCTCACGCCGCGAAGTGGAACGCATGATCGAGGCGGGACGCATCACTGTTAATGGTGAGGTGGCGACACTGGGTGGCAAGGCCCATTGGGGCGATGCCATTGCCCTCGATGGCAAGGCGTTACGTCTGGAACAGCGTAGTGAGACCCTGCAACGGGTATTGGTCTACCACAAGCCGGAAGGGGAGGTCTGCACCCGTTCCGACCCCGAAGGTCGCCCCACCATCTTTGCCAAGCTGCCCCCGATACGGGCCGGGCGCTGGATTGCAGTGGGACGGCTCGATATCAATACCAGCGGCGTCATCCTGATGACCACCGATGGTGATCTGGCCAACCGCCTGATGCACCCCTCGAGCGAGATCGAACGTGAATACGCCACCCGGGTATTGGGTGATGTGGATGATGAGCTGTTGCAGCGACTGACCCAGGGGGTGGAGCTGGAGGATGGTATGGCGCGCTTCAACACTATTCGTGATGCGGGCGGGCAGGGGGCCAACCACTGGTACCATGTCACGCTGAATGAGGGGCGTAACCGCGAAGTGCGCCGTCTCTGGGAGTCGCAGGGGGTGAAGGTGAGCCGCCTGATTCGTGTCCGTTTTGGTTTTGTTGCCCTGCGCCGTGGCCTTAAGACGAGTGAGTGGGATGAACTCAATCGCGATGCCATCAATGATCTGCGCCTGACGGTGGGCATGCCCAAAATAGCTGAAGCGGTCAGCACCAAGAGCAGTAGTGATGCAGCGGAGAATAAGGGGGCAAGGCGTCCCTTTGCCGATAAATCGCCGCGTCGTTCTGATGGCGACAGACCACCACGTCGCGCCGAAGGTGACAGGCCAGCTCGTCGTTCTGATGGTGATAGAGCAGCACCGCGCTCCGCAGGTGACAGGCCGCCGCGCCGTGCGGATGGTGATAAACCGGCCCGTCGCCCCGAAGGTGATAGATCGCCACGTCGCACTGACAGTGATAGACCACCACGTCGCGCTGATGGAGATAAACCTGCGCGTCGTTCTGCAGGAGATAGAGCGCCGCGTCGTGCTGATGGCGATAAAGCAGCACCGCGTTCCGATAGTGGCAGGCCGCCACGTCGTACTGATGGAGATAAACCTGCACCACGTTCCGATAGTGGCAGGCCGCCACGTCGCGCTGATGGAGATAAACCTGCACGTCGTTCTGAAGGAGATAGAGCGCCGCGTCGTGGTGATGGCGATAAAGCAGCACCACGTTCCGACAGTGCCAGGCCATCACGTCATGCCGATGGGGATAAACCAGCCCGTCGTCCCGCCGGGGACAAGTCACCCCGGCCACCCACTGCGCGCCAACCGAAGCGGCGCCAGACCCGTAAGTGAATTTAGGCAGCGTCTACACCACCCTGTTTGACCACTACGGTCCACAGGCGTGGTGGCCGGGCGACACCCCTTTTGAGGTGATGGTGGGCGCGGTGCTCACCCAGAACACCGCCTGGAGCAATGTTGAAAAGGCGATTGCCAACCTCAAGGGCGCCAAGCTGCTTGATGCTCAAGCCATCGCCACCCTGGAGGCCACACGGCTTGCCGAACTGATTCGTCCCGCCGGTTATTTCAACGTCAAGGCTAAACGGCTACAAAATTTCTGCCGCTGGTTGTTACAGCAGGGCGGTGAGTCGGTGTTGCAGCAGTGGGACGATGCCAGGCTGCGTCACTGTCTGCTCTCGGTCAACGGCGTCGGCCCGGAAACGGCGGATGACATGCTGCTGTATGCCTTTGACCGTCCCATCTTTGTTATTGATGCCTATACCCGCCGCATCTTCACGCGGTTGGGGTTAATCGATGGTGATGAGGGTTATGAAGCGTTGCGCCATTACTTTGAACGGCAGTTAAAAAAATGTCATGCAGAGCGGCAGCAGCAGACACAGCTGTTCAACGAATATCACGCCCTGATTGTGATTCACGCCAAGCTCTCGTGCCGCTCCAAACCGTTATGCAAGCAGTGTTGCCTGCGGCGTAGTTGTGCCACGGCGCTCTGTTAATCCGGTGATGTCGGGGTTATGCACATTTGCTGTGCATAACTCTGTGTGGGGTTTGGGTGTGGTTCGTGCCAGCCCATGTGCCACAACGCTTGGCGCGAGTGGTGCAAAATTGCTCAGCTGTATTGTGTGGCGAGGGTCGGGTGTGAGGTTAATGCTGTTGTTGTCACGCGGGTTGTTATTGTCCCTATGTGGGGTGGTGCTGGCGGGTTGTGCCAGCAGTGGTGCACGGCCGTTGAGTGTCGAAAAGGCGAGCCACGATTTTGAACTGGTAGTGGAGACAGTAGAGAAAAACTATCTGGATCCAGTGGTAGTTGAGGCGCTGGTGGCGGATGCCCTTGAGGGCATGTATCGCTTTACCGGCATGGCGCCGTTGTCCGACGCTGAGTTGCTGGCGCGTCTGCCAACCACGTCACTAAACGCAGATGTGATCGATCCCCTGGCGCGTTTCTCACTTACCTATGACTACCTTACGGGACATATTCCCAAATCCCCGGTTAATATTGAGTCAGCGCCGCCACAAAACAGCGAGCCAGAGGCAAGCGATCAGACTGATATCGGTGTAACACTTGCCCAGGATGGCGAGTGGATCAGGATTGCGACGGTGGCCATTGATTCTGCCGCCGAGCTTGCCGGGCTGAACCGTGGCGACGGCATCATCGCCATCGACGGCCAACCTACTGACGCTATGTCACTCTCGTGGTGTTATCAGCAGCTCAGTGGTGCGGTGGGTACGATAGTGGAGGTGACGGTGCATACCGAGCAGGGTTCGGTGATTGATGTTCAAGTCGTGCGCATCAAACCGTATCTCCCCACTATCGTCTGGCTGAGTCGGCCTTGGCGGGGGGGCTAAAAATGGCGCTGCATGTTGCGCAAACAGACGCCCATTGTGGTAATGTGCTGCCCCATGTTTAAGCCTCTTTCAATCTTCATCGGTCTGCGTTATACCCGCGCTAAACGGCGTAACCACTTTATCTCCTTTATCTCCTTTATCTCCATCGCTGGTGTGGCGCTGGGGGTGACGGCACTGATTACTGTGCTGTCGGTGATGAACGGTTTTGAAAAGGAGTTGCGGACCCGTATCCTCGGGGTGGCGTCGCATTCAACCATCACCGGCGTGGATCCCGGGATGCGTAACTGGCAACAGTTGCCGCCTCTGATAGCGCGCCATACCGAGATTGAGGCACTGGCCCCTTATGTGGCGGCTGAGGGCATGTTGAGCAACAACGGCATTGTTAGTGGCACCATGATTCGCGGTGTGCTGCCGGAGGAAGAGCCGAAGGTCTCTGATCTGGCGGATAAGATGTTGCTGGGCAAACTTGGTGACCTCAAACCGGGCGAGTTTGGCATCATCCTTGGTAAGGATCTGGCCAATCGTATGGGGGTCTATCTTGGAGACAAGGTTACGCTGGTGACACCACAGGCCAGCGTTACTCCTGTTGGTATCATGCCGCGTCTGAAGCGCTTTACCGTTGTGGGGGTATTTGAGGCGGGCATGTATGAGTATGACAGCGCCCTGGCGCTGATCCATCTCGATGACGCGGCTAGGCTCTTCCTCCAGCCGGGCGAGGTGACGGGGGTGCGGCTTAAACTCTACGATATGTTTGACGCACCAATGCTGACCCAGGAGCTGGTGCGCGATCTGCCGCTGGGGTACATAGTGACTGACTGGACCCGCCAGCACGCCAATTTTTTCCGCGCCGTGCGTACCGAGAAGATCGTGATGTTTGTGATCCTGATGCTGATTGTGGCGGTGGCGGCGTTTAATATTGTTTCAACCCTGGTGATGGTGGTGACGGACAAACGTGCCGACATCGCCATCCTGCGTACACTCGGCGCCAGTCCGGGGCGCATCATGCGCATCTTCATTGTGCAGGGGGTGGTGATTGGCCTCTTTGGCACGTTGCTGGGATTGATTGGTGGCGTGACGTTGGCAAACAATATCGATGTGATTGTGCCCGCTATTGAACACATGTTAGGCATGAAGTTTCTGGCGCCGGATGTTTATTACATCAGTGATCTGCCGTCGGAGATGAAACTCTCCGACATCGTCACCATCAGTCTGATCTCATTCATGCTGAGCCTGTTGGCGACACTTTATCCGGCGTGGCGTGCCTCGCGGACCCAGCCAGCGGAGGCGTTGCGTTATGAGTAGTGTGGTGTTGTCTTGCAGCGGTTTGTCGAAGCGTTTTGTTGATGCGGGTCTGACAGTGGATGTGCTGTCTGAGATCAACTTCAGTATCAACAAGGGCGAGCGGGTGGCGATAGTTGGCGCCTCTGGTTCTGGTAAAAGTACACTGCTGCATCTGCTTGGTGGTCTGGACCTGCCCAGCAGTGGCGAGGTACGCATCAACGACCTGGCGCTTACCAGTATGGGTGAGAAGCAGCGCGGCGAGCTGCGTAATCGCGCGCTCGGTTTTATCTATCAGTTTCACCACCTGTTACCCGAGTTCACAGCGCTGGAAAATGTGGCAATGCCACTATTGATCCGGGGCGAATCTACAGAAGCCGCCAGCAGTGCGGCTGAGGCGATACTCGTCAGGGTGGGGTTGGCACACCGTCTTAAACACAAACCCAGTGAACTTTCTGGTGGTGAACGACAGCGCGCCGCCGTGGCCCGTGCCCTGGTGACCGAACCGCAGTGTGTACTGGCCGATGAGCCCACCGGCAATCTTGATCAGCAGACGGCGGCGCAGGTCTATGAACTGATGCTGGAGTTGAACAGCGAGCTGGGGACCAGCTTTGTGGTGGTGACCCACGACATGACACTGGCGGCGAAGATGGATCGGATGCTGCGGATCGAGAACGGTCGTCTGCTGCCGTTTTAGTCTTTTCTGCCTCTGCAACGCAGCCGCCGTTCTTTGAGGTACTGCGCCACATGTAGACGCCATAGCAGGTGTATTGAAAGATATCCCGTCACGGCCAGCACCAGGCCTATGATCAGGCACCCAAGCAGGAAGGGGGCCCAGATCGCTCCTAGTTCCGCCATCAGCCAGTCAATCGAAAATTCGAAGTTGAATCTGTGGGTTTTGACCTGCAGTAGCCACGCCCCAGTTTTATAGGCGAAGTAAAACATCGGCCCCATGGTGAGTGGATTGGTGATCCATACCAGGGTCGAGGCGATGGGTAGATTGACACGTGTGAAGATGGCAAGGGCGGCTGCGACCACCATCTGGAATGGAATCGGGATCAGGGCAACAAACAGACCGACAGCAAAGGCCCCGGAGACGGAGCGGCGGTTGAGATGCCAGAGGTTGGGGTCATGCAGCAGGGTGCCAAAAAATTGCAGATATTTGTGTTCGCGGATCTTGCGGTGATCGGGTAGGAAACGGCGAATGAATTTTTTTGGCATGCTTGATCAGTCTTTACAACGTTCCCTGGGAAGGGAATAGTACCTATAAATTACTGGAATGCAAAAGTATGCGTGCAGGGATCGTCGCATTTCTCTTGGGCATGGTGCTGCTGCAACAGTTGCCACACTTGCCCGATGGGCGCTGGGGTTGGCTACTGCTGGTATTGTTGCCACTCTCATTTATGCCTTTTCGCCTTGCCCCACTGGTCTGGTTCGGTAACGGTTTTCTGTGGGCGCTGATTCACGCCAACCTGTTGCTCGCTTCATCATTGGCCCCCGCGTTGGAGGGGGAGAACCTGCTGCTGACAGGGGTGGTGGCGACACTGCCGGAACAGCGTGACCGGCTGTGGCGGTTTGAGTTTGAGCTGGATGGCGTTTTGACACCCGAGATAACGTTGGCGCAGTTGCCGCCACGGATTCGCCTCAATTGGTATGGCAACCGAGATAACCGTGTGCCGCAGCTAGTGGTGGGTGAGCGCTGGCAGCTGCTGGTGCGTCTCAAACAGCCACACGGCTTTATGAACCCAGGTGGCTTTGATTACGAGGGGTGGCTCTATCGTCACGGCATCCGTGCTACCGGCTATGTGAGGGCGGAGGGTGATAACCGCCAGATAGGCGCAGCAGGACTCTCTTATCAAGTGGATCGCTGGCGTTCGCTGTTATCACAAAAGATGAACGAGGCGCTGCCGCAGCAGGAGTTTCGCGGCATCATCAAGGCGCTGGCCATCGGCAAGCAGGATGAGATTGGTGAGGCGCAGTGGCAGACCTTTCTTAAGACCGGCACCAACCATCTGGTTGCCATCTCAGGTCTGCATGTCAGTATGATCTCTGGCTTGGCCTTTTTGCTGTGGCGCTGGTTGTGGGGGCGCTCCGCCTGGCTGACACTGCGCTGGCCGGCGCAGAAGGTGGGGGCGGTGGCGGCAATTATGGCGGCGTTGACCTATGCGGCGCTGGCGGGCTTTTCGATTCCGACACAGCGAACATTGATCATGGTGGTGGTCTTTATGGTGGCGCTGATTGTGCAGCGTTACCGCCGCCCTAGCGATGGGCTGTTGTTGGCGCTGCTACTGGTATTGCTGTTTGACCCACTGGCGGTGATGGATGCTGGTTTCTGGCTCTCGTTTGGCGCGGTGGCTTTTATCTTTCTTGGCATGGGTGGGCGTCTTGGCAGTCACGGCCTCTGGTGGAAGTGGGGGCGTGTACATCTGCTGATGGCCGTGGCGCTGGCGCCGATCACCCTGCTGCTGTTTCAGAAGGCGTCATTGATCTCGCCGCTGGCCAACTTTGTGGCGGTGCCGTGGGTAAGCCTGGTGGTGGTGCCGCTGGTTTTGCTGGGCAGTTTACTGTTGCTGCTGGTGCCCGTGGCAGGAGAGTGGCTGCTGGTGCTGGCCAATGGTTGTCTGGCATTGATCTGGCCCGTGCTGAACTGGTTTGCCGAGTTGCCCGCGGCACAGCTCTATCACGCCTTTGTTGGCGCGTGGGTAGTGATACCCACCACCATCGGCGTGCTCTGGTTGCTGGCGCCACGCGGTTGGCCAGGGCGCTGGCTTGGTGGGGTATGGCTGGCGACGGCGTTCCTGCTGCCGCATGCCCGTCCGTCGGCGGGCGAGGTGTGGTTTACTCTGCTGGATGTGGGGCAGGGGTTGGCGGCGGTGGTGGAGACTGAACACCATCTGCTGCTGTTTGATACCGGGCCACGTTTCAGCGATACCTTCGATACTGGCGAGGCGGTGGTGTTGCCCTATCTGCTGCAGCGCGGTGTGGCGCAGGTCGATATGTTGGTGATCAGTCACGGCGACAATGATCACATTGGCGGCGCCGAGAGTCTGCTGGCGTCATTCCCCGTCGCCCGTCTGCTGACCAGTGTGCCGGAGAAACTGGACAGCCATCGGCCGGAGCCGTGCCGGGCGGGGCAGCAGTGGCAGTGGGATGGTGTGGAGTTTTTGATGCTCAACCCGACGGCTGAATTGGTGCGCAAGGAGAACAATAATTCCTGCGTACTTAAGGTGACCACTGCGACAGGTTCGCTGCTGCTGACCGGCGATATAGAGAAGCAGGCCGAACGTGCGCTACTGAGTCGTAATGGTTCGCAGCTACGTGCCGATCTACTGGTGGTGCCGCACCATGGTAGCAAGAGTTCATCAACGGCGGAGTTCATCAGTGCGGTTGCACCACGCTGGGCGCTCTTTCCGGTCGGGTATCGCAACCGTTTTGGTTTCCCCCGCCCTGAGGTGGTGGCGCGTTATCAGGAACAGAAAATTGAGGTGCTGGATAGTGCGCAGATGGGGGCGATCTCATTGCGGCTGGGGCGTGAAGGGTTTTCGCCGCCCGAGGGTTACCGAGAGACGGCGCAGCGTTACTGGACACATCGTCCGTAAATTAAATATTTGTGTAAATCAACGTTTGGCTGTCACTGAAAAATCAGTATGATTAGCCATTAATTTTTTTGATAGGAGCTTGAAACGGTGCTAGAGATTGTCAAGTCCGGTGGTTGGTTAATGTACCCCATCATCCTCTGTTCGGTGATTGCCCTGGCGATTGTCGGTGAACGCTTCTGGGCTTTGCAGCGCAGCAAGGTCTGCCCGCAGCATCTGCTGGCGCAGATCTGGACCTGGATCAAGAATAACGAGCTGGATAACAGCCATATCAAGATATTGCAGTCTGGTTCACCGCTCGGTCGGGTGCTGGCGGCGGGGTTAATCAATCGCCACCACGACCGTGCCGTGATGAAGGAGGTGATCGACGAGACCGGACGCCAGGTGCTGGTGGAGATGGAACGTTTTCTCAACACCCTCGGCATCATCGCCCAGATCACCCCCCTGCTGGGGTTGTTGGGTACCGTCATCGGCATGATTCAGGTGTTTGCCGCCATCACCCTGGAGGGGGTAGGTAACGCCGCACCATTGGCGGGCGGTATCTCTGTGGCGCTGATCACAACCGCCGCCGGTCTGTTTGTGGCGATCCCCAGCTTGATGGCTCACCGTTATTTCGAGCGCAAGGTGGATGAGCTGGTGATCTCTATGGAGCAGGAGGCGATGAAGCTGGTAGAGGTTCTGTTGGGTGTGCGTGAGCGGGACCAGCAGGAAGGGGCATAACGATGAGTTGGCGTAAACATCGTCGTGAACAGATCTCCATCGATATGGCGCCACTGATCGATGTGGTATTTCTGCTGTTGATCTTTTTTATGGTGACCACAACCTTTCGTGAAGAGTCGCAGATCGAGATTAACCTGCCACAAGCTTCCAGTGAACCAACGGAGTTGCAAGGCAAGCCGCTGGAGATATTGATCGATAAGGAGGGGCGCTACTATGTTGATAGCGCCCTGGTGATCAACACCCAGATTGATACGCTCAAGCGGGCGTTGCGCAAGGCGATGGATGGGCGTGATGCGCCGCCGGTGATTGTCAGCGCCGATGCGATGTCACCCCATCAAGCAGTGGTCACAGCCATGGATGCGGCCCGTCAGGTGGGGTTGATCCATCTCTCAATCGCTACCCGCAACGCTAAGGAGTAGGGGTGCCGGTTATTTTCACCGCCCGCCAATGAAGCCGCTGGTTCAACAGTGGTATTCGGCGCGCGCGCCACTCTGGCTGTTGCCGCTCTCATGGCTGTTTTTGGTATTGGTAAAGGTGCGGCGACTGGCCTACAAAACCGGGTTGTTGCGCAGTTTTCGTCTGCCGGTGCCGGTGATTATCGTGGGTAATATCAGCGTTGGTGGGACCGGCAAAACTCCGCTAGTGGCGTGGCTGGTTAAGGCGTTGCAACAGGCGGGTTATCGCCCCGGTATTATCAGCCGTGGTTATGGTGGCCAGGCGCAGCAGTGGCCACAGCAGGTGCTGCCTGATAGTGATCCATTGCTGGTCGGCGATGAACCACTGCTGCTGGCGCAACGCTGTGGCTGTCCCGTAGTGGCGGCGCCGGATCGGGTGCTGGCCGCCAGACAACTGCTGGAACTCTCCAACTGTAATATTCTGATCAGCGACGATGGTCTGCAGCATTACCGTTTGCAGCGTGATATCGAAATTGTCGTGGTTGACGGTGCGCGTCGTTTTGGTAATGGCCACTGCCTGCCTGCCGGCCCCTTGCGCGAGCCGGTGTCGCGCTTGAAACAGGTCGATTTTGTGGTGGCCAATGGTGTTGCCATGAGTGGTGAGGTTGCGATGCAGCTGGTGCCAGGGGCGTTGGTCGCGTTGCTTGATAGTGATGAAACCGCGTCACTCGCTGAGTTGCACGGACAGCAGGTGCACGCAGTGGCGGGCATAGGCAACCCAGCCCGCTTTTTTGAACTGCTGAAACAGCACGGACTCTCTGTGATTGAGCACCCATTTCCCGACCATCACCATTTTGTTGTCGATGATCTTTTCTTTGCTGACAAATTGCCAGTGCTGATGACCGAGAAAGATGCGGTAAAATGTCGCCGTTATGCCGATGCGCGTATGTGGTATCTGCCGGTGGAGGCGCAGCTGGACGATTCGTTTGCCCACGCCTTCATGCGGCAAATAGAGAGATTAACAGGAGAAGGTGCATAACTATGGATAAAAAACTGCTGGAAATTTTGGTCTGCCCAGTCTGTAAGGGGTCACTGATCTACAACAAAGAGCAGCAAGAGTTGCTCTGCAAGGCCGACCGTCTTGCCTATCCTATTCGTGATGATATTCCGGTGATGCTGGAAGATGAGGCGCGTCGTCTATCGCTTGAGGAGATCGGGCGTTGAAATTCAGCGTGGTGATTCCGGCACGTTTTGCCTCCACCCGTCTGCCGGGTAAACCACTGCTCGATATTGGCGGCAAGCCGATGATTCAACATGTGTATGAGCGGGCGCTGGAGAGTGGCGCAGAGCGGGTGATTATCGCCACCGATGAGGCAAAAATTGAGGCTGTTGCCAAAGGCTTTGGCGCTCAGGTCTGCATGACAGCCGCCCATCACCATTCGGGTACTGAGCGTCTGTCAGAGGTGGTAGAGAAGCTGGCGATTGGCGCTGATGAGATAGTCGTCAACCTGCAAGGCGACGAGCCACTCATGCCGCCACAGCTGCTACGCCAGGTGGCGCAGAATCTTAATGATCACGCCATGGCGAGTGTGGCCACATTGGCTGAATCGATTCACAGCGCGGCAGAGCTGTTTGATCCCAATGTGGTGAAGGTGGTAAGTGATGAGCAGGGCTACGCGCTCTATTTCAGTCGCGCGCCGATCCCCTGGAGTCGTGATGCGTTTGCGCTGACAACGGCGGAGCTGCCCGCTAACGCGCACTATCTGCGTCATATTGGCCTCTACGCCTATCGTGCCGGATTTATTAAAGAGTATGTCAGCTGGCCCGCCTGTCCCTTGGAGGTGATCGAGTCTCTGGAGCAGTTGCGGGTATTGTGGCGTGGCCACAAGATACATCTTGCCGTCGCTCAGGTCGCCAGTGTTGCCGGTGTGGATACGGTGAAAGATCTGGAGCGGGTGCGGCAGCTGTTACAGTAGGCGTCCGAGCAGGTTCAGAGAGCTAAAGTCGGCGTGTAGCTCCACCCCCTGCGGATCGTAGACCTGGATGGTGATGGTGCTCGGAACCCGGCGGTGGGCCTCGCCATGTTGGTCCGCCTGGATGGTGGTAAGCTGGTGGCGCTGTTGCAGTATCAGTGCGGGGCCATCTTCAATAATCTCAATAATCTGGCATGCGGCGCCTGCAAACTCCACCTCATGTCCAATCAGATTGCGCAGCTTGCCTACATTGATCATGGTTTCATGCACGATGTTTAATCCTTTTCCGGTAGATCTGTTTTAGTGTACTCGTAAATTCCGATTTTAGAACTGTGGAGGCGTGAAACCGACCAAGGTTTCATGAAAAATTTAATATGGTTAAAGTCTTGTTTGTCTGTATGGGAAATATCTGTCGCTCGCCTACAGCCCATGGTGTCTTTTTGAAAATGTTGCAGGATCAATCTCTTGCTGGGGCTGTTGAGGTCGATTCTGCCGGTACACACGCCTATCATATTGGCAAAGGTGCGGATGAACGCTCTCAATTAGCGGCATCCCATCGCGGGGTCGATCTGAGCGCATTGCGTGCGCGCCAGGTGGCGCCAGCAGACTTTCAATATTTTGATTATGTGCTGGCTATGGATGACGATAATCTTCAGCATCTGGAGATGATCTGTCCGTTGGAGCGACGTGGAAAATTGCGGCTCTTTATGGAGTTCGCCCCACAGATGAAAAAGCGTGAAGTACCCGATCCCTATTATGGTGGCAGCAGTGGTTTCGAACAGGTTTTGGATCTGGTAGAGGCGGCGGCTGAAGGGCTGTTGCAGGAGATCAAGCAGCGCCATCTGTAATGGAAGAAGGCTCCCCTAACCAGAAGGTTAGGGGAGTGTTCAGACTCTACTCCGGGGTGTTATCCGTCGTTTTTGTGGCGGGGGCAGCAGATGGCTGAGCAGGTAGATCCATGCTCCTCTGCACTGGTGCTTCAGGTTTAGGCGCCTCTTGAGGTTCGGCGCGTGGCGCCTCCCGTGGCTCTGGAGCGGGTTCGTTACGCACTTCCTTTACTTCTGAGTTATCGCTGGTTTCTGCATTTCTTGGCTCGCGTGGTGGTCGCGGCGTACGTGGTGTACGCGGTGGCCGTGGCACACGTGGCGGTGCAACAGCTGCTGCATCGTTTTGGGCCGGTGCTTCACTCTGAGATGGGGCGCTATTGCCCTGAGAAACATTGCCACCAACCGGGGCCGTTGCCTCACTCTTAGGCGCCGGTTCGCTCGGCGTTGCGACATTGCCATTGGCCTCTTGTGAATCAGCTGTTGCCGCGCCTTGCTCTGAAGGTTTCCGCCGACGACGACCGCTGCCTCCACGTCTACCGCGACGCCCCTCGGTGTTGCGGCGCTGAGCATTGGCTGTTGTATCCTGTGCTTCATCACTGGCAACTGTTGCTGTCTCTACTGCTGCGGCAACCGCTACAACAGGCTCTGCTTTAATAGTTTCAGGCTTTTCCTGACCCTCTGGTGTGGCACGGCTGCCACGGCGATTACGCTGACTACTACCGCCACGCCGTGAGGAGGTGCGGTTACGGCCATCTCGCTCTTTGTTTTGTCCCTGACCACTGCTGCGCGGTGATGTTGAGACAGCTTCCTGAGGTTGTTCCGGCTCATCACTCTTGGCTACAGTTTCGTTAGTGACTGTGGTGCCAGGTTTGTTGCCAAAAAGGCTGCCCCAGAGACGTTTGATGAAGCCCGCTTCGGCCTCGCGTTGGGCTGTTGATGCCTTGGCGGCTGGTGCTGGCGCGGGGATCTGGGCTGTCTGCTGAATGCCTTGAACCGCCGGGCGTTCCACCTTGGTGGGCCGGGGGATCATGGTTGTCTCTTCCGGTTCGATCTCCTGGACGATCTGGTAGCTGTTAGTGCCTTCGATATTTTTCAGTTCGTCGGCCTTGACCCGCTTGACCTCATAGTTGGGTGTCTCCATCGATGGGTTCGGGATCAGAACCAGATGGATGCTATGGCGTGCTTCGATGGCACTGACGGCTTGACGCTTTTCGTTGAGCAGAAAGGTGGCGACCGCGACGGGCAACTGTGCCTCAATGCGTGCCGACTTCTCTTTCATGGCCTCTTCTTCAATCAGACGAAGGATCGACAGGGCGAGTGACTCGACGTTGCGGATAGAGCCTTCACCCTTGCAGCGTGGGCAGGCCACCTGAATGGATTCGCCCAGCGAAGGGCGCAGCCGTTGGCGTGACATCTCTAGCAGGCCAAAGCGTGAAATGCGGCCGATCTGGACGCGAGCGCGGTCAACTTTAAGTGCATCACGGATGCGGTTTTCCACTTCGCGCTGATTACGGGCTGGGGTCATGTCGATAAAGTCGATGACGATCAGTCCACCCAGGTCGCGCAGACGTAGCTGGCGGGCGATCTCATCAGCCGCTTCCAGGTTGGTATTGAGGGCAGTCTCTTCAATATCACCACCCTGAGTCGCACGCGAGGAGTTGATGTCAATTGAAACCAGTGCTTCGGTGCGATCAATGACAATGGCGCCGCCGGAGGGGAGACGCACTTCGTGTTGAAAGGCGGTTTCGATCTGGCTTTCGACCTGATAGCGTGAGAAGAGCGGTACATGGTCATCATAGTGCTTTAACCGCTTGAGATTGTGCGGCATTACCTGCGTCATGAAGTCATGGGCATAATCGTAGACATCTTTACAGTCGATCAGGATTTCACCGATATCCTGACGGAAGTAGTCACGGATGGCGCGGATAATGATATTGCTCTCCTGGTAGACCAGGAAGGGGGCTGACTTTTCTTTGCTGGCGATGTCAATGGCGGTCCAAAGACGTAGCAAGTAGTCGAGATCCCATTGCAGCTCTTCTACGCTCTTGCCAACACCGGCGGTACGGACAATGACACCCATGCCCTCAGGAATGCTGAGTGAGGCCATTGCTTCACGTAGTTCGCTGCGCTCTTCGCCTTCAATACGACGCGAAACACCGCCGGCACGAGGGTTGTTAGGCATCAGGACCATATAACGGCCTGCCAGACTAATGAAGGTGGTAAGGGCTGCGCCTTTATTGCCGCGCTCTTCCTTATCAATCTGAACAACGATTTCCTGGCCTTCTTTCAGAACTTCTTTGATATTCAACCGACCGTTTTCGTCACCGGGTTGGTTGGCGAAAATAGTGGGGTTTACCTCCTTAAGGGGTAAAAAGCCGTGGCGATCAGCGCCATAATCGACAAAGGCGGCTTCAAGACTGGGCTCAATGCGGGTTATTTTGCCTTTGTAAATGTTCGCTTTTTTCTGTTCGCGGCCGGGGAGCTCGATATCAAGGTCGTAGAGCCGTTGACCATCAACCAAGGCGACACGCAACTCCTCTTTTTGAGTTGCATTAATGAGCATTCTTTTCATTTTTACTATTCTCCGAGGCGTAACTGCACTTAACCGGCAGCGCGGAGAGGCTGAAGCTATGGGTTTTATTGCACACAGGGTGTGCCTAAAACACCGCCACACACTCGGGCAGAGTTAGGAGGAGGCTGGTCGCCAGTTTCAAACTTATTCCGTAGCAGGATGTAATCACCCAGCTAAGGTGTTTGAATTCATTTAAATTAGCTGACCAACTTTCGGTCCATATGCCCCAGACAGATTGGGCTTGTTCAGCTTCCGCGCCACACAGGGGCCGGAACGCTATATGTTCGTTTAATTACATACCTAACTTGGCCTGTAGGGCCGTGCGCTTATTCAGCAGCTTCTCTATGGCCTTTCATAGAATTACCATAGAGTGATAAAATTTGCTTCAAGGTCGATACAACTTCGGTATCGGCACTATTCCATTAGATAGCAGCATATTTTTAATTTGGTTCGGTGGCGACCAATGGGGTGCCATGTTGAACCGGAATGAAAAATGCTGTTGCCATCAGTGGTTAGAATCGTTAATCCACGCCTTCCAGTATGACTGGCCGATTCGATGCCATCCCCAAATATAGCATGTTCTCTAGAGCCATAAAAGCTATTATAGCGTCCTAAAATGGTGACAAATGACTGATTATTCTGAAAATGACAAAATTGAGGCGCGCTTCATCGAGATTGATATAGAGCGGGTAGGACAACGCATCGATAACTTTCTGATGGCGCAACTGCGTAGTGTGCCTAAAAGCATGATTTACAAGATATTAAGAACGGGTCAGGTGCGCGTGAATAAAGGGCGTATTAAACCTGTCTATCGGCTTCAAGTCGGGGACGTTGTTCGAATTCCGCCCCTCCGTGTGACCCCTGTCGCTGAGGAGGTCTCGCCCAGCCAGGGGGTGTTGCGGCGGATTGAGCAGAGCATCATATTCGAAGATGACGCCTTGATTGTCTTGAACAAGCCCTCTGGTATTGCGGTGCACGGCGGCAGTGGTCTTAGTTATGGAGTGATCGAGGCGCTGCGCAAGCTGCGGCCGGAGTTGCCGGGGCTGGAGTTGGTTCACCGTCTTGATCGTGATACGTCTGGTTGTCTACTGCTGGCTAAAAAACGCTCGGTTCTGCGTCAGCTTCACGAGTTGATGCGTAATGGCCAGGTGGGCAAGCATTATCTGGCGCTCTGCCAGGGTAAATGGAAGGGTGGTGCACGGGACGTTGATGCGCCCTTGCTCAAAAATACGCTGAGTTCTGGGGAGCGCATGGTGCGTGTGACTCCCACTGGCAAAGAGGCATTGAGCCGATTTACCCCCCAGTTGCGTTTCAAGGCAGCAACCTTGATGGAGGTCGAGTTGATGACGGGGCGCACCCATCAAATCCGCGTTCACGCGACACATTCCGGCCACCCTTTGGCGGGGGATGATAAATATGGTGATAAAGAGTTTAACCAGCAGATGAAGGGGCTTGGGTTGAGGCGGTTGTTTCTCCATGCTCAACGCATCTATTTTCCCTGGGGGGATGGCCGTTTGGAGTTCCAGGCGCCGCTTGGGGATGATCTTGAAGCCGTTTTGAAACATTTGGCTTAGTGAGGTGTAGGGATGCCTAAGACGTTTGAATTGATTGTTTTTGATTGGGACGGCACCTTGATGGACTCAGCTGCCCGTATTGTTGCCTCGTTGCGGGCGGCGGGACAGGATATCGGTTTTGCCGATCTCTCTGATGCCGGTTTTCGCAATGTGATTGGACTGGGCATGCCGGAGGCGATTCGGGCGCTCTATCCCGCGATCAGTGATGCAGATGTCTGGCAGTATGCTGACCGTTATCGCCACCATTTTTTGGAGAGTTGCCCAATGCCGGAACAGCTGTTTGAGGGGGTCCCGGAAATTCTGGCATCCCTGCATCAACAACCAGTGATGTTGGCAGTGGCGACAGGCAAAAGCCGCAAAGGGCTGGATCGGGTGTTGCGCCACACTGATTGTGGCCGCTACTTTCAGGCCACCCGGTGCGCGGATGAAACCACCTCGAAACCCCATCCGCAGATGTTGCTGGAGCTGATTGAGGAGCTGGGTGTCAAGCCTGAAACCACGCTCATGGTTGGGGATACGGAGTACGATATGGAGATGGCGCAACGGGCCGGAGCAGCGGCGTTGGCTGTCACCTACGGCGCCCACGAATCCCACCGCCTTGATAAATATCAGCCCTTGGCAAGCCTGAATAACATTCACGCCCTGGGACAATGGTTTGAAAATAATTTAAAGCTATAATCCAGCAGCATTTACAACTAATGGAAATGACATGACAGATCAGGAAAACAAAGATCAGGCAAAAGACGCCTGGACTCAGAACCCACAGGTGAAGCAGCAGAAAGATCCGAACTGGGAGAAGGAGCTGATCACCAAACTGACCATGGGGGCCTTAACTGAACAGCGGCGCGCACGGCGTTGGGGCATCTTCTTCAAACTCTTTATGGTTGTCTATCTGCTGGTTGTGGTGGTTCTGTTGTTTCCATCGCAGGATGGTTCCGGCATTGGCATGGGTAAAAAACACACGGCGTTAATAGAGTTGCAGGGGGTGATCGCTGACAACAGCGAGGCCAGTGCTGACAATATTGTCACTAGTTTGCGCAATGCCTTTGAAAACAAACAGACTGCTGGGGTAATTATGCGTATCAATAGCCCGGGTGGCAGTCCGGTTCAGGCCGGATACATCAATGATGAAATTAAGCGCTTGCGTGGCCTTCATCCTGGTATTCCGCTCTACGCGGTGGTGACCGATCTTTGTGCTTCAGGCGGATATTATGTGGCGGTAGCTGCGGATAATATCTATGTCGACAAGGCCAGTATTGTTGGTTCTATCGGGGTGGTGATGGGCAGCTTTGGTTTTGCCGATGCCATGGGCAAACTTGGTGTTGAACGACGGATGTTGACGGCGGGTGAAAATAAGGGCTTCCTGGACCCCTTTTCGCCTCTGAAGGAAAAAGATGTTAACCATATTCATGGCATGCTCGATAATATTCACCAGCAGTTTATCGCCACCGTGAAAGCGGGGCGTGGTGATCGCCTGAAAGAGAATGATGACCTGTTTACTGGTTTGGTATGGACCGGTGAACAGGCGATTGAGATGGGGTTGGTGGATGCCCTGGGCAGTGCCAGTTATGTCGCCCGTGATGTTATTGGTGAAGAAAATATTGTTGATTACACCGTTAGGCCTGACCCCTTCCAACGGTTTGCGGAGCGTTTTGGTGTGGTGATGGCCGAGACCTTTGTCAAAGTGATGGGCATGGAGGCGGGTACGATTCGTTAGCTCTCTTATTATAAATGATGTTGCATAGGCTGCTGCCTCGGGAGAGGCAGCAGCCATTTTTTTTAGTGGCGCCGCGTTGGTGGTGTTATTTGTAAAGTTGAAAATAACTTGAAACCGCCAGCACTATCGAACTGCACATACTAATAAGTCGGTAATAAACAATACCAAAGGTTGTTGAAGTGCGATAATGCATCCATGAAATATGATGCAAGACAATTACCGACACAAGAACAGGCACTGCTGCGTCGTCTGGCAGTTCAAAGAGTGCTTGATGGT
>CAMTXZ010000140.1:0-7830 GCA_947085765.1 uncultured Chromatiaceae bacterium | reverse complement strand
CAGGCGCGCGCATCTTATGCGACGTATCAAGCGGAATGCCAGTAATATATTTTTACGCCACCCGCTTGCTTTTCCCGCTGAATCAAAGTGCAGATCAAGCGCGATTTTGGGTGTCACTTATAACACGCCCGACACCCAGGACACGACAATAAAAAACGGCGCTCAATGCGCCGTTTTTTTAACCTTGTAACGCCGAAATCAAATATTCAAATCCAGCATGCGCTGCAAGGCCAGACGCGCCTGCACGGCAACCAGCTCCGGTACCTTGACCTGATTCACCACCTTGCCCGCCAGCAGACTCTCCAACACCCACAACAGATGCTGTGGATCAACCCGGAACATGGTTGAGCACATGCAGATAGTGGGCGACATGAAATGCACATGGGTACCACGTTCACGATTCTGCTCAGCGATACGTTTGACCAGATTCAACTCGGTCCCCACCATCCAGCGCGAGCCATCGGCGGACTCATTGATAGTACGGATGATGTATTCGGTTGAGCCAACATAATCGGACTTCTGGCACACCTCAAACGACGCCTCAGGATGAGATATAACCTTGCCTTCAGGAAACTTGGCGCGGAAGGCATCAACATGGTCAGGTTTAAACATCTGATGTACCGAACAGAACCCCTTCCACAGGATCATCCGCGCATTTTTGATCTGCTCGGCCGTGAGTCCACCCATGGGCTGGTCAAAGTCCCACACCACCATCTGCTCCAGCGGGATCCCCATCTTGTAGCCGGTATTACGCCCGAGGTGCTGATCTGGGAAGAAGAGGATCTTCTCCCTCCTCTCAAAGCTCCACTCCAATACATGACGGGCGTTGGTGGAGGTGCAGACAATGCCGCCGTGCTCACCACAGAATGACTTCAAATCGGCTGCCGAATTGATGTAAGTGACTGGAGTGACGGACTCATCCGGGCTGATCACCGTACTCAGTTCACGCCAGGCGCGCTCCACCTTGGCAAGGTTGGCCATGTCGGCCATGGCGCAACCGGCGGCCAGGTCAGGCAGGATGGCAACCTGATCCGGACGGGTCAGGATATCCGCCACCTCGGCCATAAAGTGCACGCCGCAGAAGACAATGTACTCCGCCTTGGAGGCTGCCGCCGCCCGTGAGAGCTTGAGCGAATCACCCGCCATGTCGGCGTGACGGAACACCTCTTCACGCTGATAGTGATGGCCCAGGATTAACAGCCGTTCACCCAGCTGCGCCTTGGCCGCCTCGATGCGCGCCCGACACTCGTCATCGCTTAACTCTGAAAACTGCTGAATAGCCAGATTGCTTTGATTCATTAAGGTCCCACCGTGTTAATTGCTGCAAACACAATGTATCTCGAAAATGGGGTTGAGAGGGAATTAATCACCCTCTCAATCCACTTACGACTACTCCGTTACTGCGGGGACTACAGGGGTGACGGCCTGACGTGGACGCAGCCCCAGCTCACGCATATGGGCAAGACTGATGTCAGATGGCGCCGACGTCAACGGACAGGCGGCAGACTGAGTCTTGGGGAAGGCCATCACATCACGGATCGACTGCGCGCCGGTCATCAGCATGATCAGACGATCAAGACCAAAGGCCAGGCCACCATGCGGTGGGCAGCCGAAGCTAAGCGCATCCAGCAGGAAGCCAAACTTCTCGCGCGCCTCTTCAGCACCGATACCGAGCAGCTCCAACACCTGCTGTTGCATCTCAGGGTTGTGGATACGAATCGAACCACCGCCCACCTCAGTGCCGTTGAGCACCAAGTCATAGGCGCGTGACAGCGCTGCGCCAGGATTGGCCGCCACCTCCTCCAGCGAACCGACCGGCGCGGTGAAGGGGTGGTGAATCGCCACCCAGCGGTTCTCCTTTTCATCATGTTCAAACATCGGGAAGTCGACCACCCAGAGCGGCCGCCAGCCATGCTGCACCAGACCCCGGTCATGACCGAGCTTGATACGCAGCGCACCAAGCGACTCATTAACGATCTTGGTTTTGTCGGCACCAAAGAAGACCAGATCACCATTCTCGGCGCCAGTGCGGCTCATGATGCCGTCGATCACCTCATCCGGCAGGAACTTGAGGATTGGCGATTGCAAACCTTCACGCCCCAGAGCCTTATCGTTGACCTTAATATAAGCCAACCCTTTAGCGCCGTAGATGGCGACAAACGCGGTGTAGTCATCGATCTCTTTGCGGCTCAGCTCACAGCCCTTGGTCAGGCAGATAGCGGCGATGCGGCCATTGGGGTCATTGGCCGGGCCAGAGAAGACCTTGAAGTCGACCGCCTTCATCAGGTCGGTAAGGTCAACCAGTTCCAGCGGGATACGCAGGTCGGGCTTGTCGGAACCAAAACGGAACTGCGCCTCGGCAAAGGTCATGCGTGGAAATTGGTGTGGCAACGGGACCTCGAGCACCTGGGCAAAGACGTCACGGAACATCTCCTCCATCAGGTTCATGATCTGCTCCTCATTAATGAAGGAGGCCTCGATGTCGAGCTGGGTGAACTCCGGCTGACGGTCGGCCCGCAGATCTTCGTCACGGAAGCAGCGCGCCACCTGATAATAACGGTCCATACCACTCATCATCAGCAGCTGTTTAAAAAGCTGCGGCGACTGCGGCAGCGCAAAAAATTTACCCTGATGGGTACGACTCGGCACCACATAGTCGCGTGCACCTTCCGGCGTCGCCTTGGTCATGAACGGCGTCTCGATCTCGAGAAAACCACGGTCATCGAGGAAGTTGCGCAGGTGGCGGGTCACCTTGGCGCGCAACTTGAGGCGGTTATGCATCTCCGGACGGCGCAGATCGAGATAACGGTAACGCAGACGAACCTCTTCGCTGGCGTCGGTATCATCTTCGATCTGGAAGGGTGGCGGCTCGGAGCGGTTGAGGATATCCAGCTCAAAGCCGACGATCTCGATCTTGCCGGTGGTCATATTGCTGTTTTCAGTGCCGGCCGGGCGGGCGCGAACCTTGCCCTTGGCGCGCAGCACATACTCGTTGCGGACACGCTCGGCAGTCATAAAGGTTGCGGCGCTGTCGGGGTCAAATACCACCTGCACAATCCCCTCACGATCACGCAGATCGATGAAGATAACTCCGCCATGGTCGCGGCGGCGATGTACCCAGCCGCAAACCTCAACTTCCTGGCCTTCCAGGGCTTCTGTGACCTGACCACAATAGTGGGTGCGCATTTTCTGTTCTGTATCCTTATGCTTTAAATTTTTGCTTTAGTGCATTAACTGAATCTGTTGTGACCACTACTCAGCGGCCGAACCGCTGCTGGTGGCGGGCGCTGGTTTCTCCGTCTTAGCCTTGCCGCCTTTAAAGTCGGTCTCATACCAACCCGAACCCTTAAGCTGGAAACCACTGGCAGAGATCAGCTTTTTCAGCTGACTGGCCTGGCAGGCAGGGCAATCGGTTAAAGCCGCGTCACTCATCTTCTGCAACGCCTCCAACTGGTGGCCACAACTTTCACACTTATATTCATAAATCGGCATGACTACCTCCGCAAAACCAGCCCTCATGTTGAATGAGGGAAACAGGCCAAAATCAAAGGTCGCGATTGTACCATGGCGGCGAATCGCGGTGAAAATTGCGCTTAACACTAAGCCTCTGTTAGTTTGGCACCATTTCCAGTCCCGGAGTCCGAATGCGTCCCCACAGCGAATCCCCCGCCTCCAGCGCTCCGCGTAACGACTGGAAGACCCTGCGCACCCTGATCCCCTTTCTCTGGGAACACAAACCCCGAGTGATAGCAGCACTGGCCTGCCTGATGCTCGCCAAGGGGGCGATGGTCGCTACCCCCTGGTTTCTCAAAGAGATCGTCGACCACCTCTCTTTAAAAGATGTGGTACTGACCCTGCCGCTGGCGCTACTGCTCGGTTACGGCGCGCTGCGCCTGACCAGCACGCTGTTTGGTGAACTACGTGACGCCATCTTCGCCAAGGTGACACAGAGCTCAATCCGTCGCGTCGCCATGCAAGTGTTCCGCCACCTGCACCAGCTGTCGCTGCGTTTCCATCTGGAGCGTCAGACCGGCGGCATGTCACGTGATATCGAGCGTGGCAGCCGTGGCATCAGCTTTCTGCTCAATTTCATGCTCTTTAATATATTGCCCACCCTCTTCGAGATCGGTTTGGTAACGGTGATCCTGTTTGTCAACTATGACGCCTGGTTCGCCATCATCACCCTGGTCAGTATTGTCAGCTACATCGCCTTCTCGCTGATCGTCACCGAATGGCGCATGAACTTCCGCCGCACCATGAACGATCTCGACTCCACGGCCAATAGCCGCGCCATCGACTCACTGCTCAACTACGAAACGGTCAAGTACTTCGGCAACGAAGAGTACGAGGCCCACCGCTATGACAACCACATGAAGAAGTGGGAGACGGCCGCCGTCAAAAACCAGACCTCGCTGAGCCTGCTCAACTTCGGCCAGGGGGTGATCATCACGGCGGGCATGACGGCACTGCTGATCCTCGCCGCCGACGGTGTGGTAAAGGGTGAGATGACCCTCGGCGATCTGGTACTGATCAACGCCTATCTGTTGCAGCTCTTCATGCCACTCAACTTCCTCGGCTTTGTCTACCGTGAGATCAAACACTCACTGGCCGACATGGAGAAGATGTTTGGCCTGCTCGCCAACGATGCCGACGTGCAGGACAAACCCGACGCCCAGGCGCTGACCATCACCAATAGCAGCGTCCGTTTTGACCACGTCAGCTTCAGCTACAACGCCAATCGCCCCATCCTTGACGAGATCGATTTCGAAATCCCGGCAGGTAAAAAAGTAGCGGTAGTCGGTCACAGCGGCGCGGGCAAATCAACACTTTCAAGACTGCTGTTCCGCTTCTACGAGGTGAATGGCGGCCGCATCCTCATCGATGGCCAGGATATCCGCGACGTCACCCAAAAGAGTCTGCGCGCCGCGATCGGCATCGTGCCGCAGGATACCGTGCTCTTCAACGACACCATCCGTTACAACATCGCCTACGGCAATCCCGAAGCGACAGAAGAGCAGATCGTGCGTGCCGCCCAGACGGCCCACATCCACGACTTTATCAACTCACTGCCGGAGGGTTACAACTCCACCGTTGGCGAACGTGGCCTGAAACTCTCCGGCGGCGAAAAGCAGCGCATCGCCATCGCCCGCACCGTGCTGAAAAATCCCAAGATTCTGATCTTCGATGAGGCGACCTCGGCGCTTGATTCAAAATCGGAGCAGGCCATTCTCAAGGAGCTGCGTGAAGTGGCGCAAAACCGCACCACCCTAGTCATCGCCCACCGCCTCTCCACCATTGTCGATGCCGACCAGATTCTGGTGATGGAGCAGGGGCGCATCATTGAACGTGGCAACCATCGCCAGCTCTTGGAACAGGGCAAAATCTACGCACAGATGTGGGCGCTGCAGCAACAAGAGCAAGAGCAAGAGCAGGAGCGGATACAAGTGGTAGTCGAAAACAGTCCGCCAAACTAAAAACAATGCAAAAACTTTATCAACGCCACCCAACCTAAGTCATAATAAACCAGCCTCGTAGATGATAACCATGCACCGATTCGCAGAATTTTCACAACAACAAACTGCAAGAGTAAAACATGAATTTTGAAGAGCTTTCACTTGACCAGTTTTTAACATGGCTTTCACAACCGCTGCTCACTGTAGGCAAGTCACAGTTATCTCTTGCCACCATTGCTGGCCTGCTACTGCTAATTATTGCATTTTGGTGGGGCGCCAAACTGATAGAGAGCTCCATACGCCGCATCGCCGCGCGCACCCCGCAACTCGCGCAAAGCAGCGGCAGTGTCTTTGCCTGGACCCGCATCCTGCGTTACACCATCTGGATCGCCGGCTCCTTTGCCGCACTCAGTTATATGGGCATTGACCTGACCGGCCTTGCCATTATCGGCGGCGCCATCGGTGTTGGTGTCGGTTTGGGTCTACAGAGCATCGTCGCCAACTTTGTCTCCGGTATTATCCTGTTACTGGAAAAAACCCTGAAGGTGGGTGACTTTGTCGAGTTGCAGTCCGGTGTTCGCGGCAACGTCCAGGAGATCTCCTTACGTTATACCCGCATCACCACCAATGATGACGTCGACATCATTGTCCCCAATAACGAGTTCACCCAAAGCCGTCTGGTGAACTGGACCTACAGTGGTCGCAAACAACGCCTGCACATCCCCTTCGGTGTTGCCTACGGCACCGACAAAGACAAGGTAAAAGCAGCCGGGCTACGCGCCGCAAAACGGGTGCCGGGTGTACTGAATGAGGCAGGGCATGAACCGGACGTCTGGCTGGTTAAGTTCGGCGATAGCAGCCTCGATTTTGAGCTGGTATTGTGGGCCGGCCCTGAATTGGTCGCCAAACCCGGCAGCACCCATGCACTGTTTATGTGGGTATTGGAAGATGAACTGCGCGATGCAGGTATCGAGATCCCGTTCCCGCAACGCGACCTGCATGTACGCTCCGGCACGCTGGAAGTGGCGCTAAAAAAATAACCGCACAAAACCGCAGCTGCTGATGGCCACAGCAAAGCGGGCAATGCCTATCTCACGGCAACTGTGCTACCTTATTTTTATGCATACACCAGCGAAAAAAAACAGCACTGACCAGCTGAAACTGCGCCGTCCCGGCATCGACCTCCAGGGGCGCAAAAAAGAGCCAGCCACCCGCGACTCGCTCACCTATGAGACAAAGAAGGGTGAACCGCTCTACCGTGTTCATGCAGAGTTCAAAAGTGATTTCAGCTTTCGCGGCAGTGGCTACACCATGGGTCGTTCCGAGCAACCGGCCAAATCTTACGTGGAGTTTTAATCATGCAAGTACTGGGATTTAACGACTACCACGATCAGGCCCGGCGTCTGGCCAAAGTGCTCGGCGCCACATTCGACAAGATCACCATCCACCACTTTCCCGATCTCGAGAGCAAGGTAGTCATGCCCACCAGGCTGGAGCAGGAGATCATCCTCTGCCGCAGCCTCGACAGCCCCAATAACAAATTGATCGAACTGCTGCTGGTCTGTAGCCATGCCCGTGAACATGGCGTAAAAAAGATCACCCTGGTGGCCCCTTACCTCTGCTACATGCGTCAGGATAAAGCCTTCACTCCCGGCGAGGTAGTCAGTCAAAAGATCATCGGTCAGTGGCTCGACGGCATGGTCGACAGAGTGATCACCGTCGATCCCCACCTACACCGCACCCACAACCTGCAAGAGATAATGCCCAATATTGAGACCGTCACCCTCTCGTCGGCGCAGCTGATGGCGGGATTTCTGCGCCAGCGCCCATTCCCACCACTGCTACTGGGGCCGGACAGCGAATCAGAACAGTGGGTCAAGCAGATTGCCGAGCAGTCAAAACTGGAATGGACCATCGCCACCAAGATTCGCCACGGCGATCATCGTGTCCAGATCAACCTGCCTGACGTCAACTTCAAAAACCGCAGCGTAGTGATCATCGATGATGTCGCCAGCACTGGCCGCACCCTGGCCAATACCGCCAAGCAGCTAAAACTGGCAGGGGCTGATGTGGTCAGCTGCATGATCACCCACCCACTCTTTGCCACCAATGCCGAGCAGGTATTGGCCAACGCCTGCATCAACCACGTCTGGAGCACCGACAGCATTAACCACCATACCAACGTCATCCAGCTGGCTGAGTTGATCGGTGCCGCCATCAACGGATAAGATGCCCTCCCCACTGCTGGCTGAGAGGATCGTTGTTGCCGCCATTGGCAGCGCCGGGACCTTTGATGGAACTTTTATAACCGGGATTGTGGCGCTGCTACTGGCTTAATGGCGTTGCAACTTCTCATCCACAATACGCTGAATGATTG
>CAMTXZ010000139.1:0-7720 GCA_947085765.1 uncultured Chromatiaceae bacterium | reverse complement strand
TCCCTTGCTAACAAATGTTCCTTCCTTGCCACCCATGATGGCGCTCATCAGGGCACCCGGTTTATTGATATCAAGGACACACAGCGGCATGTCGTGATCACGACACAATACAATCGCCGTTGCATCCATCACCATCAGGCGTTGATCCAATACAGCGTCATAGTTGAGGAAATCATAACGTGTGGCGTTAGGATCTTTTTTGGGATCAGCGGTATAGACACCATCAACCTTGGTCGCCTTGATTAACAGATCGGCACCAATCTCAATAGCACGCAAACTTGCGGCGGAATCAGTCGTAAAAAATGGATTACCAGTGCCAGCAGCAAAGATCACTACACGCCCCTTCTCAAGATGGCGCACCGCACGACGACGGATGTAGTCCTCACAGATCTGATTGATCTTAATGGCCGACATGACACGAGCGAACATGCCGTGGTGCTCCAGAGCATCTTGCATAGCCAGTGAGTTCATCACTGTTGCCAGCATACCCATATGGTCGCCGGTGACACGCTCCATGCCCGCCTCTGCGAGACCAGCACCACGAAACAGATTGCCGCCACCAATCACCATGCCGATCTCAACACCGGCATCAATCAGCTCTTTAACCTCACCCGCAATGCGGTCGATGGTGTAAGGGTCAATACCAAATTGACCCTCACCCATCAGAGCTTCGCCACTTAGCTTAAGCAATACACGCTTATATCCAGGTTTAGCGCCGCTACTATTCACTGATCAGGCTCCTTTCGCTTGAGCCATTACTTCGGCAACGAAGTCTTCCGCCTTCTTCTCGATACCCTCACCAGCCTCGATACGCTCGAAGCTGATTACCTTGGCGCCCTTGGAGGCCAGCAGCTTCTCGATAGTCTGATCCGGATTTTTCACAAACGGCTGCCCCAGCAGAGTGATCTCCTTCAGGAATTTGGCGATACGACCATCCACCATCTTCTCGATAATCTCAGCCGGCTTGCCACTCTCTGCCGCTTGGGCGGTGAAAATATCTCTCTCTTTGGCAATCTCTTCAGCCGGAACCTGCTCAGAGCTGATGCAGATCGGTTTGCTGGCGGCAATGTGCATGGCGATATCACGCGCCAGCTCTTCGTCACCACCTTCCAACCCCACCAATACACCAATACGGGTACCGTGCAGATAGGCGCCAACAACACTGGACTCAACCCGGCACATGCGACGGACAGAGATCTTCTCACCCACCTTGGCGATCAACTCCTTGGTACGATCCGACACCGTCAACTCAGAACCCTTGGTCACCGGAGTGGCCAGCAGGGCTTCGCCAGTGCTGACACCGCTATCAAGCGCACACTGAACTATCTCATCGGCAAACGTTTTGAAGGGATCGCCCTTGGCCACAAAATCAGTTTCAGAATTGATTTCAACCAGTACTGCCTGTTTGCCATCTGCACTGCGCGCAGCAACAATGGCGCCTTCGGCGGCGATACGATCAGCCTTCTTGTCGGCCTTGGCCAAACCTGCCTTACGCATCAGCTCAATAGCTGCCTCAATATCACCACTGGTCTCAACCAGCGCTCTTTTACATTCCATCATGCCGGAGCCAGTACGCTCACGCAGTTCTTTTACCTGGGCTGCTGTAATTTCCATCGCCTCAACCTCACTTAAAATTCGTTTATAAATCTATTGATATAACAGACTGCACCCGACTGATTACGGCAGGGTGCAGTCCATGCACACAGTGCATAAAAAACCAGCTTAGGCCGGTGTATCACCCACCACTGCCTCAGCAACCTGGGCCGGTGCATCAC
This sequence comes from uncultured Chromatiaceae bacterium, assembly GCA_947085765.1. Classification (GTDB taxonomy): domain Bacteria; phylum Pseudomonadota; class Gammaproteobacteria; order Tenderiales; family Tenderiaceae; genus JAKFXL01. The sequence goes on along the minus strand of CAMTXZ010000139.1, from coordinate 5,945 downwards.
CCGCCACTGCCTCAGTCACCTTCTTTGGTTTTTTGACGCTGGTCTTCACCTTGCTGTCGTCATCCGCCTCAACAAAAGCATCTTGATTGTCGGCGGCAAAATCGACGCCACGCGCTGCAATAACTGCGTCAGCAACACCACGGGCATAGAGGGAGATGGCACGTGCAGAGTCATCATTACCAGGAATAACGTACTCAACTACACGCGGATCGTTGTTGGTATCAACCACGCCCACAACACGAATACCGAGTGTCTTGGACTCTTGTACGGCTATCTTTTCGTGGCCAACATCAACCATGAAGATTGCATCTGGCAAGGTGTCCATGTTCTTGATACCGCCGATGCTGCGTTCCAGCTTCACCATCTCGCGACTCAGGGTCAACTGCTCTTTTTTGTTGAAACGGTTGAAACTGCCATCCAACTGCATCGCTTCCAGCTCTTTCAAACGTCTGATAGATTGCTTGATAGTTTTGAAGTTGGTGAGCATGCCACCCAACCAGCGATGGTTGATGTAAGGCATGTCGCAACGGATCGCCTCTTCGCGAATGATGTCCTGAGCAGAACGCTTGGTGCCAACAAACAGGATCTTGCCTTTCTTGGCCGCAATGCTGCCGAGGAAATTCATGGCGTCATTGAACATCGGCAAGGTTTTTTCAAGATTGATGATATGGATACGGTTACGATCACCGAAGATGTACTGCCCCATCTTGGGATTCCAGTAACGGGTCTGGTGACCAAAGTGAACACCAGCTTCCAACATTTGACGCATAGTTACAGTAGACATTAAAAAACTCCAATATAGTATGGGTTAATCCTCCACACATCCCAGCTGCCAACCCACCGATAAAATCGGGGGCACCCAGGCAGCTGTGCCGATGTGTGTGCGAATTGCCGACAACAGTCGGCGCCTGAAACACCAGCAATAACCGCTGGTTGGCGCGCTTTATACCATAAATAAGCGGTCGACTCAATCTCCTAAATTCACCGGCAACCTTGATTTTTCAGAAAAAAGTGAGGGCTGACAATGAGATGCAAACAGGCTAATATTCCTATCCATCATTCCGGCCTACTGGTCCGGCTGCCGCGACGACCTCGCCCGTGACCACAATTTCAAGAATTAACCTCAGCTATGACCACCATGATAAAAAGCCCCGATGAGATAGAAAAGATGCGTATCGCCGGTCGCCTGGCCGCCGAAGTGCTAACCATGATCGAGCCCTACGTCAAGGCTGGCATCACCACGGATGAACTTGACCGCATCTGCCACGACTACATCGTCGACGTCCAGCAGGCGATTCCGGCGCCGCTCAATTACCACGGCTTCCCCAAATCGATCTGTACCTCCGTCAATCACCAGGTCTGCCACGGCATTCCCAGTGACAAGGTGTTGAAAAATGGCGATATCATCAACATCGACATCACCGTTATTAAAGAGGGGTACCACGGTGATACCAGCAAGATGTTTTACATTGGCGAGCCCTCCATTCTGGCTCGCCGTGTCTCAGAGGCCAGCTACGAGTGTCTCAGGCGAGGCATCGAGATGGTCAAACCCGGCAATCGGCTAGGGGATATCGGCCATGTCATCCAGACCTATGCTGAGGGGCTGGGGCTGTCCGTGGTACGTGAATACTGCGGCCACGGCATCGGCAGCAAATTCCATGAAGAGCCACAGGTGGTCCATTATGGCACCCCAAATACTGGCGTCGAGCTGCTCGCCGGCATGATATTCACCATTGAACCGATGATCAACTCCGGTAAACGTCACGTCAAACTGCTGCCTGACAACTGGACGGTTGTCACTAAAGACCGCAGCCTTTCAGCACAATGGGAACACACCATCCTGGTGACAGAGACAGGCCACGAGGTACTCACCCTGCGCCCTGAAGAGTCACTGACCTGACATGACCGATCTCAGCGCCATCTTTGATGAGCAGCAGTTTGAAGAGCAGCTGAAGAGGGACCAACCAACAGTACAGCTGTTTCGCGAAGCAAAACACAACAGCAAAGAGCAGATCAAAAAGATATTTTTAACCGGTGAAAGTGCTGACGTGCTGGTGGCGCTTCAGGCCCAGCTGATCGACCGTCTGCTGTACCATGCCTGGCGCGACTATTTTAGTGCCAGCGACATCAACATCTCCCTCATTGCCGTGGGTGGTTATGGCCGCAGCGAACTCCACCCTGGCTCAGACGTTGATATTCTCATCCTGTTACGCAACAACGAACATGACCACTACCGCGCCGCCATAGAACTTTTTGTCATGTTCCTCTGGGATATCGGCCTCGAAGTTGGCCATAGTGTGCGTTCGCTACAGGAGTGTGTTGAACAGGCCAGCCTGGACATCACTATCGCCACCAACCTGATGGAATCACGGCTGGTTGTCGGGGCCGCCGATCTATTCACCACCATGCGCCAACTGACCGGACCCGACCAGATCTGGCCCAGCCGGGATTTTTTCGCCGCCAAATGGCAGGAACAGATCCAGCGCCACCGCAAGTTTGATGACACCGCCTATAACCTCGAACCCAATATCAAAGAGGGGCCGGGCGGCATGCGCGATATACAGATGATCGGCTGGGTGGCCAAGCGCCACTTCAATGCCACCACCTTGCACGACCTGGTCACGCAGGGGTTTCTCACTGAAGCCGAACATACCGAATTAATAGAGGGGCAAAATTTCCTCTGGAAGATCCGTTTTGCCCTGCACATACTGACCAACCGCCGCGAAGACCGACTGCTGTTCGATTATCAGCGCACCCTGGCCGAACAGTTTGGCTACCAGACCCAGGAGTCCGTCCTGGCCGTAGAACAGTTCATGAAACAGTACTACCTCACCATCATGGAGCTGAGCCGTCTCAACGAAATGTTGCTACAGCTATTCCAGGAGGCCATTTTACTGAGCGATGATGTCGGCATCCCGACGCCCGTCAACAAACGGTTTCAGATCAGCAAAGGTTTTATCGAGGTCACACATAACAATGTCTTTAAACGCTACCCCTTTGCCCTGCTTGAGATCTTTCTACTCATCCAGCAGAACCCCAACATCAAGGGGGTGCGCGCCACTACCATCCGCCTGATCAGAAAACACCGCGACCTGATTGATGACCAGTTCCGTAAGGATCTGCGCAACCGCAGCCTCTTCATGGAGATCTTCCGTCAGCCGCGCGGGCTAACCCACGAACTGCGGCGCATGAACCGCTACGGCATCCTGGCCCGTTATCTGCCACCCTTTGGCAAGATTGTCGGCCTGATGCAGTACGACCTCTTCCATATATATACTGTCGACGAACATACCCTGATGGTGATCCGCAACCTGCGCCGCATGGCCATCAGCGACCACGACCATGAGCTGCCCTTCTGCAGCAAACTAATGAAGCTGATTCCCAAGCTCGAGATTCTCTATCTGGGCGGACTGTTTCACGACATTGCCAAAGGACGCGGCGGCGACCACTCCAAACTGGGCGCCAGTGACGCAACCGAGTTCTGTCAACAGCATGGTCTCAGTAACCACGATGCGCGTCTGGTGGCGTGGCTAGTCAATAATCACCTATTGATGTCGAGCACGGCGCAACGCAAGGACATCAGTGACCCGGAGGTAATCGCCACCTTCGCCACCCTGATGGGCGACAAGAACCGTCTCGACTATCTCTACCTGCTGACCGTGGCCGATATCCGCGGCACCAACAAAACCCTCTGGAATAGCTGGAAGGATGCGCTGCTGTTTGATCTCTATCAATCCACCCAACGGGTCCTGAGACGCGGCTTGGAGAATCCCATCGATCACAGTGAGCTGATTGGTGAGACCAAGGGCAGTGCACGCCGCCATCTCAACAGCCTCAACATTGATGACCAAGCGATCGACAAGCTCTGGGGCAGCCTCTCCGAAGACTATTTTTTACGCCACAACGCCGACCAGATCGCCTGGCACAGCGAGGCGATCATTCTCAACAGCGGGCGTGAATTCCCTCTGATACTGGTGCGACAAGAGGCAGAGCGCGGCGGCACCGAAATATTCATCCACATGCCACACGCCAACCACCTGTTTGCCGTCACCACCCGCAGCCTCGACCAACTTGGACTGACCGTCGTTGATGCACGCATCATCACCTCCGCCAGGGACTACACCTTCGACACCTACGTAGTGCTCGAAGAAAACGGCGCCACCATCTGCAGCAGCCACCGCATTATGGATATACTCGTGCAACTCAAACGCGAGCTGAGCCAGTCTCAGTTCACTGTTAAAGAGATACAACGCCGCAGTGCCCGGCAGCTCAAACATTTTCACACCCCTACGCAGATCAGTTTCGATCTGGATCAACGCAACCAGCGCACCATCATGGAATTGATCACCGCCGATCGCCCCGGCATACTCTCCGCCGTCGGTCGAGCGCTGATGGAGTGTGATATCTACCTGCAAAACGCCAAGATATGCACCATCGGCGAACGGGTTGAAGATGTCTTTTTCATTGTTGACAGCGAAGAGAGTCCAGTCACTGATAAAGAGCAATTAGCTGCGCTACAACAAAAGCTAAGCAGCTACCTGGCAAAGTAAACATGAGTCGAATCACGCCACACCTGACCCCGATCATATTGATACTGTTCACCACCCTCTTTGCCCTGCTCGGCAACAGTGCCACCGAGCTGCTACGCTACCAATCCGATGTTTTTACCAGTGGCGAACTATGGCGTCTGCTCAGTGGCAATCTCGTGCACCTCGGCTGGTCACACATGATCCTCAATACACTGGGGCTGGGGCTGATATGGGGGCTATTCTGGAACATCTTTGAAACGCGTATCTGGCCACTGATCACGCTCATCAGCGCCCTCAGCGTCACCTTGGGGCTCTACTGGTTCATTCCACAGCTCACCTGGTATGTGGGCCTCTCAGGCCTGCTGCACGGCCTGTTTGTGGCGGGTGCCATCGGCGGCATGCGTCGCGGCGATCACCGCGAAGCGATTCTACTCATCGCCATCATCGGCAAGCTGATCTGGGAGCAACTCTACGGCCCCCTGCCCGGCACCTCTGACATGGCCGGTGGCCCGGTAATTGTTGAATCACATCTTTTTGGCGCAATCGGCGGTGCGCTGGCGGCTCTGATATTTAAGCCACGCAAACAGGTGAACAATCCCGCCACGCTCGTCTGAAAACAGATACTAAAATTTTTACTGCGACCTTAACTAACCCGAATAGATTTGACTCGCTCACCCGGCACAATAGCGCTTAGATAGATATTTTTTAGCAGGAGAATACCGTGAACTACCAGACTGGCATCCTTAACCCCATCCCCCTTCATGCACGCTACATGATGTTCACCTTCGAACCTGAGAGCGATGATCTGAGCACCGTTTTAGAACCGCTGCTGGAGTTGGTGGATGGCGACTCCACCGTCGTAGGACTAGGGCCATCACTGCTAGCCGCGTTAGGCAAAGACATTCCGGGGCTACGCTCGTTTCCCAGCATAAGCGGCCCCGGTTTTGATATTCCCGCCACTCAACATTCACTCTGGCTCTGGCTGCGTGGTAATGATCGCGGCGAACTGCATCTGCGCTCACGCCGATTCGAACACGCCCTCGCCATGGACTTTAAATTGGTGGAAGTGCTCGACGGCTTTATGCACGGCAGCGGGCTGGACCTGACCGGGTATGAAGATGGCACCGAAAACCCGCTGAGCGATGCAGCTGTTGCTGCCGCAATCATCCAAGGGTTAGGGGCGGGCCTGGATGGCTCGAGTTTTGTCGCCGTGCAGCAATGGCAACACAACTTCGACCGTTTCGAAGAGCTGACAGACGATCAACAGGATGCCTGCATCGGGCGGCGCAAAAGTGATAACAAAGAGCTGGAAGAGGCACCCGAATCATCACATGTCAAACGCACCGCACAAGAGAGCTTCAGCCCAGAGGCGTTTATGGTGCGCCGTTCCATGCCATGGAGTGAAGGCAATGAGGC
>CAMTXZ010000138.1:0-8522 GCA_947085765.1 uncultured Chromatiaceae bacterium | reverse complement strand
GCCTCTTGCAGGCGGGTGAGTTCGGTGTGCAGGTTTTGCATAGGGTGAGTTGTAGGTTGGGTTAGGCGCGCTACATCTGCCGATTATTTAACGGGATTAGATCGCGCCGTAACCCAACGGCTGGGACTTATGTGGCCTCAGTACGTTGGGTTACGATGCGCCCGTGCAGCTGTGTTGGCATTGCCAGCAGTGATTGTTGCGCATCTAACCCAACCTACATTTGTTTATGCGTTGGCGGCAGCGAATTCAACGCGCTGTTCACGGCGCTGCTGGGTATCACCCCGCACCTCTAACTTCAGGTCGCGGATCATTTTCAGGTCATCCTGAACGCTGCGGCCCTTGGTGGTGAGGTAGTCGCCGATCATTACGCCGGAGGCGCCGGCCATGAAGATCATCGCCTGCATGTCACCGAGGAACTGGCGGCCACCGGCGATGCGGATCTCGGCCTTGGGCATGAGGTAGCGGTAGGTGGCGATGGCGCGCAGGATGGCGTAAGGCTGCATCGGTTCGACGTTGGCCATGGGGGTGCCGGCAACGGGATTGAGGAAGTTCATCGGCACCGATTCAACGCCGAGCTTACGCAGGGTCTCGGCCAGTTCGATGCGCTGGTCGAGCGATTCGCCCATGCCGAGGATGCCACCGGCGCAGACGCGCAGACCGGCGTCGCGGGCGTGTTTGATGGTATCGATGTTCTCTTGATAGGTGTGACTGGTACAGACCTGGTCGAAAAAGCTCTCGGCGGATTCAAGGTTGTGGTGGTAGTTCTCCAGCCCCATGCCTTTCAACATCACTGCGGTCTCTTTGTCGAGTGCACCGAGGCTGGCGCAGCGGCCGATATCGGACTCGCCGTCCATAGCGGTGAAATACTCTTGCAGCTTGGCCTTCTCTTTTTCAGAGCGCACCCCCCACCCCTTGGAGACGATGCCAAAGTCAGCCGCGCCCCATTCGCGGGCCTGTTTGGCTTGGGCCAGCAACTGCTCTTTGGAGATGTAGTCGTAGGCCGGAGCGGCAGTTTTGCTGTGGCCCGACTGCGAACAGAAAGAGCAGTTTTCGGAGCAGTTACCGGAGCGGACATTGGAGATGGCGCAGACCTCGATCTCGTTGCCGCGGAAGGTTTTGCGGATGCGGTCGGCGCCGGCCATCAGCCACGGGGTGTAGTCGTCATCCAGGCCAATCAGCCAGCGCCCTTCGGCGGCCGTTATTTCGCCGCCGCTGAGGGCGCGTTGGGTAAGTTCGTCGATGCGGGTGAAGATGGTATTGTCCATGCTGTTGGTTCCTTACAATCGTGAACAGATTCTGGGATATAGTCCGGGATATTCGTTATTAAATCGTTGGCGCTGATCTTAACGACTGCGCCATCACTGTCAACCCAAATATTGTCTATGGTTAACAACTGGCTAAAAATTGTCCATCACTGGCTCCTGCCGGCCACCTGTATCCTCTGTGATCGGGCCGGGGTGGCGGGGCGTGATCTCTGCGGCGGCTGCGCGGCGGAGCTGCCCTTTATCAGCGCCGCCTGTGAACGCTGCGCGATTCCATTAGCGCAGACGGGGATCTGTGGTCAGTGCCAGCAGTCGCCACCGAGTTTTGATGCGGCGCGGGCGCTGTTCCACTACCGGGAACCGCTGGATCAGCTGATCAAGGGGTTGAAGTTCAGCGGCAAATTGCACAACGCCCGATTGTTGGGCGCGTTGATGGCGGCGCAGTGGCTACCGACGGCCGGTTTTAAACCCGACGCTATTGTGCCGGTACCGCTGCACCCGGCGCGGCTGCGGCAGCGGGGTTTTAATCAGGCGTTGGAGCTGGCGCGACCCCTGGCGCGGGCGCTGCAAGTACCGCTGTTGCCGCAGCTCTGCCAGCGGTTGCGTGATACCGCGCCGCAGCTGGGGCAGGACGCCCGGGCGCGGCGGCGCAATCTTAAAGGGGCGTTTGCCGTTGCAGCGCTGGCCAATATAAAGAGTGTGGTGGTAGTGGACGACGTGATGACCACCGGCAGCACTGCCGAACTGTTGGCCCGGGCGTTGAAACAGGCGGGGGTGGAGCGGGTGGAGTTGTGGGTCTGCGCCCGGGCCGATCTGCCCGGGCACGCGCCCCTTTAACCTGTTTTAACCTAAAAACCGCAGTTAAAGGATTTGTAGGTGCGAATTCATTCGCACGAACAATGGATTATGTGCGAATGAATTCGCACCTACGGAATCGACGCCATGCGATGAATTCACAGAGCATTCGTCACCAGCTGAGTTTTCCAGGTTTAAACAGTTTGTTTGCGGCCTAGCCGTCGTAGCGGCCAGCACAGCAGCAGCCCCAGCAGTAGCAGGGGCGAGAGCGCCCCCGCCTTGTAGCCGCTGAGTTTCTCTTCATTAGTCAGTGTGATGTAGAGTCCACTCGGGTCGACCACTACCCCGTTAACAACACCATCGGCATCATCTTCGCCGCCATCCAGCAGGGTCAGGCTGACCTTTTTATCAAGGATCTCAACCCGGGTTGTCATGTCTGTCAGGGAGTTGGTGCTGGGGTTGTATTTGTACCACTTGGCCCCTGCTGGCGGCACTGTGGGCAGGTAGAACGAGACTGTGACCTGGGCCGGGCTGGCATCGCTGGCGACCAAACCTTCGATACGGAAATTAAACAGGCCATAAGGCATTCTGCCATCAGCGGTAAGGCTGGTTGGCAGGGTGCTGTAGGCGATGGCGCTGAGCTGACCAAAGGTTGCCGTGCCCGACAGCTGCACACCGATGATGGAGCTGTCGCCGGTATTGCGCAGGCGGACGATGTTGGCTTCGGCGCTCGCGGGGTCAATCGCGCCATCACCATTGGCGTCAAAACCCCGCCCGGCGTCGTAGCGGTCATCGATGCCGTTCAGGTTGCTGTCGTGGCTGCCCTCGGTGGAGACGCTGATCTCCACCGGCTCCGACCACTCCGACCAGTATTTATCGTCACGGTGACGGGTGCGGATCCAGTAGTGGCCGCCGGGCAACAAAATGGCGTCGGCAATGGTGAGTTTGCGCACCTTCTCCTCTTCGGCGGCGGAGGTGACACCCCGTAAGTTGCGACGCAGGATGCGGCCGTTATCGGCAAACGTAATAAATGAGTTGATCTCCCATTCGCTCTCGGTCAGGTAATCCTTTTTGCCGCTTTCCGGGTTGTTGTCGCCTGCGTCTTTGAAGGGGCCGGTATCAAAGCTGCGCACCGTGAGTGGCAGTGGGGAGGCAATTGGCTTGATCACCGGCTTCAGCGGCGTCAGGGCTATGATGGTGGCTGGTGTTGATCCGGGGTCGTTGGGGCTGGTGCCGTAGTAGTTCTCTATGCCATCGTTGTAACCATCACCGTCAGAGTCGAAGTTGCTGATGTTTTTATTGTTCGGATTCGGATTGAGCTGGTACTCCTTGAGGTTGCTTAGGCCGTCACCATCCTTGTCCTCGGCGGCATCGCTGGCGAGCAGGGGATTCATGCCGTTGGCGAGCTCAACGTCATCGGGAATGCCATCGTTGTCGTCATCCTCGTCGGCATTGTTACCGATGCCATCGCCATCGGTATCCAGCCATTCGGCGGGGTCGAAGGGGAATGCATCCAGGATGTTGCCGTCGGCATCAACATCATTGACGCCGTCATTGTCGTCATCCGGATCACAGGCATCTCCCAACAGGTCACCATCGTTATTGAGTTGGTTGGGGTTGGGGATGTCAACGCAGTTATCAAATGCGTTGTAGATGCCATCTGCGTCACTGTCGGTTTCGCTGTAGCTGATAATAAAGGCAGCCCCCGCCTCGATGTCGTTATCGTCGTTGCCGTTGGCGCCGATCAGCAACCGTCTGTTGCTGTCGATGGCGACGCTGCTGCCAAAGTAGTCGTAACTCTTGCTGTCGCTGGCCGCCAGCGGGGTCTGTTGCACCCAGCTATTGCCAGCTGACTGGGTGAAGAGATAGACGGCGCCGCTGTCGATGTTTTTGCTGTCACGCAACTTGGCGCCGGCCACCACGGTGGCGCTGCGTTTGCCGTCGCCATCAACGCTGAAGGTGAGTGCCACGCTGGCGCCGAGGCTGTCGGACCTTGCACCATCTCTGGCCTTGAGCAGAGAGGTATCCTGACTCCAGGCGCTGTCATCGTTGTAGCCACTGGTTGATCGGTAACTGAAGACATAGGCGCCGCCGGAGCTGGCGCCGCTGTCATCACGCCCCGGCGCACCCACGGCAAGCGTGCCAAAGTAGGTGAGCACGTAGGTGATTTTATCGGTAGTGACGCCGTTGATGGTTTCAGGGGTGATGACCTTGACCGTGTGGGTCAGCGCGCTAAAAGCGATGCTGCTGCCAAACTGGTCGCCATTGAGACCGTTGCTGGCGACCAGTTTTCTCTTTTCACTCCAGCCGCCACTGCCATCGGGGCGGAACAGGTAGACCGCGCCGGTGGCGTAGTCAACGCTGTCGGCCAGGGGCGAACCGGCCATTACCAGGTCGCCCGCCACCGCCACGCTGCTGCCAAAACCGTCGTTGCCCTTGCTATCAAAGGCGGTCAGTTTGCGCTGTTGCCAGTTGCTGCCGTCAAACTCAAAAACATAGGCAGCGCCGGTGTTGGCGATGCGGCTGTTTTTATGGGCGCCCGGTGCGCCCATCACCACACGAGTGGTGCTGTTGATGGCGACACTGCTACCAAAGTTGTGGCTGGTGCCCGGTTCGGTGGCGGTGAGTATCTCTCTTTGCAGCCAATTGCCGCTCCCGTCGCGCTGGAAGATGTAGACCGCCCCGGCGTTGATGTAGCCACTGTGGCTAGCCCCTGGTGCGCCGACCACGGCGACATTGCCAAAGAGGGCAACGCTGCTGCCAAACTTGGCCAGATTGGTGGCGTCGCTGGCCACTAGTTTGGCTTTTTGTGACCAGTTGCCTGCGCCATCTTTTTCGAAGATATAGGCAGCACCGCTGCTGCCATTACTCTTGCCATTGACGGCGCCGATGATGGCGTAGTCGCCAGCGATGGCGACACTGCCACCAAAGCGGTCATTGAGAGTGCCGTCTTTGGTGATCAGTTTTTGAAAGGTGGCGGTGAGTTTGCCCGGATTATCGTCTATATCGTTGATGGCGGTGCCGGCACGGTACTCATCAAGATTGCTGTAGCCATCACCATCCAGGTCTAGCAGTGCATCGCTGGCATCAAGTGGATTCAGGCCGAGGGCAACTTCGATACGATCAGGGATGCCGTCGTTATCGGCATCTGGGTCGATGTTGTCGCCCATGCCGTCGCCATCGGTGTCGAGCCATTCATTGGCATCGAGGGAGAATTTATCGGGACCGTTGGAGACCAGCCCAGGGTATTGGGCGCTGGGGTAGGTGGTCAGGATATCGGGACCATTGTTGTAACCGTCGCCATCAATGTCATCGTCACAGACGTTGCCGATGCCATCATTATCGAGATCGGCTTGGTCTTCGTTATTAATTCCCAGGCAGTTATCAAAGGCGTCGGCGATGTTGTCGCTGTCGCCGTCGACATTGATGTTGCTAAGGTTGACGCTGTAGGCGGCACCAGCGCCATCGCCGTTGTCATCGACGCCGGGGGCGCCGACGATCAGTGTGGGTGTGGCGCTGATGAGGCTGTAGGCAAGGCTGATACCAAATCGATCTCCGGACTGACGGTCGTGGCTCTGCAGCTTGCCATTGAAGGTCCAGTTGCCACTGACCAGTCGGTAGATGTAGATGCCACCGGTACTGCTCTTGCCACGGCTATTGGCATAAGGGGTGCCGATCATGACGGTCTGGTTGTCGATCATCAAGGCGTTGAAGCCAAAGAATAGCTGGGCAGCGGCGTCTGAGGCGGGGGCGGTCAGTTTTGCCTGTTGCGTCCAGACGCCACCGCTTAGTTTGAAAACATAGGCCGCGCCGGTGTTGGCACTGCCGCTGATGCCTTTGACACCACTCGCCCCCACCACTAGTGTGTCCGGGGTGTTAACGGTGTCACGGCTGAGCGCAACGCTGTTGCCAAAATAGTGGCCTGCTGTGGTATCGCTGCCCTGGAAGCTGGCGGTCTGGCTCCAGCTTGCACCATTGCCCTCAAACAGATAAACCTTGCCGCTGTTGGCGCCCTTGTTGCTGACACCACTGGCGCCGATGACGGCCCTGCCGTTCTCCAGCGCAATGCTGCTGCCAAAGAAGTGTTGGGTGGCGGTGTCGTTGCCTTTGAGTGTTGCCTTGTACTCCCACTGGTTGGTGGTGTTGTTGCGCACATAGATGTAGGCCGCGCCGGAAAAGTTACCACTGGTATTGGTGCCGGGGGCGCTGATCAGTGCAGTGTTGCCGGAGATAACAATGCCACTGCCAAACGCTTGGTTGTTATTGCTGCTGGTGCCGCTGTCGGCGGCAGTGAGAGTCTGAGTTGGGGTCCAAGCGCCGCCACTGAAGGCGTAGACATAGACAACCCCGGCGTTGTTTGCGCCGTCAGCGCTGAGCAGCAAGTCACTGCCGCTGTTGGCCAGGGCCACGGCCTTGCCCAGGCGGCCATGGGCACTGCTGGTGGGGATGATTTTTGCGTTCTGCTGCCAGCTGCTACCGTTGTCGCTGCTGGTGAATGTGTATGCGCCACCAATGACAGTGGCGATCGTTTTGTCTGCTCTGATCATGTAACCGTTGGGGGCGCCGACAACGGCTGTGCCCCCGAGGATGGCAACGGCAGAACCTAGGCTGTCGCCAGCGGTACCAAGGTCGGTGACCATTTTGTATTGACGCGGTATGCGGGTGGCAGGGGTGTCGGCGGTAATCTTTGGTGACGAGCCAGCCAGGTACTCCACCAGATTGTTGAAGCCATCGCTATCAGCGTCGCCCCCAGAATCGGCAATCTTGGGGTTCAGGCTGTGGCTGATCTCGACAAGGTCGGGGATGTTGTCATTGTCATCATCAGGGTCACGGTTGTCACCCACGCCGTCGTTGTCGTTGTCGGCCCACTCAGTTGGGTCGTTGGGAAATACGTCACCCAGTGGATCAATGGTGGCGGTGGTATTGTTATTGTCACCTAAACCGTCGCCATCGCTGTCTATCCACTGTTTGGAATTTTTGGGAAAGGCGTCGTTGATGTCCAGGTAGCCGTCATTGTCATCATCATCGTCACAGGCGTCACCTATGCCGTCGCCATCGGTGTCGAGCTGATCGAAATTTTTGACCCAGTGGCAGTTGTCGTCTTTACCGGTTGTAGGGTCATTAAAGTCGAGAATCCCATCGCTATCGTCATCGGGATCTACATCATCCTTGATGCCGTTATTGTTGTTATCGTCATCGGCGTTGTCACCGGTGCCGTCGCCATCCCGGTCTGACCACTCAGTGGGGTCGAGCGGAAAAAGGTCGTTGACATCAAGAACACCATCGCCATCGTCGTCGTCATCACAGACATTGCCCAGGCCGTCGTTATCGGTGTCCAGCTGGTTGGGGTTGGCAATGAGTGGGCAGTTGTCGGGCACCGCATCAAAAATGCCATCGTTGTCGTCATCCGGGTCGGCGTTGTCGCCGATGCCATCTTTGTCGTTGTCAGCCCATTCGTCAGCGTTGTGCGGGAAGAGGTCTGCTGTGTCTTTATGACCATCGTTGTCGTCATCTTCGTCACAGAGGTCGCCGCCGGTATCGGGGTTGTTGATATCCCATACGTCACCGTCCCAGTTCTTTTGATTGGGGTTTGCCAGCAGCGGACAGTTATCGATGGCGTCATCAATGCCGTCGCCGTCCGTGTCTGCGGCGTGGGCGGCGCTGGGCAACAGGGTGGCGAGGCATAGCAGGGAGGCTAGCAGGGTGGTTTTACTGAACAGGTGGTAACTCATGGTGAATGTTTCCTACAACCCATCGACAAATGGGATCGATTCTACCATTGATGCAGTGGTGTGGCAGACCGGCTGGCGGGCCAGTGGTGCCGTTGGCCACTATTTTTTGTTTAATTAACAACATGCAGTCCGCCGCGGTTGCTGTGCTGGCGGACGCGACCGGGGCGGCGCAGCTCGCAGGTGGGCAGTTGTGAGAGCTGTTCGGCCAATAGCGCCGCTGCGGTGTTGAGCGCCTGGAGTACCAGCGTGCCGGCGCGGTAGTGGAAATAGTGCAGTTTGCAGATAACCGGTTCATGCAGCCCCTGGCGTGTCTGGCTGGCAAAATCGGTCCAGGCGAGCACGGGCAGGTCGTTGAGGCTGGTATCAACACAGACCCAGGAGTCATTGTCGATGATCATGTCGATATTGGGGATGCCGTTGAGGCTGAGGCGGATGGGGCCGGGCAGTCGCCGTAACGCCAAGCGCAGCTGGTTATAGTGGAGTGGACCAACACTGCTGTCGGCCGTTGAATAACGGGGCATCTCTTTTAATCGCCACATCATGATCACGTCTCCATCACTACTCCTACCTTTAGAAGAGCGGCAGACTTTGAGCTGATCTTTAGTTTGAGTATGGATTTTGTGGGTGGTTAGTGACGATTTTTTTACCGCAGCCATTGTTGCGGATGGCATTCTGTTGCTCAGACGGAGTGTGCATAGCCCGTTAGCGCCAGCTGACCTGTAGGCCGATCTGG
>CAMTXZ010000137.1:0-3545 GCA_947085765.1 uncultured Chromatiaceae bacterium | reverse complement strand
GGCCAGTGAACATTGGCAGGATGACAAGGCATTGCCACTGCCAGCACAGATGTTCCGTTTTGGCGCTGAACGAGCGGCGGAAAATAATAGTGACTTCAGTTATTCGCTGATCTCATCCTGGCCGATCAATAAACAGAACGAACCCAAGACCGGCGCTGAAAAAGAGGGGTTGAAATTTATCGAAGATAATCCAGGGAAAAATTTTTACAAGGAAGAGGCGCTGGGCGGAAAAACCTACTACACCGCTATCTATCCCGATGTTGCAGTGGCGCCAGCTTGCGTCGAATGCCATAACGACCATAAAGATACACCCAAGAGTGATTTCAATATTGGCGATACTATGGGAGGAGTGGTAATCAGGATCCCTTTGTAACTCACCACATTCTTTTATGTTCATAGCCCCGTTTCCAATATTAGATAACAGGGTCTTTTTATTGCTGTCGCAAATAGGATGGAAAATTCCCTAAGTTTGCTTAATCGATATAACTCAACTAGGATTGTTAGTGGCTATCTAAATTGATGGCCATTTTTTTTATATATTGGGAGATATAAAAAATGAAGATTAAAATTGGATTGCTATCTTTGCTGTTTTCATTTACTGGCCTTGTTTCAATTCCATCTTTTGCTAATAGCCTAAGCAACGTGTACACGAATGCATGGTTTAATGGGGTGACGCCATTTAATACTGTGAGGGATGTGAATGGAAATTATTTATTTTTGGGGTATGGATTTGGCAATGAGCTTGATCTTGACCCTACACAAGGCGAGGATGTTCTTAATCCAGCAGATAGTCGACAGCATATTATTACAAAGATGAATGCGGATGGTAGTTACGCCTGGTCCAGAGTAATTCATAAAAATGGGGCTGACTTTAGCCGACATATGATTACCAATGCCAACGGGGATGTTTTCATTGCAGCGCGGTTTTGGGGCGCGGTTGATTTTGATCCAACAGAGGGTGTTGATATTCATACATCTAACTGTAATAGTTGGTTTTTTGGGACTTGCATGGAGAGTAATAGAGATAATACCGATATTTTTCTGACAAAAATCAATTCGGACGGAAGTTATGGCTGGACCCGGACGTTTGGTGGTATTAAATATGAATCTGTTGATGGCCTCGCGATTGATAGCGTCGGGGATGTTTACCTCACAGGATCATTTATTTCGAATATGGATTTTGATCCAACAGAGGGCATAGATAATAAAGTTTGGACAGTCAGTAGAGATTTAAATAATTTTTATAATCCGGATCTGTTCATAACGAAAATCCTCTCTGATGGCAGCTACGGTGGCGTTAAGGTTCTAAGCGCGGCTACTCGAGTTCAACCAACGGGAATTGCAGTGGATGCAAACGACAATATTTTTACTATAGGTAATTTCAGCGCTACTGTGAATGAAAATGTAGATTTTGATTTAGGTACGGGCGAAGCAATACGTTCAAGTTCTGGTGGGGTCGGCTTTATTACCAAGACAGATAGCAGCGGGAACTTCCTATGGGTCCAGCAGTTTGATACTTTTGATCTAAAGAAGATTGATACTGATAGCAGTGGTAATGTTTATGTTATGGGAAGGTTTACTGAAACGGCAGATTTTGACCCCTCAGTGGGCGTCGACAGTCACACCTCAAATGGGTCACGAGATGTATTTGTCACAAAACTTAATGCAAGTGGCAGTTACGCCTGGACGGAGACATTTGGTGATATCGGATATGATGAGGCTGATGCACTTGTGGTAAGCCCTGATGGACATGCGTATGTGACGGGGTATCTATCTGATGTTCTAAATGTAGCTGGATCAAGAACCATTTATATTGCCGACATAAGCCCCAACGGCGTATTGCTGAGCACCAATGAGATGCAGGGAAGCGGCATTGGCAGAGGCTATGGCATAACATTAGATCAGAATGACAATGTTTATATAGCGGGCAGTTTTTCAGGGACTATCGATTTTGAACCCGGCCCGGGTGAGGCGCTTGTAACTCCCCCCACATATGGCGGTGCTTTTTACGCAAAATATGCGCCTGCCAATCTGCCACCTACCGCAGAAGCGGGTGATAACCAGATGGCTTTTCGAGGGCAGGTGGTGAGTCTTAATGGCGAAGGTTCCTATGACGACATTACAGCTACTGAAGATTTACAATACTCCTGGAGTTTTGAACAGCTGCCTGCGGATAGCACGGCGGCATTTGATGATGCATCTATTCAAGCGCCTACTTTTGTGGCAGATAAACTTGGCACTTATCTCGTTAATCTTGTAGTTACTGATGAGGGTGGGCTTACAAGTACTGTGGATACATTGGAAGTTTCTTCCGCAAACGTTGCCCCGAACGCGAATCCAGGCCCTGGGCAAGGTGTATATGTTGGTGACCTGGTCATGTTGGATGGTAGTGGAAGCGATGACCCGAACTTTGACCCGCTAACGTACAACTGGACACTCATCAACAAGCCTACTTCGCCGGCTAGCACGGCTGCCTTGTTTGATGCGACTACAGTCGCACCGTACTTTACCCCTGATGTTGCCGGTGAGTATGAGGTGGAACTTGTTGTCCATGATGGTATTGATTTTTCAGCGCCACAGTCGGTGATAATTACAGCGGTTTCGGCTATGTCACTGATTAATGAAGCGAGACACATCATCAATAATGATATCCCATCGAGCTGTTTTAAAAATTATGGTGATAAAACATCTATGGATAAACACTTACGTAATGCACTTAATGCATTGGCCAATGGCAATAGTGGAAAGGCAATTAGTGATGTGACCAAAGCGATTAAGGTTACTGATGGTTGCGTCTCTAACGATCCAATGCGTGGAATGCCCGACGAAGAAAATGGGCCGGCAAACACATGGGTAAAAGACAGTATTATCAGCTGTCCCCATCAGGAACTGGTGTACCCACTGCTTGAGAAGGCACTTGACGGGCTTCAATCCTAGCTAAGATAAGCAAGTAGCCTGGATGCAGTGATAGTGTAATTAGGGGTTATCCTTCGTCCCGGATTCCACTTTGTTCCATCCAGGCTACAAAATTTAATGGCAGCTATTGGCCGTTTTGAGACGCAGGTATAAGGCTCGAACTAATTAGATGCTGTCTGTAATCTTAAGTCTGATCTAGAACAATTATTTCACTCATTACCACTTTTGAGCTTAACCCCGTTACTGGCTGTTGGTAACGGGGTTTTTTTATTGCTGTTGTAAATGGGGTTGCACAACTTTGGAGCAGGCGTCACATTTTTTGCGCACTGGTTGTACGCATAAATAGATCTGTAGTGCCATTTTTTTGCATGCCCTCTTATTAAATCATGGAGTTAAGTTAGCTTTTGTCTCTGGCATAGCTATTGCTAAATCGTAATGTGTTGATGGTGTTCCGATGGTGGTGCATCAGATATAAAAAAATGGGTTAACGATAGCCCACTCCAGGCAAAGACGCCTGACTCGCTGGTTGTGCATGTTGCACTTGCCCGCAGGTCAGGCGTTTTTTTTGTAACTAATAAAGAGGTGTAAAGATGAAGGGTGGAATGAAAAGTTCGGTTACCACAATGGGT
>CAMTXZ010000136.1:0-17266 GCA_947085765.1 uncultured Chromatiaceae bacterium | reverse complement strand
GGCATCACCTTTGCCGCCAGCATTATTGAGCAGGAGACCGGCGCGGCGATCTTCAGCGCCATTACCCCGATGCGTGATATGGGGGTCATTGTGGTGATCGCCTGGTTCCTGCTGCGTTTTGTTCACAACGCCCAGCGCAACATCATCAACCATCGTTCAGCGTCTGGGGATATTGACCACACTACCGCCGACGCCATTGGCAAACTGGTGCGACTCTCGATCATCATCACCGCCTCGCTGGTGGCGTTGCAGACCATGGGTTACAGCATCTCCGGGGTGCTCGCCTTTGGTGGTGTCGGTGGCATTGCCGTTGGTTTTGCCGCCAAGGATCTGTTGGCCAACTTTTTTGGTGGTTTGACAATCTACCTCGACAGACCCTTTGCAGTTGGCGACTGGGTTCGTTCACCGGATCGTGAGATCGAAGGCACGGTGGAGAAGATTGGCTGGCGGTTGACCTCTATCCGCACCTTCGATAAACGGCCGCTTTATGTGCCGAACTCGGTCTTTACCACGATCGCGCTGGAGAACCCATCGCGCATGAGTAACCGCCGGATTTACGAGACCATCGGCATCCGTTATGACGACGTCGACAAGATGGCGGCGATCACGGACGAGATCAAAACCATGCTGCTCAATGATGGCGACATCGATCAGCAGCAGACCCTGATGGTGAACTTCAACAGCTTTGGGCCGTCGTCGCTCGACTTTTTTATCTACACTTTTACCCGTACTACGAATTGGGTTGAGTTTCACAAGATCAAACACCGCATTCTGTTGCAGATTCACGAGATCATCGCCAGCCATGATGCAGAGGTGGCGTTTCCAACCACGACGCTGCATGTGCCGGAGGGTGTCAGGGTTGAGAGTATTAATAGTTAACATCTGAAGATTTACATTTTAAGGAGGGGAGATGGGTTTGAAAGCTGTATTTAGTGGTGCCGCTTTGTTAGTGGTCGGTATGGTAGGCAGTGTGGCGCTGCAGGCGGCCGATCTGCCGTGGACCTTTCAGCCACTGCCGGCGGTGGCTGAAGCGCCCAAGGATAATCCGAGCACCAAGGAGAAGCTGGCCCTGGGCAAGCAGCTCTTTTTTGATGCACGCCTCTCCATTACCGGTACCCACTCCTGTAACAGTTGTCACAACCTATTGGCCGGTGGTGAAGATGGTCGCGCCCAGCCGGTCGGTGTATATGGACGTAAAGGCAAGCGCAGCACCCAGACGATCTGGAACGCCGCTTTTCATACCGTTTATAACTGGGACGGCAGCGCCAATACCCTGGAAGAGCAGGCGCAAAAACATATTCTTGATCCTAATATTATGGGTATGCCGGATGCTGAGGCGGTGGTGGCTCGTATCAACGCCATTCCCGGATATCGCCAGCAGTTTGAAAAGGTTTTTGGCAAGGAGGCGGTCAGTTTCAAGACAATTGCCATGGCACTCTCCAGCTACGAACGTACGTTGACCACACCTAACAGCCCCTTTGACCGTTATCTGCGCGGTGATGACAAGGCCATTTCCGCCGCCGCCAAACGTGGCATACAGGAGTTCATCGATGTTCGCTGTGCCTCTTGTCACTTCTGGATCAACCTGGCGGGACCAATTCCTGGGTTGGCGTTACAACAGGGTGAAGGCTTTTATGAACTTTTCCCCAACTATCCCGGCACCGATTACGAAACCCGCTACAGCCTCGCGGATGACCTTGGGCGTGTTTACTTCTCGCAGGAACCGACCGATACCCGTATGTGGCGTATGCCGTCACTGCGGAATATCGCCATCACAGCGCCATATTTCCATAATGGTGTCGTTAAAACTCTGGATGAGGCGGTACGGGTGATGGCCAAAACCCAGCTCAGACGAGCGGTAACGGAACAACAGGTGAGTGACATTGTGGCCTTTCTTAATACACTCACCGGTGAATTCCCTGAACAGACCCTGCCACGCCTACCTGAGACCCCTAACCGGACTGCGGTAGCGGGCCACGACCACTAAAAAATTCGGAGCATACAGATGGCCGACAAGCTGCTTATAGTCATGATGAATAGCAATCCCCTGGTGGTGATGGAGGTTGTGCCTCCCATCTCTCAGGCGATTGTTGCCGCCGCCATGGAGTTTGAGGTTGAGATGGTCTTTACCGGGCGCAGTGCCGGATTGCTGAAAAAGGGCGCCGCCGCAGGACTGCCACTGGCCGCCGGTCGCAGCACCACTGTGCATGATCTTATTAAAGAAGCAGTGCAGGCGGGGGTCCATTTTAAAGTCTGCTCTGCAGGCGTTGAGTACTGGGGCGAAGACTTTATCCCAGAAGTGGAAGAGACCGTTGGTGGTGCCTACATTATCAGCGAGGCAATGGATGATGCCACGGTTACATTTACCTATTAATAATTAAAGAAATCATAACGATGGCTGATTATCTTAAAGAATCACAAAAAGTAATGGAAGAGGCCGATCTGCTCTGTTCACAACAGCAGATTGAAACAGCGCTGGACGTCATGGCGATTAAGATCAAGCAGCAGCTGGGTGACCAGAACCCGCTGGTGCTGTGTGTCATGACGGGTGGCCTTGTGCCGGCGGGCATGTTGCTGCCGCGCCTCGATTTCCCGCTTAATCTCGACTACATCCACGCCACCCGTTACGGCCACAAGACCGAGGGTGGCGAGCTGGAGTGGATCGTCAAACCATCAAAACCGCTTAAGGATCGTGTCGTGCTGTTGATCGACGACATCCTTGATGAGGGGCTGACCCTGGAGGCGATTATTCACGACTGCAAAAGCGCCGGCCCCAAGGCAGTTTACAGCGCCGTGCTGGTAGAAAAGATCAGGAGCAGAAGCATCGACATCAAGGCCGATTTTGTCGCTGTTGAGGTCGAGGATCGTTACCTGTTTGGTTTTGGCATGGACTACAAAGGGTATCTGCGCAATGCCGCCGGTATCTATGCCGTCAAAGGCATGTAGTTTTCACTCCTGAGCCTCAAACTCCGCAATGCGCAGTGGTTTGATCGTGGCGCGAACTGTGTTTTCAGTCAGCGAAGGCGAGCAGAGTTCGATAAATCTGTAGGCAAAACCGCGCAGATAGTGGCTGCGTTGTACTGCGATCTGAGTGGTGCTCTGTTCAAAGAGATGCTCACTGGGCAGCAATCGTAGCCCATTATCTTTGCTTGGGTTGAAGGCTATGGAGGCAATGATGCCGATACCCATATTTAGTTCGACATAGGTCTTGATTACATCGGCATCGAGCGCCGACATGACAATGTCTGGTTTCAGTCCGGCATCGATGAATGTCTTGTCGATGCGGGCGCGCCCCGTGAATCCCTGGTGGTAGGTGACGACGGGGTAATCGGCAATTGCTTCCAGCGTCAGCGGTTGAACATTCGCCAGTGGATGGCCAGCAGGGACCAGCACGGCGTGGTGCCAATGGTAGAAGGGGAAGTTGACCAGCCCCGCCATGTTGCCGAGCGCCTCCGTGGCGATGCCTATATCGGCCTCGCCACCGAGCAACATCGAGGCAATCTCGCCAGGACTCGCTTGGTGTAGCACCAGATGTACTTTGGGATAGAGTTGCTTGAACTTTATCACCACCTGTGGCAACGCATAACGCGCCTGTGTATGGGTGGTGGCGACTGTAAGCTGACCCTGGTCGCATTGGCTGAACTGCTCCGCCAGGCTCTTGATGTTTTTGGCGTCGAGCAGCATCCGCTCGACGATATCCATCAGCTCCTTGCCAGGCTCGGTCAGTCCCAACAAACGTTTGCCTTTGCGTACGAAGAGTTCAATACCGAGTTCGTCCTCCAGATCCTTGATGTGTTTACTGACGCCGGACTGCGATGTGAACAAAGCATTGGCGACATCAGTCAGGTTGAAATTGCGCCGTACTGTTTCGCGGATTATGCGCAGCTGTTGGAAGTTCATAGAGTTTTCCTGTCAGCAACGGGTTTTGGCTCTCGTTCAAAAATCCGCAAGTGAGAAGGTGTCAAACGAACTGCTTGTCCTTCCACTAACCCTAATTGTGCAATCCGCTCGCGAGTCGTTTCAACCTCGAAATGTTGGTCGGCCGCACTGTTGAGACCATCTAGTTCCACTCGCACCGTGACGCCGAAGGATAGAATGCGTCTTATTTTTGCAGGGATCCCAGTCAGGGTAGCGGCGTCAGTGACAATTTCCAATTCGTGTGGTCGAGCAAAGGCTATCACCTCTACTCCAGAGTTAAGATCGTTGGTGTTATGCGGTAGTACGTCATCGCCAATGCGCACCGACGCACCTTCTACCCGCCCATGGAAGAGGTTGACCGAGCCAAGGAAACCATAAACAAACGAGGTCGCTGGGTGATGATAGACCTCTTCGGGAGTGCCTACCTGTTCAACCTTGCCATGGTCCATTAGCACCACGCGGTCGGCCACTTCAAGTGCTTCTTCCTGATCGTGGGTGACGAAGATAGAGGTGATATGTAATTCATCGTGCAGTTTTCGCAACCAGCGGCGCAGTTCTTTGCGTACTTTTGCATCCAATGCACCGAAGGGTTCGTCAAGCAATAGTACGCGCGGTTCCACGGCCAATGCGCGAGCTAGCGCGATGCGCTGGCGTTGCCCGCCTGAAAGTTGAGCAGGGAAACGGTCTGCCAGCCAATCGAGTTGAACGAGATTAAGCAAATCATGCACTTTTCTGCGAATCTGCTGTTCTGATGGGCGCTGACTACGAGGCTTCATGCGCATGCCGAAGGCCACATTGTCGAAAACGGTCATGTGGCGGAACAGGGCGTAGTGTTGGAAGACAAATCCGACCTGACGTTCGCGCACGTGGATGCCGGAGGTGTCTTCGCCATCGAGCAGGACAGTGCCCGAATCAGCATTCTCCAGGCCGGCGATGATACGCAGCAAGGTGGTCTTGCCGCAGCCGGAAGGGCCGAGCAGCGCCACAAGTTCGCCGGAAGGGAATTCGAGCGAGACATCGTTGAGTGCAGTGAAATTGCCAAAAC
Organism: uncultured Chromatiaceae bacterium; assembly: GCA_947085765.1. GTDB lineage: Bacteria > Pseudomonadota > Gammaproteobacteria > Tenderiales > Tenderiaceae > JAKFXL01. Next base: position 12,303 of record CAMTXZ010000136.1, on the reverse strand, counting down.
CTTTACGAATATTTTTTACCTGAATGCTCATGATGCGTGGTCCTATTGTGTCTCTTTAGAGGTACGGTTGGCCTGAAATTCGATCCAGTTCTTAATCACCAGTGTCACCAACGCCAGCAGTGCCAGCAACGAAGCTACAGCAAAGGCCGCAGCGAATTGGTACTCGTTATAGAGAATCTCGACATGGAGCGGTAAGGTGTTGGTCTCGCCGCGAATGTGGCCGGAGACCACCGACACCGCACCGAATTCACCCATTGCACGCGCATTGCAAAGAATCACGCCGTAGAGCAATCCCCATTTGATGTTAGGCAGTGTCACATGCCAGACAGTCTGCCAACCGTTGGCGCCAAGTACTACGGCGGCTTCTTCTTCCTCGCGCCCTTGCGCTTGCATCAGCGGAATCAATTCGCGGGCGATGAAGGGGACGGTGATGAACATCGTCGCCAGTACGATGCCAGGAATGGCGAAGATGATCTTGATGTCATGTTCAAAGAGCCACGGCCCCAGCCATCCTTGCGCGCCGAATACCAGCACATAAATAAGACCGGCGACTACTGGTGAGATTGAGAATGGCAGATCAATCAGCGTGATCAATAAATATTTACCGCGAAAATCGAACTTGGCGATGGCCCAAGCAGCCATCACACCAAAGACAAGATTCAACGGCACGGCGATAATTGCGGCGATGAGTGTCAGCTTGATCGCTGAGAGCGCGTCCGGTTCGATCAATGCAGTCCAATAAGTTTCCAGACCTTTGCGTAGCGCCTCGGCAAACACCGTTATCAGCGGCAATAGTAGGAATATTGCGAAAAAGGTAAGCGAAAGTCCGAGAATTGTTCGCCTTACCCATGCCGGTTCACGTGTCGATGGATTTGTCTCGAAACGGTTGGCACGATCACCGCTCCAGTGCAATGTTGAAACAGCGCCTGACATCAGTATTCTCTCCCGGTACGTTTCGAGGCCCACGCCTGCAGGCCGTTGATGATCAGCAGTAGTGCGAAGGAAAAAATCAGCATCACGGTGGCGATGGCTGTTGCACCGGTGTAATCATACTGTTCGAGTTTGGTGATGATCATCAGCGGCGTAATTTCAGAGACCATCGGGATGTTACCAGCGATAAAAATGACGGAGCCGTATTCACCCACTGCGCGTGCGAAGGCTAGCGCAAAGCCGGTGAGCAATGCGGGTAGCAGAATCGGAAAAATCACATAACGAAATGTCTGCCAGCGCCGCGCGCCAAGGCTGGTGGCGGCCTCTTCAAGTTCGGCCTCCATATCCTCAAGTATCGGTTGTACCGTGCGCACCACAAACGGCAGACCGATGAATATTAGCGCCACCAAAATACCCAGTGGCCCAAAGGCAACCTTGATGCCCAGTGGCTCCAGATACTGGCCGAGCCAGCCGTTCGGGGCATAGAGCGCAGTGAGTGAAATACCAGCGACTGCCGTCGGCAGGGCGAAGGGCAGATCGATCAGTGCATCGACAATCTTTTTTCCGGGAAAATGGTAACGCACCAGTGCCCAGGCCAGCATCAGCCCGAACACCGCATTGATAGATGCCGCCAGCAACGAGGCGCCAAAGGAGAGCTTATAGGTCGCCACCACCCGCTCTGCCGTGACTACCTCCCAGAACTGGTCAAACGTCATCGTCGCCGTCTTGAGGAAGACTGCCGACAGCGGCACCAGTACAATGAGGGAGAGATAGGCGAGGGTATACCCCAGCGACAGATTAAAGCCAGGCAGTACCCGTGATCTGCGAACAGTTCCCATATTTTTCATACTCCGATTAGTATTTGGCCATCTAACCATCTCCCCGGCATTCGCTGGAAATAAAATAAACCGCATTGTTTATTCCATTTTTGCATAAGGGCAGGGGGCTATTTTTCATAGATTCGATCAAACGTACCACCATCGGCGAAATGTCTCTTCTGCGCCTCCTGCCATCCGCCGAAGAACTCATCTATTGTGAACAGTTTTACGCTGGCGAACTGGCTGGCATATTTAGTCACAGCCCCACGGGGACGGTAGTAGTGCTTGGCTGCGATCTCTTGCCCTTCAGGTGAATAGAGATATTCCAGATAGGCGGTTGCAACCTTGCGGGTACCGTTCTTATCCACTACTTTGTCAACGATGCTAACGGGCGGCTCGGCAAGGATTGAGAGCGAAGGGATAACGATTTCGAACTTGTCTTGGCCAAGCTCTTTCGTCGCTAGATAGGCCTCGCTCTCCCACGAGATCAGCACATCGCCGATGCCGCGTTCTGCGAAAGTGGTGAGCGAACCTCGGGCACCGGAGTCGAGCACTTTGACATTGGCGAAGATCCTCTTTAAGAATGCCTCGGCCTTGGCATCATCGCCCCCCTGTTGCTTGAGCGCGTATCCCCATGCCGCCAGATAGTTCCAGCGCGCGCCACCGGAGGTTTTGGGATTAGGTGTGATTATTTCGACACCAGGTTTGATCAGGTCACTCCAATCCTTGATCTGTTTGGGATTACCTTTACGCACCAGAAAAACAATGATGGAGGTGTAGGGGGCCGAGTTATGTGGCAAGCGCTTTTGCCAGTTGGCCGGAAGTAGGTTGCCTTTTTCAGACAATACATCAATGTCATACGCCAATGCCAATGTCACGACATCGGCATTCAGGCCATCGAGCACCGAACGGGCCTGTTTGCCAGAGCCGCCGTGGGACTGTTTGATCCTGACACTTTCGCCACTCTTGGCCTTCCAATACTTGGCAAAAGAGGAATTGAAATCCTGATACAATTCACGAGTCGGATCGTATGAGGCATTGAGTAGCGTGACATCGGCGTGAGCAGTGCCAATGCCAGTAGCCAATGCAATGGCCAGATAAGTACGGTGGATAAAGCTGAATTTCATTTCCATTTTCTCCAGTGAGATATAGTGACGGGAGCAAATTTAGCGGTATCTCTTCGCAAACGGAACCAAGAAATAGTGGAATGCTTATTCCATAAAGACCAAAAATGAGATTGATCGTGAATGAGACACAGAAGGTGGCCACTCGTCCACCGGTAGTGGGTTTCTGGATGTTTTCTTTATGCGCCCAATTACTGCGATCGCAATGGCGGCAGCTGTTGCGCTAAACACAATGTCATTGAAGTGATCTCAGTCTGCGCCGTGGCGGGACTGCTGCTAAAAATCCTGATCTAAAGCAAAATCTGTTCACAGCAGCAGATTGAAACAGCGCTCGATGCTATGGCGATTAAGATCAAGCAGCAGCTGGGTGAGCAGAATCCGCTGGTGCTGTGTGTGATGACCGGCGACCTAGTGCCGGCGGGCATGTTGCTACCGCGACTCGATTTTGCGCTTAATCTCGACTACATTCACGCCACCCGGTACGGCCATAAGACCGAGGGTGGTGAGCTGGAGTGGATCGTCAAACCATCAAAACCGCTCAAGGATCGTATTGTGCTGTTGGTTGATGACATCCTTGATGAGGGTCTGACCCTGGAGGCGATTATTCACGACTGCAAAAGCGCCGGCGCCAAGGCAGTTTACAGCGCCGTGCTGGTAGAAAAGATCAGGTCCAGAAGCATCGACATCAAGGCCGATTTTGTCGGTGTTGAGGTTGAGGATCGTTACCTGTTTGGTTTTGGCATGGACTACAAGGGGTACTTGCGTAACGCGGCGGGCATTTATGCGGTTAAAGGGGCATGACCCCAGCGCTGTTGTTGAATATTTAGCCAGGTCTCCTGATTGCAGGATGCCCCAGGCGCAGTTTTATAACACACACATAAGGAATTGAACCATGACGCAGAGTCCGCAAGAGGCTCCTGTCGGTCCGTCAGTCGTTGGTTTTTGGGAAGCTTTTCGTTTCTGGCTTAAACTTGGCTTTATCAGTTTTGGCGGTCCGGCAGGGCAGATCGCCATTATGCATGCTGAGCTGGTGGAGCGGCGGCACTGGATTAGCGAAAAGCGTTTTCTCCATGCTCTCAATTTCTGCATGGTGTTGCCAGGTCCAGAGGCACAACAGCTTGCCATCTACATAGGCTGGTTGATGCATCGTACATGGGGTGGCATTGTGGCCGGTACGCTGTTTGTGTTCCCTTCACTCTTTATATTGATTGCGCTGTCGTGGATCTATATTGCTTTTGGGGATTCGCCGCTGGTGGCGGGGCTGTTTTATGGCATCAAACCCGCCGTAACGGCCATTGTTGTGCAGGCGGCACACCGTATTGGTTCGCGAGCCTTAAAAAGTGGTCTGTTATGGGCGGTTGCGGTGGCCGCTTTTGTGGCGATATTTGCGTTGCACCTACCGTTCCCGCTGATTATTGCGGTGGCTGCGCTAGTGGGGTATCTCGGTGGCCGTTTTGCGCCGGAAAAATTTAAGACGGGGGGTGGCCATGGTAAAGCGGCCAGCTCCGTTGGCCCGGCGCTGATTGATGATGAGACACCCACACCGGAGCATGCCCGTTTCTCCCGCACACGGCTGATATCCGTTGTGGCTGTGGGTATGCTGTTGTGGTCGGTGCCAATGGGGCTGCTGTTTATGCTCAATGGTTGGCAAGACACCCTGACTCAAATGGGGTGGTTCTTCACCAAAGCAGCACTGCTTACCTTTGGTGGTGCCTACGCGGTATTGCCCTATGTCTACCAGGGTGCTGTTGAAAATTATGGCTGGTTGACTGCACCACAAATGATCGACGGGCTAGCGTTAGGCGAGACAACGCCTGGACCACTTATCATGGTGGTTGCGTTTGTTGGTTTTATCGGTGGATATGTCAATGAGCTGTTGGGTCCGGACGCGTTGTTTTTGGCTGGAGCGATAGCCGCGACTGTGGTGACATGGGTTACCTTTTTGCCATCATTTATTTTTATCCTTGTGGGCGGGCCGCTGGTTGAATCAACCCATGGCAACCTTAAATTTACCGCGCCGCTCACCGCTATTACCGCCGCAGTGGTGGGGGCTATTTTTAATCTGGCGCTCTTTTTTGGCTACCATGTCATGTGGCCACAGGGCTTTGGGGCCGAGTTTGATTGGGGGTCTGCGGCCATAGCCGCGGCGGCGGCAGTTGCCCTGTTTCGTTTCAAACGCAATGTCATTGAGGTGATTGCAATCGCTGCCGTCGCCGGGCTGTTGCTAAAAACAGTTGTTTAAAAAGGAAATAGTGATGAGCAATGTAGCAATCATTGGTGGCACGGGTTTAACCAACCTCACCGACCTGGAAATAACCAGACGTGAAGTGGTGCAGACACCTTATGGTGAACCATCAGGTGCGCTGACCTATGGCCTGCTCTGTGGCAAAGAGATTGTCTTTCTGGCGCGTCATGGCGCTGGCCACACCATTCCACCACACAAAATCAACTACCGCGCCAATCTCTGGGCACTCAAAAACGCGGGTGTTGAACGCATCATCGCCATTGCTGCCGTCGGCGGTATTGCGGCCGACTTCCCACCCAAGAAACTGGCCATCCCCAACCAGATCATCGACTACACTTGGTCACGCAAAAACACTTTTTTTGAAGAGGGGTTGGAGCAGGTAGTGCATGTTGACTTCAGCTTTCCTTACGATGAAAGGCTGCGCCAAATCCTGATTAAAGCCTGCCAACAGGCAAAGGTTGATCACTGCGCCAGCGGCACCTACGGCGCCACCCAGGGACCACGTCTGGAGACCGCTGCCGAAATCAATCGTGTCGAGCGGGATGGTTGCACCATGGTGGGTATGACCGGTATGCCCGAGGCGGTACTGGCCCGCGAACTGGGCATCGCTTACGCCACCTGTGCGGTGAGTGTTAACTGGGCGGCTGGCCGTAGCGAAAATCTCATTACCATGGCGGATATTGAAAAATGCCTCAAAGAGGGTATGGATAGTATTCGCGCCATGTTTGCCAAGCTAGTGCCGTTGCTCTGACTAGTGCTGAGCCTGTGTGATAGACAGACTATCTGGTTGTTTGTTGTTCACACACTCCTTGCAATCAAACTGGCTATAGTGACGTTTTTATCAGGTTCCTTGAACCTTCCGGGTGTAGTAAAATGCCCGGTTTTTAAGCAAGAAGGTCCAACATGCTGGAAATCAATCTCATCGTCCGCAGAATCAAAGAGATGGCAGAGCGCACTGCCGCTCTTAGGGGGTACCTTTGACTTTGAGGTCAAGCAGGAGCGTCTGACCGAAGTCGAGCGTGAGCTGGAGCAACCCAATGTCTGGGATAATCCGGAGCGCGCCCAGGCGCTGGGCAAAGAGCGGGTGCAGCTGGAGCAGGTGGTCAAGACCATCACCGATCTTGAAGCCACCCTGACCGACGCCACCGAGCTGCTGGAGATGGCGGGTGAGGAGGGGGACGAGGAGACCGTCGCCTCCGTGGTCAAGGATCTGGATGAGCTGGAGAAACGTCTAGCAGCCCTCGAATTCCGCCGCATGTTCTCCGGTGAGATGGATCCCAATAACGCCTTTCTTGATGTGCAGTCCGGTTCCGGTGGCACCGAGGCTCAGGATTGGGCCAGCATGTTGATGCGCATGTTCCTGCGCTGGGGTGAACGCAGCGGTTTTAAAACCGAATTGATCGAAGTCTCCGACGGTGAAGTGGCGGGCATCAAAAGTGCCACCATCCGTTTTGAAGGTGAGTACGCCTACGGCTGGCTGCGTACCGAGACCGGCGTGCATCGGCTAGTACGCAAGTCGCCATTTGATTCCGGCAACCGCCGCCACACCTCCTTTGCCTCGGTGTTTGTTTCGCCTGAAGTGGATGACGACATCAACATTGAGATCAATCCCGCCGATCTGCGTATCGACGTCTACCGCGCCAGTGGTGCCGGTGGTCAGCACGTCAACCGTACCGAATCGGCGGTGCGTATCACCCACATACCTACCAATGCCGTGGTGCAGTGTCAGAGCGACCGCTCGCAGCACAAAAACAAAGACACCGCCATGAAACAGCTCAAGGCCAAACTCTATGAGCTGGAGATGCAGAAGCGCCGCACCGATCAACAGGCGTTGGAGGCGACCAAATCCGACATCGGTTGGGGTAGTCAGATTCGTTCTTACGTACTTGATCAGTCGCGCATCAAAGACCTACGCACCGGCGTTGAGACCGGCAATACCCAGGCGGTACTGGATGGCGATCTGGATCAATTTATCGAAGCCAGCTTGAAGAGCGGCCTCTAAATCAATCACAACGAAGATTTAATAAAATGACAGAACAACAGAACAACGAACAGCAGATCGAAGCGGTTGACGAAAACAAACTGATCGCCGAGCGCCGTGCCAAATTGGCCGCGATCCGTGAAAGGGGTATCGCCTTTCCCAGCGACTTTCGCCGTGACGCGATGGCGGGCGAAGTGCTGGCTAAACATGAAGGCAAAACCAATGAAGAGTTTGAGGCCCAGCCGGTTCGAGTAAAGGTGGCGGGGCGCATGATGGCCAAACGCGTTATGGGCAAGGCCAGCTTTGTAAAGATTCTCGATCAGTCCGGCTCTATCCAGCTGTTCCTGCAGCGCGACACCGTCGGCGAAGAGATTTACGCCGACTTTAAGGATTGGGATGTCGGCGACATCCTTGGCGCGGAAGGTGTGCTATTCATTACCAAGACTGGCGAACTCTCTATCAAGGTTGATCAGCTGCGGCTGCTGACCAAATCCCTGCGGCCACTGCCAGGCAAGTTTCATGGCCTGTCAGACCAGGAGACACGTTACCGTCAGCGTTACCTCGATCTGATCATGAACGAAGTCTCACGCGACACCTTCCGCACCCGTGTGGCTGTCATCAACTACATTCGCGAGTTTCTGAACAAACGTGGCTTCCTTGAAGTTGAAACACCGATGATGCACTCCATCCCCGGTGGCGCCTCGGCCCGCCCCTTTGAGACATTTCACAACGCACTCGATCTGGATATGTTTCTGCGCATCGCACCGGAGCTGTATCTTAAACGTCTGGTAGTGGGGGGTTTTGAAAAGGTCTATGAGATCAATCGTAACTTCCGTAACGAAGGGGTCTCCACTCGCCACAATCCTGAATTCACCATGCTCGAATTTTACGAGGCCTATGCCGACTACAACGACCTGATGGATACCACGGAAACGATGTTGCGCGGCATGGCCGAAACAATCCTCGGCACCACCATGGTTAGTTATCAAGGTGATGTGTATGACTTCGGAACATCCTTCACACGTATGACCGTGTGTGAATCGATCCTGCACTACAACAGCGACCTGACCGCTGCGGATATCGATACGCTGGAGAGCGCCCGCAGCGTTGCCAAAAAACTCGGCATCCACATCAAAGAGAGCTGGGGCCTGGGCAAGGTGCAGATTGAGATCTTTGAAGAGACGGTCGAGCATCAGCTTAAACATCCAACCTTCATCACCGCCTATCCCACTGAGGTCTCACCACTGGCGCGTCGCAACGACGACAACCCATTGATCACCGACCGCTTTGAATTTTTCATCGGCGGCCGCGAACTTGCCAACGGCTTCACCGAGTTAAACGACGCCGAAGACCAAGCCGAACGCTTCCGCAAGCAGGTAGAAGAGAAAGATGCCGGTGACGATGAAGCAATGCACTACGACGCCGACTATGTGCGCGCCCTGGAACACGGCCTGCCACCTACGGCAGGCGAAGGCATCGGCATCGACCGACTGGTGATGCTCTTCACCGACGCCCCTTCGATTCGCGATGTACTGCTCTTCCCGCATATGCGTCCCGAGAGCTGATTAGTCGCAGTTGTGATGTAAACAGAAAACCGCCTATATGGCGGTTTTCTGTTTTTGGATAAAACATTTGGTAAGGGCAGCAGCTGTGTAGGGTGGGCACCACACCGGTATGCCAGTTAAGCGAAATGTTAGATATTGGTCGCAGACATGCCGCGGGAAGTCCGTTAACAACCCACATGAGATAACGATTTTATAATCTAAGCTGTTATATGCGCACCTCTATCAGAACATCATTAGACGCTAGTAAAAGAAATGTGTAGTGCCACAACAGGTATAATGTCGGTATTTTCTTAGGTGCTTTGAGTGGACATTAGAATGAATAATGAGGTCAATTATAAAAACAACCCGTTGCACGGTATTGGGTTGAATGATTTATTGGTTGAAATGGTAGATCATTACGGTTTTGAGATTCTTTTTGCCTATTTAAATATTAACTGTTTTAAGACCAATCCGAGCATTGATTCTAGTGTGAAGTTTCTGAAAAAAACGGATTGGGCGCGGGAGAAAGTTGAATCTTTTTATTTGTATGAGTTTAAAAACTTACCTAGGGCGTCTTCCGAACAGTTTTTATTGCCGCCTAGGGATCGAGTTATTCCAGAAAATCAATCGCCAGGTGAGCCTGCGCAGCTAAGTTTAGAAGACGCGGAGCGGTTGCGTGCAAAGCGCGAAGCTAAGTCGGCCGAACGGGATCAGGGGGCAATACATCGCTCAGACAAGAGTGTCGATCCATGGGCGAATCGTAAACCTAAACGATGAAGTAACGGGAAGATGCATCGTATCAAGTTTAAAGCGCGAGACTAGATCACTAGCCGGGTAGAGGGTGGGCACAAAAACCTGCCCATCCTACCCGGCTGGTCACCGAGCGCTTTGAATTTTTCATCGGCGGCCGCGAACTCGCCAACGGCTTTACCGAGTTGAACGAGGCCGAAGATCAGGCCGAACGTTTCCGCCAACAGATAGAAGAGAAAGATGCCGGTGACGATGAAGCGATGCACTACGAAGCCAACTACGTGCGTGTCCTGAAGTATGGCCCGCCACCCACAGCAGGCGAAGGTATCGGCATTGACCGACTGATGATGCTCTTCACCGACGCCCCTTCGATTAGTGATGTGCTGCTGTTTCCGCGTATGCGTCCTGAGAGCTGGTCAAACACCGCAGTGATGAAAACAGAAAACCGCCTTTATGGCGGTTTTTTGTTTTTGGATGGGAATTTTTTGAGGTGAAGATTGTTTCGTTGATTCATCCATTTTAACCTGGCCTATGGCCGCGTTTTTATGTCACAGTCAGCGCCATTGACCGCCATACGATAAATCGCCATAGTGGCAACTCACTGCATGCGTGGGGTCATGTCATGAAAACCAGAACAATATCTCAGGTGTGTAGCCCGGATGAAACGTAGTGCAATCCGGGAGCTGCCCCCCGGAATTCGCTGCGCTGCTTCCGGGCTACTTGTTACATTGCGCTCCTCTATATATTAGGCAGCCGTGCCGTCACGGCTTAATCCAACAGATATTTATACGCCATGCTGCGTACGGAGTATAAATGCTTAGATGTTATGAAGATGATCGGTCGTTATGCCATCCATGTTGAGTCACTATGAGTTTAAATTATTTAATTCAAATCGGAATATATTACATTGTCCCGTTTTTGGGACTACCTCTTCTTGGTGTTGTAATAGGCGCATGGCTAACAACCTCGTTTTTTCCGTTTCGGCTAAAAAGACGAGAGTGGCGTTGGGAAAAAGAGCAATGGGCAAGGGAGCTACTATTTGAAACTGTATCTCGCGTAAGTTTCATTGCAGATCACTATCTTAAGGGGAGGTACGATGATAGATTTTCCATGTCAGAACTGTCGTTAGAGGAAACTAACAAGGAAATTACGCGGTTAATAAAAGAGCTTCATTTCGTTGGTCATAAGTTGAGGGTTTTCTTAACTAAACATAACGCCAAAGTTTTTGATGAATATCTACGAAACAGTCAGGTTGAATATGACGCCGCAAAGGATAGCTGGAATCAATGGCAAGATGATGATGAAACATCGCCTATCCAGCATGCTGAGAACGTTATAGCTAACCAAGGCCGAGTGGCTACTGAGGCACTTAGACAGTTCAAACTATCTTCATAATTAGCGCGATTGAGTCGATGCCCATGCGGAGTGCTGCCAACCATCATGGCTGTAAGATAAAACCATAAAATGTGACCATCTAAAACATGAAAAATGTTTTTGAGAAAAACAAAGGAAACAACATGCTGTTAACCAACCTTGAAATAGTGCCGGGCCGGACGGTGAAAGAACACCTTGGACTGGTGCAGGGAAATTCTGTGCGGGCTAAACATGTGGGACGTGACATTATGGCGAGCCTTAAAAATATTTTTGGTGGTGAGCTGAAGGGGTATACCGAGTTGCTGCAGGAGTCACGTGAAGAGGCGGTTGCGCGCATGGTGCAACAGGCGGAGGCGGCGGGGGCAAATGCGGTGTTGAATATTCGCTTTTCCACGTCGTCTGTCACCCAAGGGGCGGCGGAGCTGTATGCCTATGGCACCGCTGTGATTTTGGATTAGACGATTATGTTTGATCTAATTGTTTTTTTTGTACTGCTGGGGTTGGGTTATGGTTTTGGTCGGGTGGCTGAGCAGCGTCATTATAAATCCATTATCGAACGTGAGATTGATCTGAATCGCATTCCTGCGATTGCGCTACGTCTGCCGCCGCCATCGCTGGTTCCTCAACGCACTCAGCTGGTGACGGGCAGTGTGGTGATTTCGATTGATTATTTCAAACGTGTTGCCGCCGGTTTGCGTAGCTTGGTGGGTGGGCGAATGAGGAGTTATGAGACGCTGCTTGACCGTGCCCGCCGTGAGGCGGTGTTGCGTATGAAGCAGCAGGCCGATGGTTTGGGGGCCAAGATGATATTTAATATTAAGTTGGAGACCGCCAGCATCTCTAAGGGGAGTAAAAACAAGATCGGTTCGGTTGAGGTGTTGGCCTATGGTACGGCCATTATTCCCGTTGTTGCGCCCGCTGCAATACCCACTGCAATAGGAGAATGACCCTGGAATACCGACAGGTCCAACCGCCCGAAGGCATCAACAGTAGTAAGGAGCATCCACTTAAGGAGTTTGGACTGCTGCTGGCGGCTGTTTTGTTATTCATTGTGGTGGTCGTTGTCTCACTCGGCCTGGCCGCCCATCTGCTGGCGCCTTTTATTCCGTTTAGCGCGGAACAGAAGATGGCAGATATGTTTGTCAGCCAGTTCAAAGATGAACATGTGGCGCCAGAGGATGCCGCGATGAGACGTTATCTGCAAACGTTGGCGCAACGTGTGGTGGTGGCGGAGCGGCTGCCGGACGGGATGACCATTACGGTGCACTATATCAATGATGAAACGGTGAACGCCTTTGCTACACTTGGCGGTCATCTATTTTTCTTTCGCGGTTTGTTGCAGAAGATGCCTGATGAAAATGCGCTGGCGATGGTGATGGCCCATGAAATTGCCCATGTTACTAATAAGTCGGTAATAAACAATACCAAAGGTTGTTGAAGTGCGATAATGCATCCATGAAATATGATGCAAGACAATTACCGACACAAGAACAGGCACTGCTGCGTCGTCTGGCAGTTCAAAGAGTGCTTGATGGTG
>CAMTXZ010000135.1:0-1536 GCA_947085765.1 uncultured Chromatiaceae bacterium | reverse complement strand
GTCGAATGCGCACCACTGCCACCACCACTAATACTCAAGTGTGAAACTGATGTCCCGCCGCCGTCGCGCCCCCACCAAAACCAAAAAACCCAGCCTGCTGTGGCGCCTCGTAAAGCGCAGCGTGCAGCTCTTGTTACTGATTGTGCTGCTCGACGCCGCCTACCTCTGGTGGCTGATGCCGGATTGGGACAAGCTGGCCAAGGGGCCAGTGCCCAAGTCCGCCTTCATCAAAGAGTACGAAGCGCAACGCAGCGATAACACCACACTACCAAAACTGCGCTGGCAGCCCGTAGCGCTGTCGGCCATCGCCAAACCGATGCGCCGCGCCGTAGTTGTTGCTGAAGATAGCCGCTTTTATCAACACGAAGGGTTCGACGTCGCCGCACTGCAAGACGCCTGGGAGTACAACCTCGAACGCCGCAAATTCGCCATCGGCGGCAGCACCTTGTCGCAGCAGCTGGCCAAAAACCTCTTTCTCACCCCATCCCGCAACCCGCTGCGCAAATGGCACGAGGTGTGGTTAACCGCGATCATGGAGCGGCAACTCAGCAAACGCCGCATCCTCGAACTCTATCTCAACGTCGCCGAATTCGGCCCCGGCATCTACGGCGTCGAAGCCGCCAGCCGCAAGTACTGGGGCATCTCCGCCCGCCAGCTCAGCACCCAACAAGCCATCGAACTCGCCGCCACCCTGCCCGGCCCAAAAAAGCACAACCCCGCCAGTCGCACCAAGTTCTTCAACAACAAGGTGAAAAAGATTGGCCGGCACATGCGGGTGGGAGTGGTGGCTGCGCCAGTACCCGAGAAGAGAGAGACACTCACCACAGAGCCACTCCCAAACGCAGAACCAATCCCCGAGATAACGCCTGAACCTGATTCAGAACCAGCTCCCGAACCAGCTCAATGAGTAGGGTGGGCACGTCTTTTGTGCCCACGCTGTCTCGACAGGTTCGATTACTCGCCAAACACTCCTGCATCCAATCCCGCCTTAACACCACCCCAATCGCCGGGATAAACACCCCGCTCGACATAACGATGAAACGTCGAGTGCGGCCATTCATGAACATGGTCAACAAGCCGGTGCTTCACAGGATTCCAGTGCACATAATCGACGTGACGTTGTAAGTCGGCCTCATCTCGGATCTGATGCTCCCAATAACGGCGCTGCCAAAGTGTAGATTCCCGGTGTTTGAGTTTTGATTCATTGAGCCAATCATAACGTTTGTAGAGCACGCCGCATTTCAGGCTTACCCGTCTTTTGATCAAGGCCCAGCGCGTGGAAAAATTGTTGTCGCCCGGCGGTAATGTCCAGATGCAGTGCAGATGATCGGGCAACAGAACCCAGGCATCAATGGTGAATGGCCGCGCCGCGCGCACCGCCATGACCGCCTCCCTCAATGCCTCACGCACCGGCGCATCGCACAGGATCGGTTGACGGCGATACGTCACCACGGTGAAAAAGTAGGTAGCTCCGGCGATGTTGGCACGGCGGTAATTGGACATGGTCAGTTTATTGTTGTTGGGTGGTTCCGCGTG
>CAMTXZ010000134.1:0-26840 GCA_947085765.1 uncultured Chromatiaceae bacterium | reverse complement strand
GTTTTGATCAATTACTAAACTCGCCGAATCATTTTTAAACTCTGCTGAAAAAGTACGTCTTGCCATCTCGAACACCTCATGATTTTGGGGGGAGATTACCACCCCCTATGTTAGTGTCCAGAATCATTAGGCCACATCATTGTGCCCCAGCATCTCCTTCAGCTGAAGCAGCGGCATGCCCGCCGCCAACTGATGCGTCGCATAGGCATGACGCAGGCTATGAATACCGCCAATCTTCTCTATCTCTGCCTTTTGCTTCGCCGCCTGAAACACCTTCTGTGCCGTCGTGATGCTCAGACTTGATAACGGATCGTGGCCATAAAAAAGCCACGTCGTTGGGTGAAAGATACGCCAGTAACGGCGCAGCAACTGCAACAGCGATGTTGATAAAATCACCTGCCGGTCTTTACCGCCTTTGCCTTGAGTGACACGTAACAAAGAGCGCTCACCATCAATATCCCGCACCTGCAACGCCATCAACTCACTCACCCGCAGACCGCAGCCATAACAGGTGGTCAGCATCACACGGTGCTTCCTGTTTTCTACCGCCGCCAGCAAGCGAGTCACTTCAGCGTGGCTCAACAACTCCGGAATGCGTTGTTTACGCTTGGGCAGGGCGACCTTCAGGTCGACCTCGGGCCACCCCAGGACATTGAGGTAGAGAAAACGGATGCCATTGAATGACAAACGGCACGAGGCCGGAGCGAGCTGACGCTCTTTGACGAGATAGAGAAAATAGTCCTGCAACTGTGCGTTAGATAACCACGCGGGGGAACAGTGGTAATGACGCGACAACTGAATCACCGCGTCCATATAACTCTGCTGGGTACGCACGGCAAAACCGCGCACCAGCATCGCATCGATCATCTTCTGACGTAGAGGGGTCATGACTTATCTCCTGTGGTAAAACCCCGGATGGGGTAGAGATAAGTATGGAAATTAACGAGCGCGCTGGTGGTGATCGAAGGAAAAAAGTCCCGCGTAAGCGGTTTAGTTCAACGAGCGGTAAGATAGATCATCACCCTCTACGTTTAACATCCAGCACATTAGGAAGTGCATCTATCTTCTGGAGCAGCCGACTCAGCTCATCAAGATCGTTGATCTCAAGCGTCAGGGTCATGCTGGCAATATGGCGTTTTTGATCCGTAACGGTATTAACCGCGATAATGTTCACCTTATCACTTGAGAGTATTGAAGCCACGTCCCGCAGCAGCCCCTGCCTGTCAAAAGCACGTACTTGAATATCAACAGGGTAGACGTGCTCGTCAACCTCCTCCCCCCATGATACTTCCACAAGACGTTCAGGCGACTGATTGATATAACGAAGAATGTTCGTGCAATCTTTGCGATGAATGGTAACGCCGCGGCCACGCGTGATATATCCGCAAATCTCATCCCCCGGCAACGGTTTGCAGCAGTTAGCAATCTGCGTCAGAAGATTACCCACCCCTTCGATAGTCACACCACCTTCTGCACCGCCCTTGGGTTGACGTGTGTGAATCTGAGGCTCCCTCTCCTGCTCCTCACTGAGTGACTGGATCACCTTAACTACTTGCGATGTTTTGATCTCACTGCGGCCAAATGCAGCAAAAAAATCATCCACCTTAGGAATATTCAGCTGCCGAGCAAGCTTCTCAAAATTAACATCACTCAACCCCAGGCGCCGTAACTCCTTCTCCAGCATGGCGCGGCCCATACCTACATTGGTATCGAAATTCTGCTGTTTAAACCAATGCATTACCTTGTTGCGGGCACGGGTAGTATGCAGGTATCCCAATTCGGCATTGAGCCAGTCACGGCTTGGCTCGCCCCGTTTCACCGTCAGGATATCAACCTGCTCTCCGGTCTTGAGTTGATAGGTTAACGGCACCATGTGGTTGTTGACCTTGGCGCCACGGCAGCGGTGTCCTAGCTCGGTATGAATTTGATAGGCAAAATCGAGTGGCGTCGCCCCCTTCGGCAGATCGACAACATTGCCCTTGGGGGTAAAGAGATAGACACGATCCTCAAAAGAGTCGGACTTGAACTGATCGACAAACTCACCCGCATCGGTGACCTCCTCCTTCCACTCCAACAGCTGCCGCAACCAGGCGATCTTGCGCTCAAAGTCGGCGTCAAAACCCGTGCCCTCTTTATAACGCCAGTGCGCCGCCACCCCCAGCTCATTATCTTGATGCATTTTATAAGTACGAATCTGCACCTCGACCACCTTGCCATCGGGGCCAAAAATGGCAGTGTGAATCGACTGGTAGTTATTCTGTTTTGGCGTCGCAATATAATCATCAAACTCACCCGGAATATGGTTCCAGAGCGAGTGCACAATACCCAGCGCGGTGTAACACTGCGGAATGCTATCAACCAGAATACGCACACCACGTGCATCGTATATCTGATGATAATCGATATTCTTGCGCTCCATCTTTCGATAGATGCTGTAGATATGTTTAGAGCGCCCGGTGACCTCTGCCTTAACCTCGACCTTAGTCAATTCACGCTGCAGGGTATCGATAAACTCTTTGATATAACGCTCACGATCAACACGACGTTCATCGAGCATTTTGGCAATACGTTTGTAGGTTTCCGGTTCAAGGTAACGAAAAGCGAGGTCTTCCAGCTCCCACTTGATCTGCCACATGCCCAGCCGGTTGGCCAATGGCGCATAGATATCAAGAGTCTCACGGGCAATGCGTTTCTGTTTTTGTTCCGACAGTGAACCGAGGGTGCGCATGTTGTGAATGCGATCAGCAAGCTTGATCAGGACTACCCGCACATCCTCCACCATCGCCAGCAACATCTTGCGCAGACTCTCGGCCTGGGCCTGCTCTTTTTTCTCCTTGCGCGAAGCATCATCCAGCCCCTTAAAGCTCTGGATCACCATCATCTTGGTGACACCATCCACCAGCGCAGCAATGCTGTTACCAAACTCGACACGCACCTGCTCAAGTGTGATATCGGTATCCTCAACCACATCATGGAGGATGGCCGCCGAAACGGCCTCGTGGTCCATGTGCACCTCTACCAGAATATTGGCTACGGCCAGGGAGTGTTGAAAATAGGGGGCGCCAGAGACACGCTGCTGTCCGGCATGGGCCTGTTGCGCCATAACGCAGGCACGATTAATGGTTTTGAACCCCTCTTCAGGGTATTTTTTCTCAATGGATCTGAGCCACTCATCCACATCAATGTAGCCCTTGCTGGAGTCTCCACCATGGGAACTTGTCACATTAACCATCAGCGTTCCATTTCTGTTATCGAAGAGTAAAGATGGATTAGTTAGCGATTAAAACAGCCATTTAAAAACACCTATTAATATGGCCAGCCTATCATAGCGTAATCGTCACAGCGTGGATCGCGCTTACTCAAAGCGTAATGCAAACCCTTTATGCTTCTCTATTCACTCTGACCAGTTTCGCCCTGCTGTTTGTCATCTTCATCGGCCGCCGCCTTCTTTTCTTCACCAAACTCATGGCGCAGCTCCGCAAATTGAAGCAACTGCAGGGCCACACTGCCATTGAGAGTATCGTCCGGAAACTGGCCGTGCTCATCCTCCACACCGGCCACAACTCCGGTGAGGATCGCGATCCCTTCATCGATTGTTTTCACGGCATAGATATTGAACTGCCCTGCCGCAACCGCGTCCACCACATCCTGACGCAGCATCAGGTCATTTACATTGCTGCGTGGAATCAGAACACCCTGCTCCCCTGTCAGCCCTTGAAGCTTGCAGACATCAAAGTAGCCCTCAATCTTTTCATTAACGCCGCCGATCGCCTGCACCTGGCCACGCTGATTCACCGAGCCGGTGACCGCAATCCCCTGTTTTATTGGCGCGCCGGAGAGCGCCGAAAGCAAGGCGTAGAGTTCTGTAGCAGAGGCGCTATCCCCCTCGATTTCACCATAGGATTGTTCAAAGACCAGACTGGCCGAGAGTGCCAACGGAAAGTTTCTGGCATAGCGCGCGCCGAGATAACCGGCCAGAATCATCACCCCCTTGGAGTGGATCGGACCGCCCAGATCGACTTCACGCTCGATATCCACCACATCACCATCACCCATGCGCACCTGAGCGGTGATACGTGTCGGCATACCAAAACCGATGTCACCCAGCTCTAGCACCGAGAGTCCATTGACCTGGCCTATTTCAACCCCACGCGTCTCTATCAACAGCAGACCACGCTGAATGGAGTCGTGAATCTGCTCATGGATACGGTTACTGCGGCGAACCTGGGCATTGATCGCCAGCTGCACATCTTCACGCACCACTGCCTCACGCCCCTGTTGCTGCGCCCAATAATCTGCCTCACAAAGCAGATCGCAGATACTACGCATATGGGTAGTCAGCTGTTGGGAGTCGCCCGAGACCCTGGCGCTATATTCGATCACCCGCGCCACGCCGGTTTTATCAAAGGGTTTCAACCCCTCTTTTTTCACCAGTGTCGCGATCAACCGCGCGTAAAGATGATTGCTCTCAGGGCTGCGCTCCATATGCTCTTCAAAATCGACGGCAACCTTAAACAACTCCTTGAACTCAGGATCGTGCTGATGCAACTGATAATAAAGGTTGCTATCCCCCAACAACACCACCTTGAGGTTGAGCGGAATAGGTTCCGGTTCGAGCGAAACAGTATTCACCATACCTAACATCTGTTCCGGGGAGCCGATATTAATCTCATTAGAGCGTAACGCCCTTTTCAACGCCTCCCAGCTAAAGGGGTTCTGCAATAACTTATCGGCCTCTAACACCAGGTAACCATTATTGGCACGATGCAGGGCGCCTGACTTAATCAGGGTAAAATCGCTAATCAAAGTCCCCATCATCGACAGGTGCTCAACACGCCCCAGCAGATTTTGATAGGTGGGATTGTCCTCATAAACCACTGGTGCGCCATCACCATTACGATGTTCTACCAACAGATTGACCTGATAGCGCTTAAACGACCCAGGACGTGACGCCAAGCGACTGAAATCGGTCTCTTCATCATTGCCACGACGAAAGTCATCAACATTCTCAACAAAATCGTTCTGCACCGCATCAAAATAAGCCAGCACCGCAGCATGACCAACATAAGATGTTTTTAGCTCGTCAATCATCTGACCCACCGCTGCGATGGTCACTTCGCGGTTGAGACCATTGAGCCGCTCGTGTGCCTCGCGCCGCCACAGCGGAATCTTATTCAGGGCGCGCTGCAACTCATCCTGCAACAGCTTGATCTCCGCCTCTATACGCGCCCTCTCATCATCCGGGATTTTTTTAAACTCCTTCGGACTGACTACCAGCTCGCCTTGCATCGGGGCAAAGGAAAATCCATTAGGGGTATTGATCAGGACGATCTGTTTCTCTGTTGCTGACTTGCGAACCGCGTCTATATTGCACTCCTGCCTCTGCCTCAGCTCATCATCCAACGCCTGTATACGACTACCATAATCATCACTCTCAAATGCTGCCGGTATTACTCTGCGCAACGCTTCAACAAGCCGGTCCATATCACGCCGCAGCTGACCACCGCGCCCGTGCGGCAAACTGATTTTGTGTGGCTTGTGCGGCTGCTCGAAGTTATTGACATAACACCATTCGGCAGGCGTCTCCTCAGCAGCAGCCTTCTGTCGCAACAGCTGGTTGATCACACCATGTTTGCCGCTACCCGCCGGGCCAAGTGCAAACAGGTTATAACCATGTTTCTTGATACCAATGCCAAAGTGGATCGCCTCCAAGGCGCGCGCCTGGCCAATAATCGCACCAAGCTCCTCAAGATCAGCGGTGGTGTTGAAATCAAATAGGGTAATATCACAAGCATGGTAGAGCTGCTGCGCCGACAAGGGTATTAATGCGGTCATCTGTTTGTCTTTGTAGTTATCAGGAATAGATATGATGATCATAGCCCATTGGCTACACGCCATAGGTTACATGCCATAGGTTACATAAAGGAGACCTGCCTCAGGGCGAAGCAGGCCGATGCTGAGATGTCAGTCTGAACAGCTCAATCGTCGAAGCTGTAACCAAACGCGGCAATCAGCTTATCTTCCAATTCAATGCGATCAGCCAGGAGTTCACCAACATCAGAGAGATCGTGTTCCAGCGCATCAAACTGAATGCAATGGTCACCACAATCATACTTGTCGTTGAAGTCGAGCACTTTATTGGTAATCTCGAGAATATTTGGATAGATATCCTCCGCCACCACATGGATCTCCTGGCGGCGTTCGTTTTTCTCGGCGAAGTAACGATAGAGCTGAAAATGGGCATTGGCGGCATAGTCCACCAGCGCCTGACAAAACTCTTCCAGCAGGACCGGGACCTCAGTGTTGCCGACATACGGCTTCTGCCGGGCCAATTGTGAATAGAGCGCTAACATCTTTGTCCGCGAATCCACAAGTTTATTGATCATCACCAGTGAACGTCCACGGCGATCAGTCTGCGGCTTTTCAGTTATCGCTACCATAATTCCTCCATTCGGATAGATAAACCTTAATTAAAGATCATACCAAAGAATGGCTCGACGCATAGCCCCAAGCGCTTGATAACGTCTGGAATTAATAATGAAATGGGGGCTTATTCCTAACTTATAAAAGAATCCCTGCAAACTTTGCCTGGAACATTTAGTTTTGTCCGATCGTATCACGCCAATAGTCAGCCTTTTGCTGATCCCGTGACAGACCAAACCACCCCTCTTCATAACCCACCACCAGATAGACACGAGCGGCAGAGTAGCCACCTTCGGCCGCTTTTTTATACCACTTCACCGCTTCGCCCTCGCTTTGGGCCAGCCCCAAACCACTGTGGTACATCAAACCAAGATTAAACTGGGCCTGTGGATCGCCCTTCTCAGCCAATGCCTTCCAGATTGAGACCGCACTATCAAAATTGCCCGCCTCTGCCGCAGCGAAACTTGCACCCATCTCATTAGCGGCATAGGCCGTCGAGCCAACCCCTGTCAATGCTAAAAGCAGCACTAGCGCCTGCCACCCTGTTTTTGTCACCATCTCAACTCTCCTGCTTCAAATAGACTGCACCTGAATCTATTTGTAGTCGCTGGAGCGTTGACTTACCGTGACACGGTTCTCAAAAATGAATTGTGAGAATTACTTCGTAAAATTTCCAAGGTCTCGATAGCTTATTACTCATCAAGCCTGAATCAACATAGCCACACCCACCAGCAACAGCACCAAAGCAAAAAGCCGTTTTAACTGTTGCACCGGCAGTCGATGGGCAAGCCGTGCGCCGTGCGGGGCCATGATCAGACTGACACTGCCAATAGCAACAAACGCAGGCCAATAGAGGTAGCCGGTGGCCAATGCCGGCAACGCTGTAGCATCCAACCCTGCCAACAGGTATCCCAGCCCGCCGGCCAACGCAATGGGAAAACCACAAGCCGACGAGACAGCCACCGCTTCACGCATTATCCGGCCACGCCAGCTAAGATAAGGCACCGTGATGGTGCCACCGCCGATGCCGAGCAGCGCCGAGAGCGTGCCGACAAACATGCCGGCCAACATCAGCTCCGACACTGCAATCAACTGCTCCCTGGCAGCTTTGGTGACGCTGCCAAAAAGCATATACAGCGCCACAGAGATTTCAAACAGACCAAAAAAACGCTGTAGCGTAGCACTTGCCACCTGGTCAGCAAGCAGCGCACCCAGTGCGGCACCAACAATCAAACCGGGCGTCATCCAGAGAACGGTACGCCAGTTGAGTGAACCAAGTCGGTGGTGGGCAACCACAGATGAGATGGAGGTAACAGCAATAGTGGCGAGCGAGGTACCCAGCGCCAAATGCATAATATTGGCATCGTTAAAGCCTTGCACTTGAAACAGCACCACCAGCACCGGCACAATGACGGCGCCACCACCCACACCCAGCAACCCGGCCACCAAACCGGCCAGCGCCCCCAGCAGCAGATAGAACAGGACTATTTCAACCATCAATGAAGAGCTCTATTCCCTTGCAACAAAAGCAAACTATCAGACACGTCGTTGTGGACATCTCCAGCCACGGTTATGGCCATGCGGCGATGACTGCACCTCTGATCAACCATCTCCAGAAACGCTTTCCAAGGCTTAAGATTACCCTGAGGAGTACCGTTCCGCTCACCTTTCTCAAGAGTAAATTCAACGGCCCGTTTGAGTACCTGCCGCAGAGTTGCGACTTCGGCATGATGATGAACAGCCCGTTCGAAGTCGACCGCCCCAGCACCCTGCGCGCCTATCGCCAGCTACACGGTGACTGGCAGAGACAGATCGCCAATGAGAAACAGAGACTGCTGGAGATCGGCGCCGAGACGGTAATCTCCAATATCGCCTACCTGCCATTGGTTGCAGCGCGGCAACTGAATATCCCCGCCATCGCCATCAGCTGCCTCAACTGGGCCGATATCTTTGGCCACTTTTTCCCCGCTGAACAGACCATTCATCAGCAGATGGTCGCCGCCTACCAGAGCGCCAACTGCTTCATCCGCACCGAACCGGCCATGCCAATGGCGGAGTTCACCACCCACACCGTTGCGCCATTGGCGACTGCCGGCAGCAGTCGGCGCCAGCAACTCATCACCACATTAAAACTGGAACCGGAGACACGCCTGGTACTGGTTTCGATGGGCGGCATTAAAGGTGAAATGGATGCAGGTCACTGGCCAGAACTGGATGGGGTTCACTACCTGAGCGCCAGCGCCGTGGCAACCACCACGCGCAGTGATATCACCCTGCTGGACGAGATCGACATCAACTACAGCGACGCGCTCTGCTCCTGCGACCTACTGCTGACCAAACCTGGTTACGGTAGTTTTACTGAAGCGGCCTGTAATGGAATTCCAGTGCTCTATGTACGGCGTGATGAGTGGCCCGAACAACCGTTTCTGACCGCCTGGCTCCAGAGCCAAGTGCCTTGCAACGAAATCACGCTGGAACAGTTTAAAAAGGGGGCGTTCAGCCAGCCGCTGCAACGGTTATTGCAAGAACCGAAAACAACAGCCGCAGCGGCCAGCGGCATTGAAGCGGCAGCTGAGATCATTACCCGCTACCTGTAGCGTTAATGCCCCCTCTTGGCCCCCGCCCGCCCGGCTGGACGCTGATCAGGCCGGGCAATTTTCGTCCTCGCTACCAGCGGCGCACGACGTGTACCCTCCGGTTTTTTGCCGGTGCCTTGCGGCTGCCAGTTGGGTATCAGATGGCGTTTGCCATTACCAATCAGATCAGACCGCCCCATCTCATTCAGCGCCTCGCGCAACAGCGGCCAGTTCTCGGCATCGTGATAACGCAGAAACGCCTTTTGAATCCGCCGCTGCCGTGCCCCTTTGGCAGTGAGCAACTTCTCATCATCACGGCGAATCTTACGCAACGGGTTACGTTCGCTGTGATACATCGCGGTGGCCAACGCCATGGGGGATGGCAGGAAGGTCTGTACCTGATCGAGACGGAACTCATTCTGCTTCAACCAGATTGCCAGATTGAGCATATCTTCATTGGTAGAGCCGGGGTGCGCGGCGATAAAATAGGGGATCAGATACTGCTCTTTACCCGCCTCAAGTGAGTATTTATCAAACATCTCCTTGAAGCGGTCATAGGCGCCGATGCCCGGTTTCATCATCTTGCTCAGCGGCCCCTCTTCGATATGTTCGGGCGCGATCTTGAGATAACCACCAACGTGATGTGTCACCAGCTCCTTCACATACTCCGGTGACAACACCGCCAGGTCGTAACGCAGCCCAGAGGCAACAAAGATCTTTTTGATACCCGGCAAGGCACGTGCCTTACGGTAGAGCTGTACCAGCGGACCATGGTCGGTTTTCAAATTGCTACAGATATCGGGATAGACACAGGAGAGACGGCGACAGGCCGACTCGATCTCCGGTGTGCGACAGTGCAGCTGATACATGTTGGCCGTTGGCCCACCAAGGTCGGAAATGTGGCCGGTAAAACCGGGCACGGTATCGCGAATGGTCTCGATCTCTTTAAGAATAGACGCCTCGGAACGGTCCTGAATAATACGCCCCTCATGCTCCGTAATAGAACAGAAGGTACAACCACCAAAACAGCCACGCATTATATTAATAGAGAAACGAATCATCTCGTAGGCAGGGATACGTGCCTCTTGATAACTGGGATGCGGCAGGCGGGTATAGGTCAACTCAAAGACACCATCAAACTCTTTGGTGGTGAGTGGGATGGGTGGCGGGTTGAGCCAGACATCACGGTCGCCATGGCGCTGCACCAGGGCACGGGCGTTGCCGGGGTTGGTCTCCAGATGCAGGATGCGGGCGGCATGGGCGTAGAGCACTGAATCTTCTTTGACCTTCTCATAGGCGGGCAGTCGAATCACGCTGCGGGCGCGGTCAACCCGCTTTTTCACCGGTGGCTGAAACTGAATGATCTTTTGATCGCTGATCTTTCCCGCCACCATCTCTGCCGCCTTGTCGTTGCAGGTGGCGGCAGTCTGGGTCTGCTCGTAAGGATTTTTGTGCGGCTGGACTGCACCCGGCTCATCCACCGTGCTGGAGTCGATCTCCAGCCACCCCTCCGGCAATACCTTGGTCATGAAGACCGTGCCACGAATATTGGTCAAGGTATTGACCGACTCACCGGCGGCAAGGCGGTGGGCGATCTCCACCACCTGACGTTCGCCATTGCCGTAGACCAGCAGATCGGCCTTGGAATCCGGCAAAATCGAGCGCCGCACCTTGTCGGACCAGTAGTCATAATGGGCGATACGGCGCAGACTCGCTTCGATACCACCAATCACCAACGGCACATCGTTATAGGCCTCACGGCAGCGCTGGGCATAGACCACCACGGAACGGTCGGGGCGGGTACCGCCCTTGCCATCCGGTGAGTAGGAGTCATCGGAGCGCATGCGGCGCTCGGAGGTATAACGGTTGACCATCGAATCCATGTTGCCCGCTGTCACCCCCCAAAAGAGGTTGGGCCGCCCCAGCGCCTTAAACGCATCGGCACTGTTCCAGTCGGGCTGGGCAATGATGCCAACCCGGAACCCCTGCGCCTCCAGCAGCCGGCCAATCAGCGCCATACCAAAGCTGGGATGATCGACATAGGCATCGCCCGTCACCAGAATCACATCACAACTGTCCCAGCCCAGCTGGTCCATTTCATCGCGTGACATGGGCAATACCGGGGCGACACCAAAACGTTTGGCCCAGTATTTACGATAGGAAAAGATATTAGCGGCTGATTCCATAAGGCTGATGGCTTTTTAACGGGATGGAGGGGACGCTATTTTACCCTATTTAGACCTGTTCTGACGATCACGCCGATGATCTTAGAAATTCCCCTGTAGCCCCAGCAGATACTGATTGCGCTGATAGCGCCGGAAGGAAACATTGGAGTCATTATGGGTGTAGTGGTACTCGGCAATCAGGTCGAGGTGCCGGTTAAGGCGATACTCAACCTCCAGATTGCCCCGCCAACGGTCATCTTTACGACGCCCCCCGATAACACCGGCTATCACGTCGGCATCGTTGTAATAGCTCTGGCGATAGTCACTACCCAGGGTGAGTTGCCAATCAGCGGTAATCATCTGGGTGAGCGAAGCGGAGAGTTCGTGGCGTCTGGCTGAATAACTGGTGAAATTATTACCTGATAAATAGTCATCACGGCTATTGTTCTCCAGCTCATAACCCAGCCTGTAGCGACGTCCATCGCTGCGCCAAAAACTCTCAAGGTTAAGAGCGCCCTTCAGACCCGCGAGATAACCGTAGCGGTTATCGAGCGGGTTATAACGGCTGATGTCGTAACTGATGCGCAGTCGTTGCGTGGCGCTGTAAGGATAATCACCCTGAAGGTGTAACGTATATTTCTGTAGATAACTGTCGGTGCCTATTTCACTGTGGGAGAGACGCAGCCCCACACGCGTGGCCAGCAAACCATAAACACTATCTTTAAAGAGTCCAACATCGTACTGGCTATAGTCATAGCCATCATATTGCCGGTATTGCAGCGATGATGCAGCGAGCTGTCCCCAATATCCCGTTTTCCTGTCACCGGTAAGCTGATAGCGGGCAGCCGCATAGAGATCCAGATAGCTGTCATCCAGACGGGTTACCTGCGCCAGCTCGCTGTTTTCAAGTGTGACATTATCATCAACGCCCAATTTCAGATCGGCGATCAGACTCCATAAAGGGACTGTTGCGGTTGTGCCCACTGACTCATCAAGCCGCACCAACATCTGCTGCGCCATCTCGGTAAGAGGCTGATTTTTGGACTCTGTAGCAACCAACCGAAACCACTGCCGCGCCTCGTCACGCTGGCCCATCCGGTAGCTGGTAAGACCCAGGTTATAATGGACCAGCGCCACACTCGCCCCCGCCTTCTCCGCGGCCATAAACTCGACCCTGGCCTGAGCATAACGACCCAATTTGTAGAGGGTGACGCCATAGTTGTAGTGCAGCGCGGCAGTGTTGAGTCCAGTCGTTTGCGCTCTGGCAAAGAGTTGTGCGGCACTGCGGTAATCCTCCGCCCGCATGGCCGTCAAGGCGTCGCCATACAGCTCGGAGGTAGCTCCTTGCGATTGGGCATAAGGCGCTGACGACATCCCCAGCAGCAGCAGCAGCCCCCCAATCCTGACCAGCAGGACCATGCCCTGACTCATTTCATGCCCTGCTCATCTTATTGATCGCTGTTCGGTCAGTGGTGATCAATGGACTCTTGTTTGTCTGTATCAGTAGCGGCATCACGATTATCACTATCACGCTCATCAGTGCGATCCTCCACCACACTGGCACGATCATCACTGCGCTCGTTTCTCTCAATATTGTAATTATCCTGGCGCTCATCGACGCGGGATTCACGCCCATCATCACGACGCTCTTTATCTTCCCGCCCTTTTGGTTCGGCGTCATCTCCTGCACGCTCGCCGCGACGCTCCTTATGCTGCTCTTTTTTCTGCTCTTTGTTGCCCGATGGGGTCACGGAACGTTCAGCGCCACGCCCCTGGGCCTCCGGTACCTTTTTTGTTGCCGGACGGGGAAGTTCGAGATAACGGATAGCACGCCCCTTATCCTCTTTGACGATATCCTCCATCACCTGCATGGTGATCTCATCAATCCCATCCCGAGCATGGGCAATGCCTGCTGCTGTCAACATGACCATAGCTAGAACGGTTGATTTACACAGCGTCACGATGGAGTTCATCCTCTTCAACTTCAAACCATATTTTTCAATGCAGGCGCCAACAGTCCAGTACGTCCCGGTAACGACACACCAATCTGGAGATGAAATACCTTCCTGTTACCGCCAGACTCGATGCTCGCCAACAGCTGACTATTTACCGAACCATTGGCCCGCAACGGCAACGGCAGAACGTTCTGCCCTTCAGTCAGGCTGGTCTGCCAGGAGATCTTTCGCTCCCCGGGAAAACCAACAAGTTCCACATTATCAGGCAAGGTGATGGAGAGCGTAGCATCGTCCACTGGCGTGGGTGAATAGAAGACCAGATTCACCGTACTCTCCTGATAGAGTGCCAGCTGAACCTGCGCCACCCCTTCCGGTTGCGCCTGCTCGCTCGGCATAATAAAAGTGACCACTACCCAGAGCGCCAACCCCGCCGCCAGCGCACTACTAAATCCGGTAGTAAAACCACGGCGGTGATGCTGCTTCTGAACCACGGCCCGCTTGAGTGCCTGCTGGGCGAAACCGGGGCGCATCGGCGGCACCGGCATGGTTCGCAAGGATTGGATCAGCTCATCCTGCCGCTTTAACAATTCGCAACAACGCGGGCAACCGAGACAGTGTTGTTGCATAGCCTGCACATCTGCCCCGCTCAACAAGCCGTCGCTGTAGTCATCAAGCTGCGCTTGGAGCTGCTCACAATTCATGTCACTCATATATAGTCACCCCTCACTCTCTAAACACGTCAAATCATCTGAAATGGTTCCCACCTCGAGAATCTCCCGCAGCCGCGCCCGGCTCCGATGGAGCCGCGACTTGAGAGTGCCAATGGGTGTCTGCAAAATCTCGGCAATCTCCGCCAGGGTGTATGACTCAAGGTCGTGCATCAGGATGAGTATCTTCTGATCCTCGTTGAGTGACTCCATCGCTGTGAGAATGCGTGTTTGCAGCTGGGTCATCGCCAGATGACAAAAAGGGTCGCTATCGTGACTGACCTGACTACTGAGCAGCTGTTCGTGATCATGGTCAATACCATAGTCTATGGGTGAGCGCTGCTGCTGACGCAATGTATCGATAAAATGGTTACGCAGCGAACGCGCCAACCATGGCCGCAGATTCTCAATCTGCCCCAGCTCTTTATGTTTGACATAGAGCTTGACCAGCAGATCCTGCACCAGATCCTCAGCCTCATGCTGGGAGCCGCACAAGCGGAACGCCAGCCGGTAAAGCGGTTCTATGTGCGGGGCAAGCAGCGCTTCAAATGAGGCGCCCTTCCCTTGCGATTTGGAAAACAGGCTTATCTTCATAATGGGAAAAACAGATTCCTGTGACGATGCTGACAGGTATAGCCAGACCGCCTTAAACGAACCTTAAAGATCACCGGTGAGGCTCATAGGTAAAGGAGCTTGAGTTGGCGCATCGCCCGGTTGATCTGCTGCAATCTGGTTTTTTCACCGCCACGATCGGGGTGGTGTTCCATCACCAGGCGGCGGTATTGCTGCTTAATCTCATCAAGCGTGGTTGGCTCACTCAAACCGAGGATCGCCAGCGCCTCAAGATGGTTGTCACCCACGGAATAACGCTGCCAGAAACGGTTGAGCAGCCCCGCCACCTCTGCGGCCGTAGTGGTTTTAAGATTGGTCAGATCGAGATAGTAGTCGCGCAACGGATCATGGCGTGCAGGAGCTGTAGTGCCGCTGCACGCCATCGGCACCAGACGAATGTTCAGGCAGTGGATCTCTATATCAACACGCTCATCATCCTGTAACAGCTGTTCACGCAGCAGGTAAAGCGCGTGGAATAGCAGGAAGTGGCACTGGAACATCCCCAGGTCTGAGTCATAAACGGCACTGACCTGCTGCTGTGCCTCCAGGGTAGCCAGCAACTCATATTCACTGATGCCGGACGGATGCTGTAGCAGGATATCGTGAAGAGAGAACTGCAAAAGCGCCAGCTGTGACTGCAAATTAGCGCCTGTCACTGTTTGCCGCCACGGTGTGACTACTCATTGCTCTTGTGATCATGGCTGTGGTCATGATCGTGGCTATGGCCATCAGCATGATCATGGCTGTGATGTTCATGGTGCGTATGAGCGGCGCCCACCTGTTTGCCAATCGCAGTCACTTTCAAACTCTCATGTACATGTGTATTGCTGACATCGGTGTGTACATGCTGGTGTCCATGCGGATGGAAATGGATATGTACATGTTCGTGATCATCCGGACCGTGAGCGTGACGATGAGCATGCAGGAAGCTGGAAATGATACGTTTGTGTTCATCATCCATCTGGCCACTGCTCAGTTTTTCGCGCAGCAGTTCATGGGTCATCAATGCCAGCGGCAACTCCAGATGGTTCACCTCCAGTAACTTGCGGTCATAGAGGATATCCGATGCCTTACCATCAGCGACAAAATGGCCATCGGCCAGCACCAGACAGCGGTCACACACATCCAGGGCTATATCCAGATCATGGGTGCAGAGCAGGATGGTTTTGTCTGAGTTGCTGAGCCACTTAATCAACTTACGGCGGTTGAGTGGGTCCATATTGGTGGAAGGCTCATCAAACACCAGAATGTCGGGCTGATAAGAGAGCACCGTCGCCATGGCCAGACGTTTGCGCTCGCCAAACGAGAGGTGGAACGAGGAGCGCTGTTCAAAGCCATTTAACCCCACCGTATCGAGCGCTTCACTGACACGCGTTTCAATCTCATGCCTGGGCAGGCCAAGATTCAGCGGACCAAAGGCGACATCATCAAACACCGTGGGGCAGAAGAGCTGATCATCCGGGTCCTGAAAGACAATACCAACCTTGCGGCGAATCTCCTTGAGATTATCCTTTTTGACCTCCTTGCCACTAATCGTCACGCGCCCAGAAGTGGCCAAAGAGACCCCGTTAAGCAGGCTCATGAAAGTGGACTTACCCGCGCCATTGGGGCCGATCAAGGCCACCTTTTCACCATAACGGATATTGCAACTGGCGCCCGTCAACACCTTGTGGCCATCGGGATAGGTGAAATGGGCATCTTCGACCTGAATGGCGTACTCATCACTCATGATTCAAACTCCTAATACCAGGATTGCTCAGCGATCTGAAACGGCCCGGCCAGATCGATACTCAGCAAGGCGACAGCCAGGGCAATCACCAACACTGCCTTCACAAAATCCTTGGGACCGGCATTGAACTCCACCAGGGTATGCAACTCACCCTGATAACCTTTGGAGAGCATCGCCTTATAGATACGTTCTGTCCGTTCAAAGCTACGAATCAGCAGGGTACCAACAAACTCCCCCATCACCTTGAGTGTGTAGAGATTTGGCCCTTTGATAAAACCACGCGCCTTCATGGCGATATCCATGCGCTCCATCTCCGCCATAAACAGAAAGATATAACGGTAGGTAAAGAGCAACATCTGCACAATGATCGACGGACACTTCAAACGCTGTAGCGCAATCATCGCGATATCAAAACGGACTGAGCCAAAGATCGCTACAGCCGTCATCACAATCACCAGGGATTTGACCACTACCAACAGCGCCAGGCGCAGCCCTTCCATGGCAAAAGGAATGCCTAAAAAATGAAAGGTTGCGCTCCCCGGGTAAGTCACCGGCAGGATAATAAAAAACGGCAGCAGAAAGAGCACTATCCACTTCACCGTATTGGCGACAAAACCCAACGGTATACGTGAAAGCAGCAATACAACTGCGGCGATGATAAACGCCGCCAACACCATCGGCAGGGTCTTGAGCAGCGCCGTGGCAAAGATAAACACCATCAACGCTACCAACTTAATACGGGGATCCCAACGCTGAACTGAAGAGGCCACATGGGCGTGGCGATCGATATCAAGAGGCATAGTGGCGGCCGCTAGCTTGTCTGTGGCTTACGTTGACCTGCCAAAAGATCAGGTTTGGCCTTGGCCAGAAAACCGGCACAGGCACCTGTCACTGCTCCTTCTAAAACCATCAAAAAGAGATGGTACTGAAGTACCAATTTGGCCGACGCCAGAAACGCGTCACCCGTACTCACCAACGCCAGTGCAAAAATACAACCGGAAAAAAATATCCCCAACGCCCCCGCCAGAGCCCCAAACACCACCTCTTTTTTGGGTATGGAAACATAATGGCGCAGCTGCCAGACGCCATAAGCAAGCAAGGCACCTCCTCCCATCATGACTGAGTTGATGCCAATCACGGTTACCCCGCCAAAACCAAAAAAGGATTGCAGGACAACTCCAAGCATAATCGCCACAAAGGCGCGTTTACCCAAAATCATGCCCACAAGACCATTCAGGATCAGGTGGATACTAGCAACTACAAAGGGGATGTGGATGAAACTGGCAACAAAAAAGACCGCCGTTGCTACCGAGAGTTTAGGAATCTCATCCATCTCAATATTACGCATAGTCGCCGCCGCCAGCAGCGCCATTCCAGCAAAACCGGCTCCAATCACGGGGCCGGAGACGATTCCATCAGCAATATGCATCTATCACCAAACTCCTGAAACGGGTAGCCTAACTTGTTGACCAGACTAAATTTAGAGCCAAGAGTAGCACGATCATTTTATTGTTGCTACCAGCCCTGCTCACCCTTTTTCGGTGGGTTTTTCTTTACCGCCAATCTGACGCGCCTTATAAAAAGCAAACAACCCCATCAGACCAAATATATACCCAACCGCCCCCACCAAATCAGAAATAGAGGCTTTTTGACGCGACTCTGCCAACTCACGTACCAAGGGTTTAATCGCCTCATTGACAGCACGATGCACCACAGCTTCAACATCACCGCCCATGGCTGGCGCGGCGGCCATATCCATCGCCGCCTGATCCGTTTCAGCCCCGGTTACAACAGGGGTCGAGACAGATCTCGGCGCGATGCCATTGCCCAGCTCTGTGGCACTCATCAAAAATTCACTCTGGTGCCCCATGCCAGCATTCAAAATGATATTGATACTACCCTGTTGGGGTGTTTTGAAGCGATACATGCCCTCATCATCAGTAACCCCCTCAACCAACAGCGCGCCACCGCTATCAACCACTTTAACGGCACTGTTCTGAGCCTTTTTACCATCGGCAAAGTACCCCTCCACAGAGACCATATCGCCCTCGGCATAGGCAAACAAATTTAGTTTGTGGGCCAACGCCGGCTGGCTCACACCCAGTACAGCCAACATCACGGCCAAAACCAAACTACGATTTAACGGCATATCCATCTTCATCAACCTCAACCCTCAATCAACCCAGTGTGCGATCTCTTCAGCCTGGCCGGCATACCATCCCTACCTACTTCATGTCGTGCGTGCGAACCCACAACAGTGCGCCAATCTCTACCGGATACTCTTTACCATCATGTTTCATCTTCTTGCTATCTTCATTCAGTGCCGCAAAAGCCCACCATCCCGCTTTAGGCATGGCATAGGTAAACACACCATTAGCATCGGTTTTAACAACCTGGGTAATCATCGGATCCGCTGGCGCTTTTATGACCCCATCCTGATTGTAATACTCCACCTCCACCTCACTATTGGGCACAGGTTTACCATTCAGTTTAACCACACCCTGGAAAACATTATTGGTCCATAACCCATATGGACGGGTCAACGGCACAATCTCGGTCTTCAAACCCAGCTCCTTGTCCCACCCCTCCTCCATACCAAAGGCATTCACCATCACTTTGGTGTAATGAACAATAAACCGCTCTTCGGCCGGCTCCCAATAGGGCTTCGGCTCAACAAAAAAGAGGTGGTTTCCAGGGCGTTTAAAGGTGTATCTGCTTTGAAAGGCGGCAAATGGGTGACCCTGTCGATCCTTGATCTTCACCGTTTTTAAAGTAGGAAGCAGATCCTGCGTCACCCCTGCCACTACAACACCATAGCGAACGGGCTTTTCCATTGGCATGCCAATACCTTCAAAGGGGTGCCAAAACTGTAACTGAAGATCCACGCTGCGCGGCTCAGTCTGCATCACCATGTCATCGGAGGGTATGATCATTTGAAAATGGGCCGCTACGTTGCTACTAATGGCCAAGGTTATCGCCAGTACAGACAGCTTATGGTAAAAATTCATCACTAGACTCCTTAATCAACAGCACCAATCATCGGAAACAAACGAAACTAGTAGCACTATAATTTATTACGTGGCACCATTTCAAGAAATATCCAATATCAACCTTTGAACTCAAAGATCAAAAAATGAGAAAACTCAAAAGACTTATCCTGCCAACGGTAATTCTCATCCCTTTAAACGCATACGCAACCAGTCCCATTAAAATCAGCGGCCTAATGGAAGTTGATGCCAGCTTTAGCAAAGACTATAACCAAAACAAGACAAGTGATGTTACCGTCGCAAAAGTGGAGCTGGCATTTGATGCGACCATCAACGCACAAACAACTGCCCACATATTGATGCTACATGAAGACAACAACACCGAACCCATGCAACTGAGTGAAGGCATCATCACCATCCAGCTGGGCAACGGCTGGTACTTTAATGGCGGGAGAATGGTTGTCCCCTTTGGCACATATGAGACCAACTTTGTCACCAACCCCATCACAACAGACCTGGGTGAGGCCCACAAAGCTGCCCTCCAGTTTGGTTTTGAAAGAAACGGCCTTTACGGTTCACTCTATGCCTACAACGGCAACACGATAAAAACCTCAACAGCGCTCAAAGGCGACGACAATGCTGAACACTTTGGTACCAATATTGGTTACATCCTGAATAGCGGCGAAACCAGCTTCAATATTGGGGCCGATTTCACCAGCAGCCTTGCGGAAGCAGATGCGGTATCCGGAGCGCTCTCAATCAATACTGATACCGATGGAGACGCTATTGCTGACACAGCCACACTCAGTAGCTACACCCACGGCATCTCCCTTCATGGCATTTATACACATGGCCCCTGGATCGCCATCATGGAATATCTTAAAGCGGATCGGTTTCAAGCAACGGAACTGGCATTTAATGGCCGTGGAGCAGCCCCTTCGGCAACCAACCTTGAAGCCGCTTATAGCTTCAGCTGGGGTTCCATAGCAATGGCCTATCAAACCACAAGCGATGCCCTGACACTTGGCCTACCTAAGTACCGTACAGTAATAGGGCTATCAATGAGACTAATCGAAAATAGCACTCTGAACATTGAACATTGGAAAGACCAGGACTACAGCAACAACGTAGGCGGTAGTGGTGCAAGCCGGTCGAAGTCTACTATTCAACTCGCCGTTACATTTTAATCACACCCCAACCTTATTAGTTGATGGGTTAATGGGAATGCCCTTTTTCACCGTGATGGTGACCACCTTTAGTCGGAATGGCATTACCAGTAGTCGTCATAGTGAGCTTGCCATGCTTCACGCCTCTGGTACTCACCAACTGGTCTGCAAACTGCTTAAGCAGATGACCTTTACCTTGCACCACCAGTACCTCAAGACAGTTATGATGATCAAGATGGATATGCAGCACCGATTTAATATCGCCGGTAAACGAGTGCTGCAAATGGGTCAAGGTTGATGATAGCTCCCGGGTATGATGGTCATATACAATGGTAATAGTCCCTACCGTCTCCTCATCTGACTCCCACTCTTCGGCCACTATGTGGTCCCGAATCAGGTCGCGAATCGCTTCCGATCGACTTGTATACCCTTTTTTCTCAATCTCTGTATCAAAGCGCTTAAGCAACTCATTCTCGATAGAAACCCCAAAACGGACCAGTTCACTCATCTCTCACCTCTACAATAGACATCTGCAAGCCAACTCTAGCACTCAATGTGTGGTTTTACATTCCCAGATAAATCAATATAAAACAGTATGTTAAAATTCCATATCAAAACACTTAACTATTTTAATAAGCTGTAGTATGTTTACCATGCGATACCTTATTGGAACGCACAAATTTAAAAAAATATTTCCGGAGAAAACTATGTCAAACAACACTACACACAAGGGTGCCAGCGATACAGACTTAATGATACTGATCCCATTGGTCTGCATCATGTCTGTTATTGCTTTTGTCGCGAGTGCGCTCGCCAGCTAAACAGGCTAAACACTCACTAACAGAACCCATGCCGTAATGCATGGGTTTTTTTATGCTCCCAAAAACTTAGCATCATCTATCCACCGGCGTTATACTACCGCCCCCTTTTACCCTCTCAGGAGTCTCTGGTGACTGAATTCATTGCCAACTATGGCATGTTCCTGGCCAAAACAATCACTCTGGTCCTGGCTGTAATACTATCAGTAGGCGGCATTGTGCTACTGGCTACTTATGGACGGAACTCAGCTAAGGAACGGCTGGAGATAAAAAAAATAAATGACAAGTACGAACAGATGGCCGACACCATCAAAGCCGCTATCCTTTCAAAAGATGAGCTTAAAAAGGACTCCAAATCCGACAAACAGCAAAAAAAATCCACCGCTGTAGCGCTAAAAAAAGGGATAACTCAAAAACCCAGCCGGGTATTTGTCATTAACTTTGATGGCGACATTAAGGCCTCCGCACTTGCTTCGCTGCGTGAAGAGATCACAGCGATATTGACCGTGGCAACCCCGCAAGATGAGGTGTTTTTACGTCTACAAAGTGGCGGTGGACTAGTACACGCTTACGGTCTGGCCGCCTCCCAATTGATGAGAATAAAAGATAAAAAGATCCCCCTTACCATCTGTGTCGATGCGATTGCCGCCAGTGGTGGTTACATGATGGCATGTGTAGCAGACAAAATTATTGCCGCCCCTTTTGCGATTATAGGATCGATCGGAGTGGTCGCGCAGCTGCCTAATTTCCATAAATTACTAAAAAAGCATAATATCGATTTCGAACAGATCACCGCGGGCGAGTTCAAACGCACCATTACAATGTTTGGTGAAAATACCGACAAAACCCGCCAAAAATTCAAAGACGAACTGGAAGAGGTGCATATTCTGTTTAAGCAGTTTATTCAGCAGCATCGCCCGATCGTCGAAATCGATCGTATCTCCACAGGTGAGCACTGGCTTGCAGTTCGCGCCTTGGAGCTCAACCTCGTTGATGAACTTAAGACCAGTGATGATTACCTCCTGGAAAACAGCCAACATAAAGAGTTGTTTGAGGTTTGTTACAACATCAAACAATCACTCGGAGTAAGGCTGGGGTGGTTTGTTCAGAACAATATAAATAAGATTTTTCACGCACAATCCCCACACTAAGACCGGGCTCTTTTTTTAAATATATATTTAAAATCAATCTTATAGAGTATCCACAACTCCCTCAATGACAAATTAACCACAAAAATATCACCGGATATTAATTATTGATTTTAACCATTGGAAAACCACAATTCGTGTGCCAGACTGAATTGCTGAGGGGGGTGGTATGCTATACCTTCCCCATCAAGCTAAACAAGGAGACTGGGGCATGAGAATATCTACCAAAGGACGCTACGCCATTACGGCGATGTTAGATTTAGCATTAAATGCCAGGGATGGCCGCAAGGTAACACTTGCTGATATCTCAGAATTTCAGGGCATATCATTATCATACTTAGAACAGCTATTTGCGCGACTGCGGCAAGCCAAGTTAGTGCAGGGAACTCGAGGCCCGGGGGGCGGCTATCGTCTGGCACGAGCAGCCCACGAGATTTCCATTACCGACATTGTGATTGCCGTTGATGAAAAATTCGGCCAGAGTACGCCGCTTAATCAAGTTGATATCCGTCATCAAAGAACCCAAGAGCTATGGGATGTTCTAAGCAATCAGATTCAAGAGTATCTTGAAGGTGTCACCCTGGAGGCACTCGTTGATCATGAAAAGGGTTCTGTGCCATCTGACGACGAATGGAGTAAACCTGCACTGAAGCGCTCCGGTTATAGAGCCACCTAGCCATTCACACAAAACAGACGAGGGGCTATCATTAGCTTCAGCCCCTTTACTACCCTCTGTAGCATTAGTTACAAATTTTAGCGACATCAGACAATACCCATGCGGCACGGCTCAATCATTCATCATGACATTAGTGACGATGGTATTACCGAAATTACACAGGAACTTTCCAACCGCACACTCTACTTTGGCAGTCATGCCAAACAGAGTGAAATGGATATGTCGCAACCCGAAAAGCTAGTACTCGCTTATACCCAGGCTATGATGGCCGGACTACTGTTTCTTCCCACTCCAAAATCGGTGCTTTTGATAGGCCTTGGCGGCGGCTCCTTAGTCAGATTTTTACTACACCACTTCCAGAGTTGCCAAATTGATGTTGTCGAATTTCGTGCCGATGTTGTGAAGCTGGCCTATCGCTACTTCTCACTACCGAACGACAGCCGACTCCATGTCACCGTTAATGATGGCCTGAGATTTCTTACCTCTCACCAAAAAGAAGAAAAAAAATATGACCTAATATTGATTGATGCCTTTGATCATAACGGCACTGCCGAGTCCATCAAATCGATCCATTTCTTTAAGGCCTGTCACGCCGCCATGCATGAAGAAGGCATAATGGCAATCAACTTATGGGAGAGTCAAAAAGATCAATACACTGAAACCATATCCAATATTGAATCGGCCTTTAACGACCACATACTAAACATGCCGGTGAAAGATAGAGGCAATATTATTACGTTTGCAACGCATTCACGAGAACGCTTTGCATCATTCAAAGTACTTAAACCTATTGCAGAAACGCTAGAGCGGCAGCTTGAACTACCTTTTGGCACCTATCTGCGTGAGTTACGCCGTCACAATCGTTGGCGGAGGCTGGCCAGATTATTTTGATCCCTCTGGCTTGACGTAAGCTTCGCCAGACTTTGCGTGAGGCACACTATGGCAACGCTCACATGTCCAGAGACTGAAAGAGACCTTGTCATGACAACGACCGCAAAACTCCCCTTTAAGAATCTTTTCCATTGAAACCGGATTAGCTCCTGCCTGAGGCACAAAAATCTTTGGATGGCAGTTATTACAGGTCAACCACTGCGTATGCGCCAAGTGAGGAAACCGCACATTAGGCATGTTAGCCGTCCGTTTCATGATGATGTCCATATCAATCTCTATCATGAATTCACCGTCATATTCCCCACCATTAAGACTGCGACGTGGCGTTACTTTTTTATCACGGATAGACTGAACCCAATCAATTTGACCACGACGATCCATCGGAAAATCGATCATCGACTCACCCGGCTCCTGTAAAATCTTGATAGCATCATTCTCCGGATCGTGAATACCATCCTCGGCCAACCGTTTTGTTGTATAGGTTTCGGCCTGGGCAAAAGCTATTCCCACAACAATGAGTAACAAGGTGATAAAACTACGCCGCATAGATAAATCCTAAGGTGGTAAAGGCAGAGATAACAGAGCATCAACGATCAGAACCTTACGAATTTTTTAACGCAAAGACAAGCATTTTGCCTGGAGAGTTGGGAGGTCCTCCACTATCGCCTATAATGGGCACTCTTTTTTCAGACAGGATTAAGCCTTATGTTACGCAGTTATGCACTCCTGATGTCCCTTCTACTCGCTATAGCTACATCAAGCTATGCCACAGAGAGACAATTTACTCCTGTACAGATCAAAGCCATCAACCAAAAGGCGGCAAATGGTGATTTGCAGGCCCAGCTGGATTTGGCTGACCGTTACTACAAGGGGGATGGTCTGACGCAGGATTACACACAGGCGGCACACTGGTATAAAAAGCTGGCGGAGACTGGCGTTGCAAACGCTCAGCTCACACTCGGGCTAATGTATGCCAAAGGGGAAGGCGTTAAAAGAGATGATCTGGAGGCAGTACGTTGGCTGACACAAGCGGCTGAACAACGCATGCCGATGGCGCAATACCTGTTAGGCGTTGCAAATGCAGAGGGCCATGGCGTTAAACAGGATCTGATCAAGGCCTACATGTGGTTTGAGATCGCTGCTGCAGTGGACAACCAGAATGCCATTGCTGCCCGCCAAGCGCTGATCAAACAGCTAACAGTGAATGATATTGCGACGGGCGATAAGATGGCAACCGACTGGTGGATGCGTTTCCACAATTAGCGGCGAACCATCAGAGATTGAGCATTATCGACTTTGGCTGAGTACATCGCCTCAAGCTCAGCCACTTCCTGCTTAGCCTTTTCATTACCGAGCTGTTGTGCCATGCGGAACCACTTTAACGCCTGGTTATAATCTTGCGCTACGCCCCAGCCATTACGGTACAGGGTCGCCAGGTAATATTGGGCATCTGCGTCACCTTGACGGGCAGCGGCTGAAAACCACTCGGCCGCTTTATTTAAATCCTTACCAATACCGTCGCCAGTAAGATAGAGCAGACCAAGATTGAACTGTGCGACCGACTCATCCTGCCGTGTGGCCAATCGATACCACTCAATCGCCTGAGCCATATCCACGGCTACTCCCAACCCCTTTTGATACATATATCCAAGGCTGCTCTGTGCTTTTGCATATCCCTGTCGTGCGGCATTCTGATACCACATTAAGGCGCGATCATAATCACGTTCCACACCATTGCCTGAACGGTACATTAATGCCAGATTTGTCTGAGCAACTACGTGTCCCTGAGTAGCAGCCTTATAGAACCACGCAAACGCCTTATTGGCATCAGACTCAACCCCTTCCCCATTAAGATACATTAGACCGAGACTTACCTGAGCATCTGGATGGAGTTGGGCAGCGGCCTTCATCAACCACATCTGGGCCAGTGCATAATCCTGGGTGACGCCATCACCTTTTTTATACATATAACCTAAACTGTACTGAGCAAAACTATAATCCTGCTCAGCAGCCAAGCGATACCAGCGTTGCGCCTCCGCATAATTTTTGCCTATACCATCACCGTAGTAGTATATATCTCCAAGCGCATATTGCGCTGCCGCCAAACCGTTATCTGCGGCCTTATGCAGCCACGTCAAAGCCAGCCGACTATCTTGTGCCACCCCCTCACCTTTGCTATACATATAACCAAGACTGAACTGGGCATAGGCAAAATCCTGCACCGCAGCCTTGCGATACCATGCCACTGCCTGACCAAAATCCTGATCGATTTTTTCACCATAATAATAGAGATCCGCAAGCTCGCTCTGCTGGGCGGGGCTCACCACAGACTGAAATTGATTAACACTACAAACAGAGGAGCGCGAGCTCATCTGTTCCTGTTGCCATTCAACACAATTCAGATCTATGGCTGGCACACTGAGCTGCTGAGTACGGTTATCCATTGCCGCCAAAACATCACCCGTGCAAAACAGTACTAGTGGTAATGTCGCTACAATTAGCCTCTGGACATGCCGCAAATTCATAATGAACTCCACTCAACTCTCAACCATCAGTACGTGCACTCTAAAAAGGGCAACTCACTATAAAATCAGAGAACACCATAATAACTATGGATAAACTCAAAGCCGCCTATGCTTTATAGCGGTCCTGGGCGAAATTTCTTAATTAAAATAATGCCAAGCCTTACTGAATGCCCTGCCGGACTAAATTTGCTAATGCAATTAATGGCTTGGCCCTCAAAAAC
Source organism: uncultured Chromatiaceae bacterium (assembly GCA_947085765.1). Lineage (GTDB taxonomy): Bacteria > Pseudomonadota > Gammaproteobacteria > Tenderiales > Tenderiaceae > JAKFXL01. The sequence goes on along the minus strand of CAMTXZ010000134.1, from coordinate 241 downwards.
ACTTGATTGAGTGTTTTATATCCAAGATATTAAGGTACTCAAATAAAACAGACACTTGCGATTGATAGAGTGGTCTACCAGTAGAACAACATGAGTAGACGACATACTAATAAGTCGGTAATAAACAATACCAAAGGTTGTTGAAGTGCGATAATGCATCCATGAAATATGATGCAAGACAATTACCGACACAAGAACAGGCACTGCTGCGTCGTCTGGCAGTTCAAAGAGTGCTTGATGG
>CAMTXZ010000133.1:0-3007 GCA_947085765.1 uncultured Chromatiaceae bacterium | reverse complement strand
CCTTATCACGATCATAAATGCCTTTGACGAGCCAATAGAGATGAAAAAAGGTATGACTTGCGTAATCTTGAAATCCAAAAAATCGCTTTCCTTGGTAATTCAGGAAAATGATAAATGGGTTTTTCTACACCGTCGTTAGGCCGCAGCAGAGACTTTCATGACTGACCAAGAACAGCCTCGCGAATCTGACCTTGAGCTTGTTGTCTCGCTCAGCGGCGACGATGTGGCTGCTATCAACGCAGCGCTCTTGCAACACGTAACGGGTTCGTGGCTTCCTGCGCTGGGTGTAGTGACAAGTGCGCATCACTCCTTGCTGCCAACCCTTCCGTCAGTTCCTCTAGCTTTTTTCTCGTACCGCCTGCGTAAACTTGTTGCATCCGGCGAAGTGCAAGCCAAAGGTATAGTCGCAAGGGAACTCGCTTACCAAGTCAAGGCAGCGGATCCCGGAGCAGCAGCCTAATCGGGTAGCCGAGGGTCTCTAACCCTCAGCCCGTAGGTCCGATTAGCGCAGCGTAATCGGACGCATGTAAAATAGCCACCACCTGATCAAACAAATGGAAAACGGCATATGCCGAACTATCGTCGCGCCTTTATTCCGGGTGGCACATGGTTCTTTGCCGTCAATCTGTTGGAACGGCGTGGCAATAATCTTTTGATACGTGAGATTGATCTGTTGCGTCAGATTGCCCGCAGGGTTAAGCAGGCACACCCGTTTCATATCGATGCCTGGGTGGTATTGCCTGGACATATGCATTGTCTCTTCACGCTACCACCAGGAGATAGTGACTTCAGCCTGCGCTGGCGGTTGATTAAATCAGGTTTCTCCCGCGCCTTACCAATAACCGAGAGGCGTTCGCCGGTGCGCATAGCCGCTGGCGAGCGAGGCATCTACCCTTTGGATTGGTGATCCCGCAATGGCCGTTGATGGTGGTGGTGATTGACATGCGTCCGATTACGCTGCGCTAATCAGACCTACAAGCTGACAGTTACCGGTTTTGCCGAAGTGACTGTCAGATCAAGTCGCGACTACTACACAACTGCTAAAACTACATCACCCCATACGAAGAAAAGGTATCTCGCATTAACACAAACTCAGAAAACATCGGATGATTCATATCGAGCCCAAGATCAGCGGCGCGCTGCTCTATCGCATTTAAGTCTGACTTCTTCGGAAAGACGGTTGCCCCTTTTACTCCACTGACCAAAGCATCCACATCTTCTTTTAACTTTTCAGTGTCAAACTTTAGTTGCCCTGCATCCTTCGCATCCTGAACTTCCTGAAACACCTCCGGGTGGTCCAGTAAATACTTCATTCCCACATTATCACGGTCAGCCTCATCAATATGCGCATAAGTGGTATCAATCCAGTTGTACACCTTATCAAGCATCGCTTCGTCATCCGCTATCAACCCAGCAACTTGCGCTTCGCGTATGGCCCCTTGTTTATATCGCGCTAGCTTTTGAGCACCCGCATTATCAAGATTTGGCAGAGCCTGTCCCAGGTTCATCACGGTGTGGCCCGGATGCCTGTTGGTTACCGCGCCATCGTCATTAACATCACCATCCCACACTGCTCGACCATTCGCAGGCACTCGATACGCTGCTACCACTTCACTGCCCTTACTAAGATTGATGCGCTGGTCATTGCTCTCATCAGGCAGAGCAGTCGTTGACTCGCTGTACGCAACACTCCCTTTATCGCCAGAATCAATATATGCAAAGCTCCTCGGGCCTTCATGAAATATTTGGCCCGGCGCTCTAATCTCATTAATTGGGGCGTACCGTTTGTAGCTAGTACTTTGCACAAAATATTCAGAATTCGGCACATCGTCCATGCCATTGTCTGTTCTAAATTTAGCAGGGACATTGTCCCAGGGGGCTCGTTGAACTGTACTGGCATCAGATGCACCCTTCGATAGTACATTCTGTCGATCACCGCTATCTTCCATTTTTTGCGCTACGCCTTCGTGGCTACTTAATGAAAATTGAGCAGCCTTTTCCCCCATCACATCCGCTTCCCTTTCCAAGCCATCATCATCATTTATATTTATTGCATCTTTCATTTGCATGGTTGGCTTGACCCTACCCTGTTTCTGCTGCACGACATGCCACGCTTCGTGAGGCAGGTGTTTTTCTTGCCCGGGGCCAAGATGGATATCAGTGCCCTGCGCATAAGCATGGGCCTGTAGTTGTGCTGGTTTATCAGAGTTACAATGTACTTTCACATCATCCAAAGATACTCCAGACAGGTTTTCTATACCTACCTTTAATCCATTTGGCAGGCCTGCATTATTTTTCTTTTGAACAGGCTGCTGCTGTTTTGCCTGCGGGCTGTTGTCGGCCATACTCTGAAGGGATTGTAGCTGTGAAACCTTAGGGCTACTGCCTATCATCTCCTGCAGTTTTCGCTGGGCAACAGCTTCTGGTCGGTTATCGATAAATTGAAAGGTAGACTCAACTGCACTCTGCCTTTGAGTAACAGTGCCCGTCGTCGATTGATTTTTCTGCTTTTGTATTTTATCGGCGTGCGATTTCATTAATCATCCTTTATCTTTCTTCTAGCTCTACGGAAATAATAAACGTATCAACTAAAATTTTCATTAGTTTTTACGTAGATCTAAAAGCCAGCAGAAAAACAATAAAGAAGGGCTTTGACCAGAATAGCACTAAGTTAAGCCTATTTAGCACGTAGGACAGGTGAAATAAAATGAAGCTCATCAACACTGATAACAAAAGATGAAAAGCGCATGAGTATCGAAACACCATGACTAATGGTTGCCGTGGCCTGTTATTGGGAATGGTGGTTCTGCATTAAAAACAGGCCACATTTTACCTGCCCCTGGTATCGAGGCATGGAGGATACTAAGGCTCACTCTACAAACTCACTTTTTGGGCCCAGCGTTTAAATTAGAGCTACCCTCCGCCGCCACAATCCTTTACCCCACAAATAAAAAAGCGCCCGATTTTCACCGGGCGCCAAACACCTTACCTTGGGAGGAAGGGGTGT
>CAMTXZ010000132.1:0-10217 GCA_947085765.1 uncultured Chromatiaceae bacterium | reverse complement strand
TCTTTTTACTGCTGCTTTTTCAGCCATCGTTACTCCGTAACAACCCGGTTAAGTTCTTCCAGGCTGGTGACTCCTTGTCGTACCTTGTTCAGCCCTGACTCGCGCAGATCGGGAGTGCCCTCTTTTCTGGCCTGGTCGGCCAGATCGATAGCATTGCCGCCTGCCATGATGATTCTACCCATTTCTTCCGAGATCGGCATTACCTGATATATACCCACACGCCCTTTGTAGCCCTCAGAGCATTGATCACAACCGACGGCGCGATTGATCTTGAGTGTATCCACCTCATCTTCAAAAAAGCCTGCATCGAGCAGAGCCTGACGGGGAATGTCGTGAACGGTTTTGCAGTGTGGGCAGAGACGACGCGCCAGCCGTTGCGCAATGATGAGCGAGACTGCCGAGGCGATGTTGAACGGGGCAACGCCCATGTTCATCAAGCGCGACAGTGTCTGTGGTGCATCATTGGTATGCAGTGTAGATAACACCATGTGGCCCGTCTGCGCCGCCTTGATGGCGATCTCCGCCGTCTCTAAATCACGAATCTCCCCGACCATGATCACATCCGGATCCTGGCGCAGGAACGATTTTAGCGCCGCTGCAAAGGTCAGCCCCACCTTGGGGTTGACGTTGACTTGATTGACACCCGGCAGATTGATTTCAGCCGGGTCTTCTGCGGTGGAGATGTTGCGGTCGGGGGTGTTGAGAATATTCAGGCCGGTATAGAGCGACACGGTTTTACCACTACCGGTGGGGCCAGTCACCAGGATCATACCGTAAGGCATGTTGAGTGCATCCATGTAGAGTTTCTTTTGCGCCGGTTCATAACCCAGCGCATCGATCCCCAGCTTGGCGCTGCTTGGGTCGAGGATACGCATCACGATCTTTTCACCAAACAGGGTTGGGCAGGTGCTGACACGAAAATCGATGGCGCGGCTCTTGGAAATCTTCAACTTGATGCGCCCATCCTGCGGCACCCGCCGTTCAGAGATATCGAGGCGTGACATTACCTTTATACGCGCCGAAATCTTGCCAGCCAGTGAGATAGGCGGGTTGGTGATTTCGTGCAACATGCCATCCTGGCGGAAGCGCACCCGATAGAGTGTCTCGTAGGGTTCAAAGTGAATATCAGAAGCGCCTTTGTTAATGGCATCGAGCAGCACCTTGTTTACAAAGCGCACTACCGGTGCGTCTTCGGTATCCTGTTCGCTGACGTTGTCATTTTTTTCCTCTTCATCACCACCGGTGATATCAAGATCTTCCAGCGAGGCGTCATCCAGTCCATCCATGGTGGTGTCCATGGCTTCAAGAATCTTTTCGACGAGTTTGGCGAGTTTGTCCTCCTCCACCAAAATCGCTTCGGTATTGGTGCCGGTGGCAAACTTAAATTCATCCAGGGCGAGAATGTTAGTCGGGTCAGAGACGGCGACATAAAGGCGATTGCCACGTTTGATGAGTGGCAAGGCGTTGTGTTTACGGATCAGCTTCTCGTTGACCAGTGCGGTGGCTGCCAGCTCCATATCCATGGCATCAAGATCAAACAGTGGCACACCAAACTCATTGGCGGCGGAGTTGGCAATCTCCTTGGCGCCCAGCAGCTTTTTACCCACCAGGTGGCGCACCAGCGGGATCTTCTCTTTGACGGCCTCGGCAAAGGCGGTTTGCGCGGCTTCATTGCTCATCAAACCATCATTGACAAGACGTAGTGCCAGTCCACTGAGTGCAGGGCTATTCATCGTGAGCTTGATTCTCTACCTGTGTTGGTTCATCAGGGTTTTCGACCGCTGGGGGGGATTCTTTAAAAAATGCAGACACTATCGCAGGGCGCAATGCCCAAAACATTCGCTACGCTCATGGGGCAGGCCCTAACCAGCGGGCATGCCCAAAGCGCTTGCCCAAAACGCTTCGCGGGGCAGGCTCTTGCGCCGCAGGGTTTGATGGATGTAACACGTTGGGTGTTGGTTTGGTTTAACGTTTCATTGTGGCGTTGAGCGTGGCGCTTGTTTGCCGATTGAGAAGAGAGAAATAATCAGCCTGCTTGAGTTTGTGCTGGCTGTCATTCGGCGCAATGCCCGCTGGTTATTGCGCCCTACGGTCCTGCATGGATGCAAGAGGTAGAGCAACGCAGGAGCAGTTGCCGAGAAATTCTGTCCAGGCGGGGATTAAAAAAAGCCCCTCGGGTGAGGGGCTTTGAGATGGGTTATGCTTCGCTCCACTCAGCCTGCGCGCTTACGCCTTGCAGAGAGCTGGAACAGAGCCTTGCGCGGTTAAGCATCCGCTACCTGTTTTAAGCCAAGTCATAGCGCCGACTTGCAGAGTAGGAATCAATATTAAAGTGGATGCCGCACTAGTGGTGGCGGTTGGCGTTACGGTAATAGTTCCATCTAGGACAGCAACGGACGCCACATGAGTTGTTGCTTGCGTGGCGGGGATGCCATTGGTGCTAGTAGTACAGCCTGTAACGGTACCAAGCTCTTGTGCACAGAGAGCAACAGCGGTTCTGTATGCGTTTGATACTGAAACCACTTCTGCGAATTTAGCTCTATACGTGTAATCTTGATACGCCGGAATCGCGACCGCCGCCAAAATACCGATGATCGCTACAACGATCATCAACTCAATCAGTGTAAAACCTTTTTGCATCGTTTTCATTTGTGTTTCTCCTAATGTGTTTACGTTTGAATCCGTACGGTGAGAACTTTTAACCCTGGCTTGAAAGTGTGCTTCGCTATGGCTTATCGGTCTTGCTGTTGCAGACTTTAGCGGCGATTTACACTTTGGCCTTGGTGGGAGTGTTGCACTTCCTGTGCCAGTGAGAGGAGAGAAACTGCTGGTATCTGTTCCATCCTTGGCTTGTGGCGATTATGTCACAAAAAAAGCGCCTGAACAGGGGGTGTGATGGGGGGTGATGTGTAAAATTTTATTAAATTAGTATGTGGATATTGCAATGTGTCGCTGCATAGTGACAAGAAGTGTCAGTTTGTGACGCGCACTGTCTGTTTGTCACTCGACGCTGAGCTTTTAGGGTTTGAAGTGAGCCCTGAAATCAAGAGTCCAGCTGCCAAGAGATATCAATTTTACGGTGGTGGGCGACGCAGTCGCGCAGGTAGAGATTGATCAGGTTTTGATAGGGAACGCCGGACTCTTCGGCCATTGTCTTGAAGTACTCAATGACGTCTTCGCTGAGCCGCATGGTGATGGGTCTTTTCAGCTTTGATGCGTATGGATTTTTACGGGATTTCATTTTGGCAAGGTCGTATTCAGTTTTCATGGTTGGCCCTCTTCGTAGTATTTGCGTTCGTTTTTGGTTGCCTTGCGGGCGGATATGATTCTGATGGTGTTGCCGGAGTCACGTTCGCAATGGCAGACGATAAGAACCCGTGATTCGCAGCTTAGTCCGAGCATCAAGAAGCGATCTTCCACTGGTGAGTTGTCGTCATCATAAAATTGAATGGCAAATTCGTCATAGAAAACTGATTTGGCCTCTTCAAAGGAGACGCCATGTTTCTTTTGATTGGCAGCCGCCTTGCCCGGGTTCCATTCGAATTCGATCATACGTACATTGTATTTACGCTGGAGGGGATGTCAACGTGCGATCGCATTATTGGTTATGTAGGGGATAGTGTGCCGGAGTGACGAGGTCACGGGGGTGAATCTAATCCATGCCCAGTTTTTTCAGGCGGTAACGGAGTTGGCGAAAGCTGATGCCGAGCAGTTTGGCGGAGGCGGTTTTGTTGTATCTGGTTTCTTTCAGCGCCTTTTCAATGACGTCGCGGGCGTGATGGTCGAGGTAGGAGTCGAGTGGTTGATTTTCATTGATCTGATCTGATCTGTTTTCTGGCTGCGGCAGGTGCAGGTCTTGCGGTTGAATGGTGTGCTCTTCGCAGAGTGCAAGGGCGCGTTCGAGGATATTTTCCAGCTCGCGCACGTTGCCGGGAAAACGGTATGCCTGTAACGCTTGTAGTGCAGCAGGGGAGAGTGTGGGTTTGGTGATGCCCATGCCTTGGCTGATTTTTTTCAGGCAGTGTTCGGCGAGCATGGCGATGTCGTCGCGGCGCTCGCGCAGACTGGGCACATGCAGTTCGATGACGTTGATGCGGTAGAAGAGATCTTGACGGAAGCTGCCCGCGGCGACTAACTCGGCAAGGTTTTTGTGGGTGGCGCTGAGGATGCGCACGTCGACCGATAGTTCCTGTTGTGCACCGATGGGGCGAATTGATTTTTCCTGAATGGCGCGCAGCAGTTTGACCTGCATCAGCAACGGCAGATCGGCAACCTCGTCAAGAAACAGGGTGCCACCATCGGCGGCCTGGAACAGGCCATCCTTGTTGTTGTGCGCGCCGGTGAAGCTGCCTTTTTTGTGGCCAAAAAATTCACTCTCCATCAGTGATTCGGGGATGGCGCCACAGTTGACCGGGATAAACGGCTGTGTGGCGCGTGGCCCCTTGTTGTGGATGTGGCGGGCGACCAGCTCTTTGCCGCTGCCCGACTCACCACTGATGTAGATGGGGGCCTGGCTGCGACTGACCTTGGCGATTTTGTGGCGGATCTGGCGCATCGCTTCCGATTCACCCAGTAGCGTGTCACGGCTGCGGCGCTCTTGTGGGGTGTTCTCTTCGTTGCGCAGTTTGAGCGCAGTGTTGATCAGGTTGCGCAGCACCTGAAGATCCACCGGTTTGGAGACAAAGTCGAAGGCGCCGGCCTTCAGTGCAGTGACGGCGGCATCCATATTGCCGTGGGCGGTGATCATGGCGACGGGGGTGTCGGGGTGGTGTTGCTGAATCTCTTTGACCAGTTCAATGCCGTCGCCATCGGGCAGGCGCATGTCGGTGAGGCAGAAATCGTAATGATGGCTGGCCAGCAGTGTGCGCGCCTGCGCGAGGTCGGCGGCGCTGTGGCAGTCGATCTCCATGTGCCCCAGCGTTAGGGTGATGAGCTCGCGGATGTCGGGTTCGTCGTCGACAATGAGTGCTAGTGGGCGGCTGTTCATTTAATGGGTTCTCCGTCTGCGTGGGTCGCCAAAGGTCAGGCGAAAACAGCTGCCACCGTGGGTGGCAGGCAGATAGCTTAAATGGGCGTGGTTACACTCGCTCAGTTCTCTGGCGATGTAAAGTCCCAGGCCGCTGCCTTGTGCGGCAGTGGTGAAAAAGGGTTCAAAAATCTGTTGCAGGGTGGTGGCGTCGATGCCCGGGCCATTGTCACTGATGTCGAGATGGGCGGTGGGGTTGTTGGCGGCGACGTGGGCGCTGAGGCTAAGCTGGGCGTGGCCGCTCTGTTCTGTGCCATGGCGGATGCCATTGTGGCAGAGGTTCCAGAGGATCTGGTGCAGCTGGCTGGCGTCGAACTCTATCGCCAGTGTGTCCGGTTCAACACTGAGCTGGACCTGCTCCGCGGTGAGCTGCTGGCTGCGGCATAACTCATCGACAAAGTTTTCCAGCCACGGTTTGAGCAGGATGGTTTCAGGTTGGGCCTGATTGCGTCGCCCCAGGTGCAGCACGTTTTCGATAATGCTGTTCATGCGTTGGCAGTTGCTGTGGATGATCTCGGTGAGACGCTGGTCGTGTTTGTCGAGACGTGGCGATTCGGCCAGCAGTTGGCCGGCGTGGCTGATGGCGCCGAGCGGGTTGCGGATTTCGTGGGCGATGTTGGCGGAGAGTCTCCCCAGCGATGCCAGTTTGAGCTGCTGCGCCTGGTGTGTCAGGGCGGCGGTATCTTCCAGGAAGATCAGCGTGCTGGCCTCATCCCCCAACATCGCAAAGCGTGGCAACAGCTTGGCAGCGTCGCCGTGGAACTGTTGTGCGGCTGCGTCCGGTGCGTTTAGCCAGCGTTGATATTGCTGTGCCAGCGGTGGGCAGGTGTTGGCCAGTGGCGGATTACCTGTCAGCGGTGCCAGGCCAAGCAGCTGGCGGGCCGAGTCGTTGATCTGCCAGATATGGGCGCTGCTATCCACCACCACCACGCCGGTCTGCATGCGCTGGATAACATACTCGGCCAGCTGCTCCATGTTGGCTAGGTCGATGCCGCGTTTGGCCGCCAGCGCCTCGCTTTCGCGGATCCGTTGCGCCAGCACCCGGGCCAGCAGGGCGGTGACAAAAAAGGTCGCCCCCAGCAAGCCGGTGTGGGTATAGGCGGCGGACAGCTGTGGATTGCCGAACTGAAAGTAGATCTGTTCACCCAGTATAAAAAGGGTGGCAATGGCGGCCAGGCTAAGGGCCGTACGCCCCTCCAGCAGCATGGCGCCACCAGCGACAGCGATGATCAACAGCATGCCCAAGCCGCTGGTGACGCCGCCGCTGGCGTGCATCAGCAGGGTGATGGCGGCAATATCGATGAGTGTCTGGCAATAGACCTGGGTGGTGAAGCGCGGGGTGCGCGCACGAATGGTAAAACAGCTGCCGATGGCGAGCAGCAGATAGATGATCGCCACCCCATCAAACAGTGTCTGGTTATGTTCGCCGATAGGCCTGATGCTGAGGTCTGAAAAGGTCAGCGCGAAAAAAAAACCGGAAAGCAGCAGGCGATAAAAGTTGAAGAGGCGCAGTGGTCGCCAAGTATGGGACGGGTTGAGCTGTTCCGTTGGCTGAGTATCAACCGTCATGGTTGTCCTATCTCTCTTTTAAGGCAAACTTTGGAATGCTTTAATTATCGGTAGATAGAGGTAACGCTACAGTTCTATTAGTTATTAATGGGCCGCTTTGTCGGCGTGATCCTGACAGCAGTAGATCTGGTTGCCACGGTGGATCGCTTCGTGCTCGGGGATGTGCAGGCCACACAGCTCACATTTGACGGCCTGGGTTGAGCGCACCTGGGGTGGTTTTTTGGCCGGCGGTTTGAGCGTGAGGCGACGATAAATGTAAAAGCCGGCACCGACGATCAAGGCGATAATGAGTAGACGAAATAGTGGCATGTGAGCGTTGCCTGATTGAGGGTGGGGGAGGTGGACCGGTGGTCTGAAATCAACAAAGAGCTATTATGATCAATAAATTAGCCCCCAGCAATAGCAGTATTAGAGGCTGACTGGGCGGTAGCCGAGTCGCGCCGAGAGCCGTTGACCGGCCTCGAGTACCAAAGGCAGCCACTCCTGGCGACGGCGTTGAATCGGCGCCGATACCGATAGCCCCGCCACCATGCGGCCACCCGCGTCACGTACCGGCGCACCGATACAGCCGACACCCAGCTCCGCCTCCTCGTCGTCGAAGGCGTAACCACGGCTGCGGGCCTGGTCAACAGCGGCAGTGAGTCTGGCCAGATCGGTGATGGTATTGACGGTGTAGGCCTCCAGCCCATGGCGCTGGGCATAGTCGGCGCAGGCGCTCTCACCCTCATCGGCCAGAAACAGCTTGCCGGCAGCGGTGACGTGCAGCGGTGCGCGACTGCCGATCACCTGCTCGACCCGCATCGCCTTCTGGCTCAGCACCCGTTCAATATAGACCAGCACATCGCCTTCGCGCACCGTCAGGTTGACGGTTTCGCCAATCTCGCCACGCAGCCACTCCATCACCGGCAGCGCCTCGCGGCGTGGGTCGAGCTGGCGCTGCGCCCGGGATGCCAGTGTCAGCAGGTGAGGACCAAGCTGGTAGGTGCCGCCTTCGCTGCGCTCGACCAGGTGGTGAGCGGCGAGCGAGGCCAGGATGCGGTGTGCGGTCGATGGGTGCAGGCCGGTCTCGGCGGAGAGCACTTTTAGGCTCAGCGGTTCAGCCTGTTGGCCCAGTGCATCGAGCAGGTTGACGAGGCGATCGATGACCTGGATGGGGGTTGTTGTCGGTGCTTTCATATCTGGTTCGTTCCGCATTATGAAATCGATTGTGTATTGCGAAATGATATTCGATCGAATAGGATCGAAGCAAGTTCAAAATTATCAATGATTCGAGGAGATTCAATCATGACCATCCAGGCACCGGCGTTTTGTGAAGGCATCCAGTATTTTGGCGAACCATGGGCGGGTTATGCCGACCACGCCGCGCAGGCGGTGATCGGCGCGGGCGAACGTGCCATTGCCAATCCACGCGACCCAGCGGCGGTCTACCAGACCATGCTCGGTGCTGACGCGCTGCGTTACCTCACCCTGCAGGTGACGGCCGCCAAGGCCTCCGGCCATCCGGGTGGTTTTGCCAGCAGCGCCGATGCCCACGCCGCGTTGATCATGCTCGGCCATACCAATATCGTCACCGAGGTCGGGCACCACGCGCCCGGCTTTTACAGTTCGATGTTCCTCGACTCCTCCCTGGAGGAGATGGGCATCAACACGGTGCAGAACATGCGTGACCGCTACCGCGAACAGCATGGTCTGCTCGGCCATCTCTCTGGCGCCATCCCCGGTATCCTTGCTCCGGCGGGACCGTTAGGGCAGGGGCAGCATTTCGCCATGTCCGGGGCGATGTTGCATCCCGGCACGCTGTTCCCGTTCACCATCGGCGACGGTGGCATGGGCGAACCCTACGTGCTTAACGCCATGATGCATTTCCATATCGCCTACCCCACGGTCACCAACTTCCTGCCGGTGCTGATCTGGAACGGTTATAGCCAGGAGCACCACTCGATGGTGGCGACCCTGACCGAAGAGGAGTTGATCACCTACTGGCGTGGTCACGGCTTTGAGATGGTCTATCTGGTTGATGCCAAACCCTACGACGATGCCGGCCAGAGTGGTGCGTTTGTCGACAGCACCCGCTTTTCGCACAAGCAGCGTCTGGCCTTTACCGCAGCGGTACTGGAGACCATGGATCAGGCCGCCCAGTCGGCCCTGGATGGCAAGCTCACTGTCTTTATCATCAAGCAGCTCAAGGGTGCCGGGGTTCATGCCCTGGGTGCCAAGTCGCACAACCTTTACCCACAGCACACACTCGAAAATGAGGTGGTGATCGAGGGGTTGAAGCGCCGCGCGCTGCCGCCCCAGGCGTGGCAGATCGTGCGTGACAACTTCAGCCGCGCCGGGGGTGGACCATCAGCCCGTACCGCCGTAACCGAATCGGTACTGCCGCTGACACCGATCACCAACCTGCCGCTGGTCGATTTTGCCCTGGGTGAGAATAAAGCCCCAACCACCGCCATGGGGCTGTTGGTGGGTGAAGTGGGTCGTCAGGATCGTCGCTTTATAGTGACCAATGCCGATGGCAACGAGGCCTCCGGTATCGGCAACATCAACGAGGCGCTACAGATTCGTCACCCGACGGCAGATGCACTCTACAACCAGGGGCCGACAGGTCAGGTTTATGAGCCACTCAACGAAGATGCCTGCGCCGGACTGGCCGCCGGACTGGCGCTGTTTGGCAGCCGCACCCTGTGGTGTTCGTATGAGAGTTTTGCCATCAATGGCCTGCCTATCTGGCAGACCGTGACCCAGGCGATGGCCGAACTGCGTCGTAAAACTCCATCAACTGTCACGCTCTTTACCGCTGGCGCATTGGAGCAGGGTCGCAACGGCTGGACCCATCAGCGCCCCGAGATCGAGGCCTATTTTGCGGCGATGATGCGCAACGGCAACGTCTTCCCACTCTTCCCGGTGGATGCCAACATGATCCAGGCCGCCTACGCCTGGGCACTCGACACCTACAACAAAGGGGTTGTCATCACCGCCTCCAAGAGTCCGCTGCCGATTCGTACCACTCTCGAACAGAGCCGTCAGGCGCTGCGCGACGGCGCCATCACCCTGCTGGATCGCCCCGGCAGCAACCAGGTGGTCTTTGCCGTGGTTGGCGACATGGCGCTGCTGCCGGTATTTGCCGCTGCTGAACAGTTGGCCAGCGCCGGTCACGGCGTGCGTATCGTCTCAGTGGTCAATCCACGTCGCCTCTATCGCCCGAGTGATGTTGCCTGGGATACCTGTTCAGAACCAGATAACCTGTTCCTCGATGACAACCACTTCAACGCGCTGTTTGATGGCGATATTTTGATTGGCGTCAGTGGTGGTCCTAGTGCGACACTGGAGCCGGTGATGTTGCGTAGCCGTGCGCCACGGCGTGATGTTTTTGCCTGGAAGCGTGGCGAGACCACCGCTTCAGCGGCGGAGATCATGGCCTTTAACGGCCTGACCGCCGACGCGTTGGTGGCGCGTGCCCTGAAGGCATAACAAGCGGGACGGCCACCGTTTGCAGCTGGCTGCGGACGGTGGTGTTCACCCACCTTATATAGAGTAACGAGGCAGATATGACCCAGAACAAGATCATCGTCCTCGACGACGACCCGACCGGCTCGCAGGCGGTGCATGGCTGCCTGCTGCT
>CAMTXZ010000131.1:0-4335 GCA_947085765.1 uncultured Chromatiaceae bacterium | reverse complement strand
TTTAAGTGTGCACAAGCGCCTACGACACAATACCCGCCGCACCCTTCGTCAAGCATCCCCTGTACGCTGGTGACCACCAGGTCGGCGGTATTGAAGGTGGCATCACCACTGCGCGTTTCGCTCATGCCGGTCGGCAGAGAGGGTTCATCGGCAGCGGCTGCCACAACAGTACCTGATATCAGGACGGGTAATGCTGCCAGCAACAGACGCGACAATGTGTATGCCCCTCTCTGTCTCATGGCCGTCTCTCGATTGAATGGCGCGTGCGTCGATGCCATGTCTGCCAGTAATTCAACGCCTGGCCCACATCGGTCACGCCGTAGATCACTGTGGCACCATCATCGAACACAAACGCGGGGGCCTTACGAATATCCCACTGCGCAACCAGGGCGACCGGCCGAAAGATCGCCTGCACCTCATCACCTGATAGTGCCGCGAAACGCTCACCCACAATGCGCTGGGCGCTGGCTTGATCTGCCGGAAGATTCTGCGTCAAGCGTGCTTCCAACTTATGCTGTGCATCCAGGTTATAAACGCCAAGGCTGACGCCGGCCGCACTGGCCGCACGTAGATTCTGAGGCGGGTACTCATCAGTACCGATATAGATGACCACTTCTTGAGCGGCCATAGCAGCGGAGGTTGTTCCGACCAGGCAGCTCAGGAGTAACCACAAACAACGGTGTTTTATTCTGCTCATCGCCGGGACGCCTTAATCTGCTCGGCCACGTGATAGATCGCCTCGATCTCCGTAATACCCAGGTCATCCATCAACTGACGGCGGGCCGCCTTTTCATCCTCGTCCGTGCCGGCCAGTGCCAGCGGCAAGGCCGGCATGACAATACGAAACAGTGAATTGACGTTGTCTGATAGGACAACCCCTTCGGTAAACGCCCCTTTTTGCTTGCGTGTTGAGGTGAGCATGGTCTTCTGCTCATCGTTGAGCCGCTTGAAACGGGTGATCTGTTCCACCTCGTCGTGAGACATCATCAGGCAGTACCACCACTCGGCCAGCGAGATCATTTTCTCCGCCTCGTCCGGGTAGTCGCCGAGATTCTGGGTGGCCTGATTCAGACAGATATTGAGTTTGCGCCAGGTCTTGGCCCCGAAGACAAACGGTTTGACTAACGTGGGGTTGGTGGTGATGGCATGGCCTTCATCGGTGTAGACCTGGGTTTGTCGGCCTTCGTATTGATACTTCTCGCCGATGCCGGTGATGGTGTTGATCAGGGTGACAATGGCAACCGCCAGCATGTCCTTGTACTGATCCGAGGTCAGAATGCCCATGTCCAGAATGGTGACATCGGACTCCGGCCAGGTTTTACCGGGACGGTTGAAAAACTTGCCGTGCAGGCCGTCGGTCCAGTATTCGAGTGCATCGGCCATGAACTGGATGCGATCCTTGCGGGTATCCGTCAAATCAGGCTTTTGGGCATACTCGCGAAACATGGCCACGACATGTGATGGCAAAACATAGGGTTCATTTTTATCACGCTGGCGCCGGGTGGCCTCAAGCAAGGCGCGACGCACCAACTGTTTATCGGGCAGCTCGAATTGCTTCTCTTTTTCAGCGTCGGCGCCGGTGATCATCATGCGGGTGATCAGCTCCATCTCCCCTAGGTAATCACGCATCTCACCGTCGTCTTCAATCAGATCGCCGCGCAGGTCAAACTTGTCATCGGCGGAGAGGGTCAGCGCCAGCTCCATGCTGGCCTCATTCTGTTCAGCCTGCTCCAGGGCGGCAAATGCATTCGTAAAAGGAGGTAGCGTAATGTCGGAGGCGGCGCTGAACTTCACCTGATTGACCGTCAGTCCGGTACTCGAAAAATACCTACCCAGCAAACCGAAACTATCGCCTTTTTCAACGATAAAGATACGCGGCTTGTAGACGGCCATGTAGTGCATGACCAAATAGTTGATGGTGGCCGATTTGCCGGACCCGGACGGCCCGAAAATCAGGCTGTGCGCCACCCGTGATTTGTCTTTGGTGGGATCGAACATCAGGGGTTCGCCGATCCGGTTGTAAAACAGATTGCCCGGCCTGCCTGTGCCGGTACCGCGACCGTAGAACGGCAGGATGCGGGCGATGTGGTGCGCGTAGGTGAGCTTGGTAATCCGCGAGCCGCTCTTGTCCGTCGCGTAGGAATAGGCCATCGGCAGATGGCGGACATAGTTGTCCACGGCGGTGGGGTCAAAACGCGGCATCACCGGATTGAATTGAAAGGCCGTCAGGATATTGATGACCTGCTGGGTGTTGCGATTGAGTGCTTCATCGGTCTCACCGCGCACGTAGACGCCTGAAAAGGTCGGCATTAACGCATGGCCCGAGGCAATATTATTCAGTGTACTTTCGGCCTGTGCCGATGATTGACGTGCCTCCGGCGATCCTGCGCCGCCGGCCTTGATGATGTTGTTACAGTGGCGTTTGATCTCGCTCTGCGGCAGCGCCACGATGGTGGTGACAAAAACGCACCCTTTGGGCAGTTGATCCCACATGGCGGCGGTGCGGCCAGCAGGTGAATCTTGTTCTGCGGTCAAAACACCGGCAATGGGCGGGGTATCGATGGCCTGCAGCGAGATCAGTCGATGTGGCATGCCGGTAAAGCTCCAACTGCCATCCTCACGCGACTCAGGGCTGCCCAGTGTCACCATTTCGGCCAGGTCAGCACCGACACCGATGCACTCATCGTTGTCGGGGTACTTGCGTACCTTCAGGTACTCCTGTGCCGTGGCAAACCCGTCTGGACGGGGTGAGAACCACGGCACCAGCCATCTATACAAATCAGCCGCTGTATAACGGCGGGCTTTGAGTCCGGCTTGCATTAACGAACCAATAAAACAATTGATCACATCGTTTAAGTCTTGTGCCGGCGACCCCTTGCCGGAAATTGGTGTGCCGTCTTTTTTCAGCCACTCGGCCTGCTCACTGCGACGGTAGATCACACAACGGACCTTGCGATGTTGGCCATTCCACCAGAATTGAGATCCCTGGTCATAAAACATACCGCCCGGCTTAGACATATGGGCGGTGTGCTCTTCGAGTTCCTTGAGCCATAACTCGTGGTGCTTGGTTTGACGCGCCTCGGGCGTGGCATAGTTCCGCACAATATCCACGAGGTCGGTGATCGGTTCATCCTGCAGGTAGGTCTGCACGATCCAGGGACTTAATGAATGTGTTGGTATGTTTTTGAGCGCCTTTTGAACGCCCAGCTCAATCTTGCCCAGGATCTCCATCGGACGCCCTTCCACATCGATCGGCTGCAACTCAAACACTGCGCCGACCGAGGCACCGTCATCAAATTCAAAGACCCCCTCCTCCTTGTTAAACCCTTTCCAGGGCAACAATTCAGTGAATGAGGGCGGCTCGGCGTAAATCTTTTTACGCTGCTCCTGTGTCAAGGGTTTGCGACCCTCCGGCGGCAATACACCGAGCAGGCGTAACAGCCGATCCTTGATGGAGGAATCCGCCACTGTTGTCATGGGGCGATCTCACCGGGCAGCGCATACTGATCTGCCTCATAGAGTAAAAAGGAGGTCGAGTAGCCAGGGACAGGACGACCTTTGGCTGTCAGGTGTGGAAAGACATACATCACCAATTCCGGATTGGGCAGACGGGGAAATTTCACACTTAACTCCGTCCCGGCGGTGCGGGTATACCCGGCCAGGTCACGGCGCTCATGTTGAATGGCCCGCAGCACATTCGGTGGCGGTGCTGAGGCGTCCATGTGGCGCTGATAGACATCCAGAATATCCGGACCCGTTTCGGGGATCAGCTGCTTTGAGCTGCATCCAGCGAACAACAGACTGCTAATCAAGATGGTAGCCAGTCTTGGCCAGAGAAGACGATGATTGGGCATACTCTAACTTCCTTCCGTTGGGTTCATAATCAATTTCGATCTGATCTTCCACGTGCAGTACTACTTCCTGCCCTGCTTCAAGAAAGACCAGATCGACCGCATTGCGGGCGCGTTCACGCAAATAGTCCGTCAGCTCACTGGCCCCACCACTCAATGCCTTTGAACCGATGTACTTACTGGTACTGCCGTCGAAGAACTGCTCGATCGAGCCGTCATTGCGTTTGATGGTGGTCTGCTGGGTCGTCGCCAAGGCACCGGCCAAGGCGCCGGCACTGGAGGCGACGATGCGATCGCGCAGATAATCACTGGCGTTGGTAATCAGCCGCCCTTTCAGACAGGGGCTGCCCTGGCGATCGGAAATATAGCCAAGGATCTGTTTAGAGCCGGCTTTGGTATCAGCGGTGCTCTTGGCACTGCTGATGGTGCGGATGGTGCCATCCTCGAAGGTGAAAGTGACCGAGTACAGCTCACCCCTGACACA
>CAMTXZ010000130.1:0-4473 GCA_947085765.1 uncultured Chromatiaceae bacterium | reverse complement strand
TCTGCCGTGGCAGCGGATGTCTATCGCATTGATCTCTCCATGGTGGTGTCAAAATATATTGGTGAGACAGAAAAAAATCTCGCCAATGTCTTTGACCAGGCGCAGAACAGAAACTGGATACTCTTCTTTGATGAAGCCGATGCCCTGTTTGGAAAACGCACCCAGACCTCCAGTTCTAACGACCGTTATGCTAACCAGGAGGTTTCTTACCTGTTGCAGCGGGTTGAGGACTTTCCAGGGGTTGTTATCCTTGCAACCAATCTTAAAGCGAATATCGATGAGGCATTTGCCCGTCGTTTTCAATCGCTGGTCTACTTCGCCATGCCCGATGCCGAGCAACGGTTGTTGCTGTGGCAGGGTGCGCTTAACGGTAGTAGCCGTTTAGCAGATGATGTTGATCTTAAAAGCTTGTCAGAGCGCTACGAACTTTCCGGTGGCGCCATCACCAATGTGGTTCGTTATGGCGCGATTAACGCGCTGAAACTGGACCGCCAGACAATCTGCCAGATGGATCTGGTCAGTGGTATTGCCAAAGAGCTGCGTAAAGAAGGCAAAACGATCTAAGGATATTTATGAACAGAACTGCTTCATTCACTTGTTTTCAAAACATCAGTGCGACATACGTCGCGCTCAGCCTGTTGATGCTTTTGCTCGCTACCATCGCCTATTCCGGCAAGGTTAACGCTGGGTGTCAGTTGTCGGTACTCAGTGCGGAGTTCCAGCAGCCAGCAATCAAACAAGACAGAGAGCGTATTAGACAGATGCAGCAGCATCTCACCACACTCGGTTATCCGTTGAAGATGATCGATGGTCTGGTGGGGCGCGAAACACTGGCTGCCTTGACACAGTTTTGTGATGACTTCGGTTTTGATGCCAAGGCCGGTATTGCTGTTGGGTTGGATGACGCTTTGTTGCACTACGCTACCATTGCGGAGGTCTATCCCGGCTGGCGACAGACACTTTTGAGTGGTGACTTTGGCGCATGGATCACCCAGCAACCTGCCGAGCGCCAGGTTGCCATCAATAAAACAAAACGCTCCGGCACGGCACAACAGATTATGACGCTGCTGGATCTTTATAAGACTCAGCAGGGCGGTGGTGCGGCGGATTTGGCAGGAGATAAACGCGGGCCAAATTTTTACTATTCGCTGACCAGTCTGGATGTTGATGAGTTGGAGGCATTGCTCAAACCACTGCCCAAGACAACTGTGGTACCGGCGCCAAATAAATCAAAGTCGGTGAAACCAGTAGTAACTCCTGATGTGGACTCTGCGGTTAATGCTCAAACAGTGAGTACTGAGCAAGATGCCAATACTCCAGATGCTGCCAAGGTTGCAGAAAATATTGTTGAAGCTGATCCGGAACCAGAACTACAGCCTGAACCCGCTCCTGAGCCTGAACCGCTTATCTCAGCAGTGGTGGTAGAAAAGCTGCGTGCAATTCAAGGCACTCTCTATCCAACTAAACGCCTTTTTGTAAACGCTGTCACGACGCAGCTGGGGACAAATGCGGGTGAATATACCGAACATCAAACAGAGATAGAGAGCAAGGCGCTCAAGGGGGCACCCTCCAGTGCGGGGGAGATTTCTTTGGGTGAGAGTGATTGCGGCTGTGTGCGTACCATGAGTGGCATAACGTATGGGTTTTATCCCAGTTGGTTTGCCAGTGCCGATCCAACCACATCCAGACTGGCCGTTGATTTCAGTACACTGTCACGCATCGGCTACTACGGTGTCATGCTGGATGAAAAAGGTAATATTTTTTCTTCAGAGTCATGGGATGCGGGGAATAATGCGGCCAACTTTATTGCCAATACCCATCGATATGGAACTAAGGCCGATTTGGTGATCTTTAGTGATCGTTGGCAACAGTGGAATGATGCCGATATGGAGAACGCACAATCAGAGGTATTCAAAAAAGTTACCGCGCTGCACCCTGGCAAGCTCGACGGTGTAACGCTCTATTTTGATGGCTTTCGGGAGTATCGGTTTGCCAGGGTTAAAATCAACAGCTTTGTAATAGGATTGCATGAAAAATTTGCCAAAAGTAACCGGCCCGATATCACACTCAATCTTATGTTTGATCTCGGTGTATCGAGCATTGAATCTAAAGATAGACTGCTTGCGGATATAAGTGGCGCGATCCTGGGTGTCGATGAGGCGGGAAAACCATACGTAGATTCCATCATCACTTTTTTAGAGAAACCAACCACTGATACTAAAAAGGTGCTCAGGAATCTGATTGAAAATGAATTTAAAGGTATCGATCGGCGTAATGTGCTGCGCAAGATCATCCCGGTATTAACACCAATCGGTCACTATCCACTTGTCAGTGGTCAGTATGATCAGTTTTATGATGATCTGGTCTATTTCCAGGATAACTTTGCGGGCATTGGTTTCTGGCCGCTGCCACTGGTGAGTGATAATGGCAGTGAAATTCTAAAAAAGAGGATTGTCAAGGTCTTTAATAAAAGCTCAGAGGATGATTTTCTTAAGGCAAACACTGATAAATATATTCCTCAACTTTGCCAGTTTGCCTGTCCTAATCGCTGGCTCTTTCGCATTGCCTTCGATGTTCTGATTGGACTGTTTGTGATTTACGGTCTACTGGCGATGTGGAATTACAAACTGCGCAACCTGTTTAAAAAGCGTATCTGGTACTTCTCTGCAGTAGCTGCCGTACTGCTGCTGATATTTCTGATCTCTCTGGTATGTGATCCCTATTGGAATAAACGTGCCGATGATTTGGCAATAGGATTGCTGCTGATCGGAATTGTATATGGGTTGTGGCGTTATATCGGCAAGATGAAGCAGGGGCCTCTACCTTGATGCAGCAATGTCAGCAAGTGCAGTGGTACCCCTGCTGTTGTTTAATTGAGTTACAAACGCTACTCGATAGCTTGGTTAAACGTGCTCGTATAGTAGTCGGAGTATGTAAGTGAAGTTTGATTCCATTCCTGTCATTATTCCTACCAAAAAGATAAAAATGGTATTGCTGCTGATCTGTCTGGCAGCATTTGTGAGCGGTGTATTGCAGATTTATCAGCATATCGTCTATAAAAGTGAGATATATGAATCATCACAGCGCGACTTGCAGAAGTTAACGGTTAATGCCGCAGATGATATTAATACCATCCTTGGCCAAGCAATGGCTTCGGCAGAGGGGTTAGCGAACCAGCTTACGCAGACAGAAGTTAGTAAAGGCGAGATACCCATAACGCTGAAAAATATGCTGGACGCTAATGTTAACTTCTACGGCGGTACGGTCACCTTCAAACCCTTTGGTTATGATAGCAATACCAATCTTTACTCTGCCTACTACTCTAAATCAGGGCCACACGGCGAATTTAAATATCAACGTCTCGACGAGATATATGACTATACCAGTGCCGATTACGATTGGTATGTAGCACCTATGACAAGTGATAACCGCTGGGGCGAACCTTACTGGGACGAGGCTGGCAAGACCTACATGATCACATATTCAGCCTTATTTTATAATGTTGATCCGGTGACCGGTGAGCGGCAAAAGAATGGTGTGGTGACCATCGATATTTCGATGAAACAGATTAAAAATATTATTGAGTCACTCAATATCGGGCCGAGTGGTTTTGGCGCATTGACTACGCGGGAAGGAAACTATCTCTACCATCCCAACAGCAGTTATGTGTTGACACATAAAAGCATTATGGATGTAGCGGAGGAGAAAAATGATGCTGACAGGGTAGAGCTTGCTGAAAGAGTATCCCGGAGTGAATCGGGTGTGATAGATCATGTCAGCACCACTACTGGACAGGCGTCATGGCTAATATATGCACCTGTGCATATCTCCGGTTGGTCATTACAAAATACCTTTATAAAAGATGATCTGCAGGTGGATGTAAACAAGTTACGTAAGCAGATTATCTTGATTGCTATCACGGCCATTATATTTATCGCCAGCTTTAGTATGTTGCTGCTGCGGGTGCAGAGTGGTGAGGCGATGAATATATGGATCGCCTCTGCTATTATTTCTCTATTACTGCTGGTGGGGATAGGTGTGGTATGGAATTTAGCGTTGTCGTATCACACCCAGGCACGTACTTACAGCGACGAGACTGGCAATGATGCCGGCACCAGAGTGTCGGATCGATTGGTGCTCAGTGCACTGATGAATAGCTATGATGAAGAGAACCGTAAAAAATCTTTGCCTGCACCAACCTATATTCCGACAGGTATTTATATTGACTCTATGGAGCTGAATGGTTCCAATGTGGTCTCTGTGACCGGGCAGGTATGGCAGGAGTATCCACTTGAGTTTCTGAAAGAACAGCGTGGCTTTCAGATCGGAAACTCCAAAAATACCCAGATTGTCGAGGTTGATAATCGTCGTCTGGAAAACAGTGAGATTATGCGCTGGCGTTTTCAGACAGAGATTAATACCCAGTTTGACTACTCCCGTTATCCGCTGGAGACAGAGCATGTGGGTATACAG
>CAMTXZ010000129.1:0-1732 GCA_947085765.1 uncultured Chromatiaceae bacterium | reverse complement strand
TGTGCATGGCGACTATCCCACTCAAATCCTAGCCCCAGAAATAGTCGCTGGTGGCTGACCGGCATACGCCGTGAGGCCATTACATACGGTTTTAAACGCCGCAATCCTTTTTGGTAGCGGCGAATACGCATCCCCTGGCGCCACCGCCGTATCCCCAGATAGCACATGCCGGCCGCTGTGAGATAGGCAACGCTGGGGGTCATCAACAACACCCCTGGGGCCTTTGCGGCCAACAGCCCGAGCGCCAAATAGGTGGAGGCGGCGTAGTATTCCACCGGCGGTCTGAGCAATGCTTCGACGGGGTATTTTTTCATTGGCTGATATACCGCTGATCGATAATGACCGGGTAGTGTTTGATCTTGAAAAAACCGGCCACGGCATCACCGTCGGCGGGTGTCATCAACACCCGACCGTTAAGCAGTTTTGAAACAGTGGAAAAGTCATTGAAGTTCTTCGCCTGGACCAGCCAGCAACGCGCTTTTACATCAATGAGATTTTGTAGATTTGTTTTGAGCCAGCGCAACGACAACGGATCTGAGCCAATAATGCAGATCGGTGATTCTAGTGTGGAGTAATAGACCTCCTGGACCACCTCTATCTTGGCGGGTGACAATTTGTCACTGCGCAATGGCAACCACACACTGGGGTTTTGCGGGTCTTTTTGGATGCGTGGTGAATAGGTTTGTACCCATTCACCACCAAAATCAGGCACCTCAGTGTTTTCCAAAACACGGCGATACGGCTCTGTCGATACACCACCCCGGTCAAGGATGATGCGCGGTTCGGCATACACCTGCATGGGCAGCAGCAAGATCAACAGCATCAACTTCAACGTAATCACCACCGAAACGGTCGTCATGTCAGCGATACGCATCAGAAGCGCCTCGCTTCGGGTTGCATGATAGTGGTAAGACTGTCACGCACGCGCTCACGATAGGCATTGGCGCGAGTGCTGTCGCCAGGCGAGTGATAGGCGCCGACGGCCGCCTCAAACGTGCCCAGGCGAAGATAGTTCTCCCTGAGAATGGACGCCCCGCCGCGCAGATTGGTATGCGGGTCTAACGCCTCCCACAGCGAAGGAAATACCTGTTTATTCCAGCGCCAATTGACCTGCATCAACCCGACATCGAAGTTTGATTGCCCCTCCTTGAGGATCTGGGACAAATAGTCGTATGCCTCTTGCCGGGTATCAAAATAGATACCCTTGCCGCCGTGATTCACCGTCCATGGCCAGGGCAGCCGGCTGCCGTGATAGCGATTGCCTGACTCTGTGAGTGCGACGGAATAGAGCAGTGCCGGCGGCACAGAATACTCAGCGGCGACTGAGCGGTATGCGGGCGGGACATTGGTGATGTCCGCGTTCGCCAGCACAGCCCCCGGCGCGACCAGCGACGCGGTGATAGAGGCGAGGAGCAGCAGACGATGTAACCGTGTCATCGTCATCTCACTGCTCCAGCGGAGAGACCGTGCCAGCGGCGCGGTCGTAGAAAAATGCCGATGGCAGTGGCGGACGGTTGTAACGGGCATAGGTGCCGTCGTCACGGTTTAACGTGACAACCTTGCTCTTGACCAGGGCGGGGTCCAGTGACATGGTTCTGGCCCAATCAATGATCTGCTTATCATCAACCCCCACAAAATAGATATCCAGGCTGATACCAACCGTCTGTATTCGTCTGATCTTGCGGTAGTAGTCGTCACACCCCTTACATCCCGGCGAAATGAAGAGCACATA
>CAMTXZ010000128.1:0-19007 GCA_947085765.1 uncultured Chromatiaceae bacterium | reverse complement strand
CGTGCTGAGATATGTGACATCACACTACAACCAAGTACGGCCGCACAGTTATAACGACTACAAGCCGCCAGTAAGGATGGAATCTGAGGCGGCGTGAAAAAAAACCTAAAGCGCTGTCCAAAATTGCTTGACCACATCAATGTTGATGGTCTGAAATGTAGGGTGGGTGGAGCCGTCTTTTGGCGTAACCCACCAGCCGTTGCGCAGTCAGTTGATGGGTTACGCTGCGCTTCACCCATCCTACCGGGCTTCACGGCGCAGGTAGTGGGCGGTGATATGGGTGATGGACATGGCTATGGATAACTTCTCAGGTATAAGAGCGGCGGGGTTTTACAGGATTAAGAAGGCCGCATGGTCGATGGGTAGGTACGATTAGCATCAGCGTAATCGTACTTATGGAAGGAATTCTTCGTTCCTCCGATTACGCTGACGCTAATCGGAGCTACGAGATCTACGAGCTATTCTGTTTTATCGGAAATTGTATTTCTATTAATTAAACCAAGTCCTTTGCTAGGTTTTTTATGTTCCTGGTCATCGTCTGTCCTGGCCGTCAACCCACGTATTTTTTTTCCGCCCATCAGGCGGCCCAATAAACCGGGCACTTCATTTTCAAAGACAGGTTTTAGGGCAGGAGGCGATAGCCTTAATTGTTGATTTTCTAGTCGGAGAGTCTTTAACTCTTTCGCATATAATTCATTTTCACGAATCAATGATTTCACGCCATTTCGATAAGTCGGGATTATGGCCTTTCTAATCTCTGCTATAAGCTCATCGTGAGTTGTAAAATATTTTGGATTATGCTTTTCAGACAACTCTTTTTTGAATTCTTTGAGATATTTTCTTTTGATTTCAAAATCAGCCGATAACTTGTCATCATAATGGACATCATTATTAGAGTTTATGTTCTTAAAATACACTAGTACGGGTTTCCCAAAACCAACAGCTCGATCATACTCCCATCTGGTAATGCTAAGTTTAGGTGACGCGGTCATTTTCTGAATTATTGACCCATATCTCTCTCCAATAATAAGAATAATGAAATCGCTTTCCTTTATACCCTCCATTATTTCCTTTTTTGATGAGATATTGGATGCTGGTTTTACGTCAAGCGCATTAATGTTTAGATTTGAATCCTTTAGCACTTGAGCGACTGCCTCGCGCTCTTTCTTAAGGTCAATAAACGTTGAACTTATAAATGCGGATGGATGAGATGTATGTAAGTTGATTTTCATTAGATTGCCTTTATCATGGGCAGTACGAAGTTACGTGAGGGTGCATTCAATGCACCATTAATTGCGAATTCAGCGTCTTCTAGGTTCGCAGTCTGCTGTGTGACTGTATCACTTTCAACAACCCGCGTGCGTACAGTGCACCCTACAAAAAATCAATGTTTCCTTAAATCAGATCCACCGGATCCACATCCAGTGACCATCTCACCTTGCGTGCTTCGGGCAGTGTGCTGAGGCGTGTTGTCCATTGATCGAGCAGTCGATGCAGCGTTTGGCGCTGGTTTGATTGCAGCAGTAGTTGGTAGCGATATTTTCCGGCGCGGCGTTCCATTACTGAGGGCATGGGGCCGTAGAGTTCGACGCCTTCTACGCCGATGCTTTGTGCCAGCGCGCGGGCCTGTTCGAGGAACTGCTCTGTGGGGATGGAGTGGCTGGCCTCGGCGCGCAGTAGCGCCATGTAGCTGTAGGGTGGCAGGGCGGTTACTTCGCGTTCGCCCAGCGCCGCGTCGGCAAAGGCGTGGTAGCCCTGCTGGCAGAGCAGTTGTAGCAGCGGGTTGTCAGGGTGGTGGGTTTGGATTAGCACTATCCCCGGTTTTTCGGCGCGACCGGCGCGGCCTGCTACTTGGACGATGAGCTGGGCCATGCGTTCACTGGCGCGAAAATCACTGCCGAACAGACCTTGGTCGCCGTCGAGGATGCCGACCAGGGTGACGTTGGGGAAGTGGTGCCCTTTGGCGAGCATCTGGGTGCCGATGAGCAGGCGCGGGGTGCCGTCGTGGATCTCCTCCAGCTTCGCTTCGAGGCTCCCTTTGCGGCGGGTGGAGTCGCGGTCGATGCGGGTGATGGGGGTGTCGGGCAGGCGCTGTTGCAGCGTCTCTTCGATGCGTTCGGTGCCGCTGCCGATGGGGCGCAGGTCGGCGCTGCCGCAGGCTGGGCACTGGCGCGCCACGGGGCGCTGGCTGCCGCAGTGGTGGCAGCAGAGCAGGCGTTTTTGCTGGTGCAGGGTCATGTGGCTGTCGCAGCGTTTGCACTCGGCGATCCAGCCACATTCGTGACAGATGATGGTGGGTGAAAAGCCGCGTCGGTTGAGGAATAGCAATACCTGGTTGCCGGCGTCGAGGTGGCGGCGAATCTGGCCAAACAGCTGGGCGGAGAGTTGATCCTCCATCGGCTGGCCACGCACGTCGAGCAGTTCGACCCGTGGCGGCTTGGCGCTGCCGGCGCGCTGTGGCAGTGAGAGGTGGTGGTAACGCCCCTGGCGCAGGTTGAGCAGGCTCTCGAACGAGGGTGTCGCCGAGCCGAGCACTATTGGGATGTTCTGCTGCTGCGCCCGCACCATGGCCAGATCGCGAGCCGAGTAGCGGAAGCCGGTCTGCTGTTTGAAGGAGGCGTCGTGCTCCTCATCAATGATGATAAGGCCGGGGGATTTCATCGGTGTGAAGATGGCGGAGCGGGTGCCGATGATGATGCGCGCGTCACCGCTGGCGGCGTAGAGCCAGGCGTTAAGGCGGTCGCGGTCATTAAGGCCGGAGTGCAGCACGGCAATCGGCTCGTTGAAACGGCGCTGGAAACGTTCGATCAGCTGTGGCGTCAGGGTGATCTCGGGCACCAGTACCAGCGCCTGTCTGCCGGCGGCCAGCACCTCACTGATGATGCGCAGATAGACCTCGGTCTTGCCGCTGCCGGTGACGCCGTCGAGCAGGAAGGCGGCAAACTCGTCGCGGTGATGCAGCACTTTATTGATCGCCTGTTGCTGCGCTTCATTCAGTTTGGGGCCGGTCTCTGGCGTACCGCTGCCCTGGCTGAGGCTGGGGATCTGCTCCAGCGTCACCCACCCCTTTTTCACCAGCGCCGCCATGGCGTCGATCCAGTTGCGTGGCAGTTCAGAGAGCTGTTCGGCAGTGAGTCCGGCAGGGGCGGCGTGCAGTCGCAACATCAGTTCGGCTTGACGTTTGGCCCGTTTTTCCAGCGGAGTGATGTCTGCCTCGCTACCTTCAGGAGTGATTTTCCATAACGAACGGTGGCGCGCCTCGGCTGGTTCTCCCTGACGCAGCAGGGTGGGTAGGCCGGTGGCCAGCACCTCGCCGAGCGGGTGGTGGTAGTAGTGGCTGGCCCAGCGCAGCAGCTTCATCTGTTCTGGGGCGAGTAGCGGCGTGGTGTCGAGGATCTCGAGGGCGGGGCGCAGTTTTGACTCATCGATCTGCGAGGTGCTGGCAACCTCCAGCAGGATGCCAACCACCTGGTTGCGGCCAAAGGGGAGACGTAGGCGAATGCCCGGTTGCAGCAGGGCGATGTTGCACTCTGGCGGCGGCAGATAGTCGAAACTGCCGTGCAGCGGCGAGGGGATGGCGACCCGTAAAATGGGTTTGGAGGTGGTCATAAAGTCGCGTGGTTAGCTGTTGTCGCTCTGTTGGGTGTTAGCCATTTAAATACCCACTCTTTTACCCGGTTTAGTGGCAGTTGCAGCTAACTTATTCATTGGCTGGCCATATTGTTACTCATGCACAAAAGCTGTGGATAACTTTGTGGATGGAATGGGGGTGGCGCTGCCAACTGCTTGTCGTTGTTACAGATTTGTTAAACTGCTGTAATCCTGCTCATCTCATAAAATCAAATAAAAACATTGACTTAAGTAAATGCTGATGAAGGTGGCTGAAATCACGAGCGGTGGATAAAAAGGTTGCCGGGCGGGGGCGCCATTGTGTATAAGCCCCCGCCATAGGCCTTCATTTTCTAAGGTCGTCAGCATCAAAGCCCTGCTTTTACCCTAAAACGGCCGAACCACGACCAGAATCACTGCTGCGACAAGAACCAGCACCGGAAATTCGTTAAACCAGCGGTAAAAGACGTGGCCGCGGCGGTTACGGTCATTCTTGAAATCCTTAAGCAGTTTGCCGCACCAGACGTGATAGGCGATCAGCAGTACCACCAGCGCCATCTTGGCGTGGAACCAGCCACCACTGTTGATTCCCAAGCCGTAAGCGATCACCAGCCAGAGACCAAACAGCACCGTCAGCGCCGCCCCGGGTGTCATGATGCCGTGGAAGAGCTTGCGCTCCATTATCTTAAAACGCTCGTTGCTCACCTCGTCGTTGCTCGTGGCGTGGTAGACAAACAGGCGCGGCAGGTAGAAGAGTCCGGCAAACCAGGTGACCATGAAGATTATGTGCAGTGACTTGATCCACAACATCGTAAATTCCTCTATTCAGTAGACAAAGAGTGGGCATGTGTACCACAGCCGGGTAAGGGGTGGCTACTTTAAGGTGGCCCCTGGCTGGCGATAGTACTCCTCAATCCCGGCGCGGGTGAGCAGGCCGAAGAGTTGCGGCGGGGTGGTGCGGTGGTTGATGACGCAGAGGCTCTCCATGTCGCTGGCATCCATCATCTCGATGGCCTCCTGGAGTGAGCTGCGCATGTCGATGTCGCCGCTGTCACGGCGCTGTGCCGGAATCGACTCCAGGTCGACCAGGGGCTGATCGTCGGCCTTCAGGGCGTAGGCAAGATCGGCGGCGGGCAGGGCGAAGCGGTGTTTTTCATCGAGTGTGACCAGCAGCCAGCGGGGCCGTTGCTTTAGCAGCTGGCTGGCCTCTTCACGACTGAGCTTGGGCAGCACGCTGACCACGGCGCGGTCAACGGCGCGCATGACACTGGAGCGCCGGAGCGCCTGGGCGCGCAGATCCTCGCGGTAGCCGAGTCCACGGGTGCGCATCAGCAGGATGAAGATGGGCTCTTTGCCAAACAGTTGGCCGCTGACCAGGGTGGCACCGACCACCGCCAGCATGCCGGGGAAGATTATCTGGGCGCTGCTGGTCAGTTCAAGCAGTGCGATCAGCGCTGCCAGTGGCGCCGAGAGGGTGGCTCCCATCATCGCTACCATGCCGATGAGGGCGTAGAGGGCGGGCGGTGATGACATTCCGGCGGGCACCACCAGTTCGCCCAGTTCACCAAAGGCGGCTCCGGCACAGGCACCGATCACCAGGGTCGGGCCGATCAGGCCGCCAGGCAGCCCCAGCCCCAGTCCGGCGGCGGTGGCCAGAATCTTGAATATGACGATGGCGCAGAGCAGGGTGATGCCGATCTGCCCGGCGATGGCGCTGTCCACGGTGTCATAACCGATGCCCATGACGGCGGGCGTGACAACGGCGCAGAGGCCCACGGCACACCCCGCCAGGGTCATGCGCAGCCAGATAGGGCGCTGCTTGGCGACGCTGGAAAAGTATTGCAAGAGATAGATGAAGAGTGCCGCTAGCGCGCCAATCAGTAACCCGGCTATCAGGATGTAGGGGAGTTCAAAGAGTGACTCCAGCGCTACCGGCGGCACGACGAAAACGGGCACGTCGCCATAGAAGAGCCGACTGATGGCGGTGGCACTGACCGCCGCCAGGATCAGCGGTATAAGACTGGCCAGGGTGTACTCCATCAGCACCACCTCCATCGCCAGAATCACCCCGGCCAGTGGGGTATTGAAGGAGGCGCCGATGGCCGCTGCCACGCCGCAGGCCACCAGGGTGCGGGTGCTGCTGTTGGGGAGTGAGAGGAATCGGCCGAGGCTGCTGCCGCTGGTGGCGCCGAGGTGGATGGCAGGGCCCTCACGTCCTACCGAATGGCCAAAGATGATGCTGGCGGCGCCACCGATGAACTGCATCACCCCATTGAGCAGTGGCAGATGCCCCTGGTAGTGGTCGAGCCGATCCATGACGTGCACCACCCCCACTTGGCGGTATCGGCTGGGCACTGCCTGAAACAGCAGTCCCACCACCAGTCCACCGATGGCGGGTAGCAGGAAGTGTTGCAGCAGCGCCAGCTGGCCGGTACTTTCGAGGGAGGAGAGGTGCAGACGGAGTCTGGTGCGAAGCGCCTCGATGCGGTTGCCGATCCTGGAAAACATAACGTCTATCTCTAAAGTTTTATTGCTGAATCACGACGGGCAGGGTGATTCTCCGCCTTACTATAAACGTTCATGGCGTTAAAAATCAGATGGCTGCTGGATTAGCCGATGGTTTACCCTGAGCCGGATCTGTTTTGTATGGTTCTATAAGGGTAAGGGCGGGTGAGGCGTGGCTGAGTGGTTTTCTGAATGGGGGGTGTGGGGGCTGTTTATCAGTGCCTTTATCTCATCAACCCTGTTGCCAGGTGGTTCCGAGGCGCTGCTGCTGATGCTGGCCATGAATGGTGCGCATGACGCGTGGCTGCTGCTGGGTGTGGCCACGGCGGGCAATAGCCTGGGGGGCATGAGTTCCTGGCTGTTGGGGCGCTGGTTGATTTACCGTTTCCCTTTGCACCAGCTGGCGCCGGGTCGGCAGCGGGCGGTGGTGCGGTTGCAGCGTTATGGCAGTCCGCTGCTGCTGCTGTCGTGGTTGCCGCTGATCGGTGATCCACTCTGTGTGGCCGCGGGGTGGCTGAAGATCAGTCCGCTCTGGTCGCTGCTTTTTATTACGTTGGGTAAGGGCGGGCGTTATGCGCTGCTGCTCTGGCTGACCATCGGTTAGATCTATTCGATACTCTGTTCAATGTCGGGTAGGCCACCCTTGACCACACTGACCGCCAGGCCGTGTTGGCTGAGGATAAAGGCGGCGGCGGAGCTGCGGCGTCCGGTGGGGCAGTAGCAGATGTACTCTTTGTTGACGTCGAGGGTCTGCGCGCTACGGTGCGCCTCATTGACAGGGATGTTGATGGCGCCGGGCATGTGGTAGTGCCGGTACTCGTTGGCAGCGCGTACGTCGATCCAGATCGCCCCGGCGTCTGCTTTGGTTTGAGCCTCTGCGTGGCTGATCCAGTTCTGGAGTGGCTCCTGCATCAGTTCGAGAAAATCGGTTTTGTTGAGGCGTAGCAGGACGCCGTCGGTCTGCATCGATACAGTGGCATTGCGTGGTTTGTTGGAGATCAGCGCCGCTTCGCCGAAGGTCGAACCTGCACCGATGTGGGCCATCTCGATGGAGTCCTCATTCTCGTCGTCGGATTCGATGATACGGGTTACCAGCGCCTCGCCCTGTTCGATGACATAGAAATAGTCACCTTCGTCGCCCTGGCGGATCACTACTTCACCGGCATCCATGCGCACCGGCTCCATCCTCTCGAGCAGCAGTTCGATGTTGGCGGCGGGCAGTTTGCGGAAGTTGGGCGAGTGCTGCATCTTGTTTTTGAGGGCGCCGGTATCGATGTTGAGGATGTCATCGCCGCTCATGATCACCTCTTCGCTGCTTGACTCAACGCTCTCGGCCCAGGTCAGCATGGTGTCGTACAGGTCCCGGTTGATACGGATAAAGAGCACGGGGGTGATGGCAACGGCGGTGTTGCGGCGTGGGGTTTGATCAGAGAGCGGCTGACGGCTTTGGGGAGTGGCGCTGATGACGCGGGTGGCTTGGCCTGTGGCGGGGCGGATCTCTACCTCGCCCTCGATCAGGTAGATGAG
The DNA here is from genome assembly GCA_947085765.1 of uncultured Chromatiaceae bacterium. Classification (GTDB taxonomy): domain Bacteria; phylum Pseudomonadota; class Gammaproteobacteria; order Tenderiales; family Tenderiaceae; genus JAKFXL01. Next base: position 11,366 of record CAMTXZ010000128.1, on the reverse strand, counting down.
GTCATTGTCATTATCCCCCAGCTTGAACAGCGCCCGTCCTGGCGGAATGGCCTGTTCTTTGGTTTTGAGCGCCAACTCTTCGATCTGCTCATCCAGCAGTGACGAGATCGGCGTTAGCCGCGCCAGCGTAAAGAGATCGACACTGTTTGAGGTATTGACCATCGACTATTTTCCTTAATCTTGCCCTGACTATCCGCCGTTCCCTGCGGGATAAAAAAGGATTACGGCGGAATTTTTAGATTCAGTCAAATTCTCCGTAATAGGTATTGCCTGACATGTTAAAATCGCCCGTCTATTTTTCACACCAGCGAAACGTTATCGGCCAGGTAAATCATGATATTAGACTCTGTGCGTCGTCTACGCGAAATACCCTATAACTATACCTCCTTCTCTGATCGCGAGATTGTTATCCGCTATCTTGGCGCAGCGATGTGGGAGGCGTTGAATGAACTGCGCAATAGCCGCCGCACCGGTCGTTCGGCCCGTATGCTGTTTGAGGTGCTGGGGGACATGTGGGCCATCCAGCGCAATCCCTATATTCAGGATGACCTGCTCGAAAACCCCAAGCGCTGGGCGTCGCTGACTCACGCACTGAACCATCGTCTTGACCAGATCGTGCAGCGCGCCGAAGGCAATGAGTTGGCGCTACAGCTGGTGCAGGCGGGTCGTGCCGCCATTGCCGAGTTCGAAGCGTGGCTGCCAGCCATGGGGGCGCAACGCAAGAAGGCCTTCAAACGGCTGAGCAAGGTGACACGCAAGGACAATATCCAGTTTGATGGTCTGGCGCGTGTCTCCCACGTGACCGACGCCACCGACTGGCGTGTTGAATATCCGCTGGTGGTGATTACGCCAGATACCGAAGCCGAGGTGGCGCCATTGGTGGCCGCCTGTATCGAGCTGGGTCTGACCATTATCCCGCGTGGCGGTGGCACCGGTTACACCGGTGGTGCGGTGCCACTGCATGCCGATACGGCGGTGATCAATACCGAAAAACTCGAGGCGTTGAGTGGAGTGATCATGCGTCGCCTCGAAGGGGTGGAGCATGAGGTGGCTACAGTGCGCGCCGAGGCCGGGGTGGTGACACGGCGTGTCTCCGACCTTGCTTATCGCAATGGCCACGTCTTTGCCGTTGACCCTACCTCGCAGGACGCCTCAACCATCGGCGGCAACATCGCCATGAATGCCGGCGGCAAGAAGGCGGTGCTGTGGGGCACTGCCATCGATAATCTGCTCTCCTGGCGCATGGTGATGCCCGATGGCAACTGGCTGGAGGTGGAACGCATCAACCACAATCTGGCCAAAATTCACGATCAGGAGGAGGTGGAGTTTCGCATCAGCCGTTATCTGCCCAACGGTAATACCCCCATTGGTGAGCCGCGCACCTTAAAGATGCTGGGCAGCGCCTTCCGTAAGGCGGGGTTGGGTAAGGACGTCACCGACAAATTCCTCGGTGGTCTGCCAGGCGTGCAGAAGGAGGGGTGTGATGGTCTGATCACCTCCGGTGTCTTTATTCTGCATCGCGAACCGAAGTTTACCCGCACCGTCTGCCTCGAATTTTTCGGCAGCGATCTGCGCCGCGCCGTGCCCGCCATTGTTGAAACAAAAGATTACCTTGATGCCCATCGCGATGTAGTGCTCGCCGGTCTCGAACATCTCGACGAACGTTATGTGCGCGCCGTCAAATACAGCACCAAATCACCACGCCGCGAGCGGCCCAAGATGGTGCTGCTGATCGATGTGGCGGGGGATATTGAAAATGCGGTTGCTGATGCTGCCTCCGCAGTGGTGCGCATGGCCAGCGCCCGTGGCGCTGAAGGGTTTGTGGCGGTGAGTGCCGAGGCGCGCAAACATTTCTGGGCCGACCGTTCCCGCACCGCCGCCATCGCTGCCCACACCAACGCCTTCAAGATCAACGAAGATGTGGTGATTCCGCTGCCACGCCTGGCCGATTACAACGAGGGTATTGAGCGCATCAATATCGAATACTCGACCCTCAACAAGTTGCGCATGATTGCCGCGATCAAGGGCTATCTGGCGCAAGTGGTCGAGTCGCCCAAATCCACCGATTATGGGGTGAGCAGTGAGGGGGAGGCGATTTTCAGCGCCAAGCGTAACTCCGCCATTGAGTATCTTGAAAAGATTGAACAGCGCTGGCAACAGCTGCTCGATGGCATTGATGCGGCGGCGCTTGACCATAGCGAACTGCTGGATGAGAAGGCGCGGGCGAACATGCAGCCCGGCGATACGCTGTTCCAGCTGCTGCTGCGCCGCGATCTGCGCATCTCCTATCGCCAGGAGGTGGAGCGGCCATTGAAAGAGATCTTCCTGGGTCACGATCTGGAGAAGGTTCGAGCGCGCATCGACGAGATTCATATTGAGACCCGCTCTAGCCGTCTCTTTGTCGCCACCCACATGCACGCCGGTGATGGCAACGTGCATACCAACATCCCGGTCAACTCCAACGACTACGGCATGATGCAACAGGCCGATCAGATCGTTGATCGGGTCATGAAACTGGCGATCGATCTTGGTGGCGTCATCTCCGGTGAACACGGCATCGGTATTACCAAAATGCGCTACATGCGGCCGGAAGATGTGCAACGTTTTGCCGACTACAAAAACGAGGTCGATCCCCACGGCCACTTCAATCGTGGCAAGCTGATGCCTGGCTCGGGTCTGGAGAACGCCTACACGCCATCGTTACGTCTGGTGGAGCAGGAGGCGTTGATCCTTGAACAGAGCGAACTGGGCGCCCTCAACGACGACATCAAAGATTGTCTGCGTTGCGGCAAGTGCAAGCCCGTATGTAATACCCACATCCCACGCGCCGGGCTGTTGTATTCACCGCGCAACAAGATCCTCGGCACCAACCTGATCATTGAGGCGTTCCTCTATGAGGAGCAGACCCGACGCGGCATCTCCATTCGTCACTTCGATGAGATGAACGACATCGCCGACCACTGCACCGTCTGCCACAAATGCCTCAACCCCTGCCCGGTGGATATCGACTTTGGCGATGTCTCTATCCGCATGCGTACCATCCTTGAGCAGCGCGGCCAGAAGCGTTCCAGCCTTGGCACCAAAGCGGCGATGGCGTTTCTCAATATCACCGATCCAACAACCATCAAACTGATGCGTAAAGGGATGATCGAATGGGGTTACGCCGGTCAGCGCTTCGCGCACAAGTTGGCCAAGAAATTTCATCTGCTCGGTGAAAAACAGTTGCCTGCCACCACCACCGGCAAGATGCCGGTGAAGGCGCAGATCATCAACTTCATGAAAAAGCCGATGCCCGGCAACCTGCCGATGCAAACCATGCGCGCCATGCTCGGCGCCGAGGATAATAAGTCGGTGCCCATTGTGCGTGATCCGGCCAAGGTCAACGATGAGTCGGAGGCGGTCTTCTACTTCCCCGGCTGCGGTTCGGAGCGCCTCTTCAGCGAGGTCGGTCTGGCGACGCTGGCGATGCTCTACCACACCGGCGCGCAGACGGTGCTGCCGCCCGGTTATCTCTGCTGCGGTTATCCGCAGACCTCCTCGGGTGATCGTGACAAGGGGCTGGAGATCACGACGGATAATCGCGTGCTCTTCCACCGTGTCGCCAACACCCTCAACTACCTCGACATCAAGACAGTAGTGGTCTCGTGCGGCACCTGCATGGATCAACTGATGAAGTATGAGTTCGACAAGATCTTCCCCGGCTGCCGTCTATTGGACATCCACGAATATCTGATGGAGAAAGGTGTCAGTCTCGATGGCGTGGAAGGGGTGCAGTACCTCTACCACGACCCCTGCCACACACCGATGAAGACCTACGACCCGATGAAGGTAGTCAATACCCTAATCGGTCAGGATGTATTGCTCTCCGACCGCTGCTGTGGCGAGGCTGGCACACTGGCCGTATCGCGTCCCGACATCTCGACGCAGCTCCGTTTCCGTAAGGAGGAAGAGCTGCGCCAGGGGATCGAACAGCTCACCGGCAGCCCGGTTGCTAAAGCTGGTAACGTCAAAATGCTCACCTCCTGCCCCGCCTGCCAGCAGGGGCTGGCGCGTTATAACGATGATGTCGGGGTTGAGACCAGCTACATCGTGGTCGAGCTGGCCAACAAGGTGTTGGGTGACGGCTGGCAAAAGGCGTTTGTAGAGAAGGCCAGAGATGGTGGGATCGAAAAGGTGTTGTTGTAGTGCGCGGGTGCGGCGTGGGATATCACTGAGCACAGCACTGGAGCGCATGGCGGGCCACGAAGATGGCATCACCGATGCGCTGTTCAGATTTGCCCGCCCCATCTCCGGCGGCTGCTACTGGTGCCCGCCGATGAAGGATGGAAAACTCGATTTGGAACTGATCGCCTGAGGTGTAATGGTTCAGGCTTGTTCTGGCGGGTGGTGTCGGGGGGGCGATCCGTTACGGCCACCGAAATTAGGCTTAGCCTGGATGGAACGAAATGGAATCCGGGGTGGGGGGAGGTTCCCCGGATTTCGTTACACTTCATCCGGGCTTGCTTAATGCGTAATGGATTGCCGGATAGGATGCAGTAACATCGTTGGGGTAGTTATGGTGCATGGAATGCACCCTACAGGGGTTGGCAAGAGATAGTCGCTGAGCTCGATCAGCTCTGCTGAATAACTCCGTTGATCTTGAACTTGTCGAAGGATTGATGGTGTACACCAAACGCAAAGCACGGGGGCAGGTCTCCCATGGCCCATTCCATCTCATCGCCGATTTGCGGTTCTCTATTCTGCATTTTCTGTCGCCCTGTCCATTTTCTTGTCGTGTGTGGCACCATAATCTGGTGGTGCGCCCGGTGTCAGTATATCTGGCGACGATTGGCACGGGCATCGATTGGCGTGAGCGGTTGCTGATCGCCTGGATTGCGCCGCGCGGTATTGTGGCGGCGTCGGTGGCAGGGCTGTTTGGTCCGGCGCTGGTGGCGGCGGGATACATTGATGGCAAACAGCTCTTGCCGCTGGTCTTCTGTTTGATTGCGGTGACGGTAGTGCTGCATGGCGCTACGCTGGGGCCGCTGGCGCGGCGGTTGGGTCTGGCGGCGGATCAGCAGGGGGGGCTGTTAATTGTCGGTGCGAGTCCATGGTCCACCGAGCTGGCCAAGGCGTTGGGTGAGGCGGGCATCAATGTGGTTATCAATGATAATAGGTGGAGTCATCTGCGGGCCGCGCGGATGGGCGGTCTGCCGGTCTATTATGGTTCGCTGTTGGCGGAACATGTGGAACAGGATTATGAGCTCAACGAGATGAGCCAGCTGTTGGCCGTGAGTGATAACGACTCCTATAACGCGCTGGTCTGTACCCGTTTTGGGCCTGAGCTGGGGCGTACCAATGTCTTTCAGCTGCCATACGGTGAGCAGGAGGAGCGCCACAAGATGACCAAGAGCATGCGTGGCCAAATTGCCTTTGGTGATGAGTGGGTGTTTGATGAGTTGATGCGTCTCCACTATCAGGGCTGGCAGATGCGTCGTACCACGTTGCGTGAAGATTTCAGCTTTGAGCAGTTTAGCGAGCAGTTGCCCGAACAGGCGCTGCTGATGGCGCTGATCACCCCTAAAAAGCAGTTGCAATTTTTCCCTAAGGTGGATGTGGCCACTATCAAGCCCGGCAGTATTGTCCTCAGTTACCAGCCGGAGAACGGCAGCAAGGGCTGAGACGTTGCGCCGTGGTCTCTGTTATCATCGCCGCGCTTTTTCTTAAATAATCTGGGTGTGGTGCATATGGCAAAGCCGGGCAAGAGAGGGATCTCCCGAATCATTGACGCAGCAGGTTACTCCTGGCTGGGGTTGCAGGCGGCGTATCGGCATGAGTCGGCCTTTCGTCAGGAGTTGCTGCTGGCGGTGGTGATGACGCCATTGGCGCTGTGGCTGGGTGAGAGCGGCGTTGAGTATGCGTTGCTGATCGGTGCGCTGCTGTTGGTATTGGTGGTGGAGCTGCTCAACTCGGCGGTGGAGGCGGTGGTGGATCGCATTAGCGACGAACATCACGAGCTGGCCGGACGGGCCAAGGATATCGGTTCGGCGGCGGTATTTGTGGCGCTGGCCAACGTGGCGCTGGTCTGGTTTTTTGTGCTGGTTTTATAAACAAGGGAAGGAACAATTATGTCTGCACTGATCTGTGGCTCTTACGCCTTTGACAACATCATGGTCTTTCCGGACCGCTTCAAGAATCACATCCTGCCGGACAAGGTGCACATGCTTAATGTCTCCTTCCTGGTGCCGGAGATGCGCCGCGAGCTGGGTGGCTGTGCCGGTAACATCGCCTATAACCTGAAGCTGTTGGGTGGCGAGCCGCTGCCGATGGCGACCGTAGGCAGCGATTTTGCACCGTATGCCCAGTGGCTGGAGCAGTGTGGTATTGCGCAGACCCACATCAAGGTGATCGACAACAGCTATACCGGCCAGGCCTTTATTACCACTGATCTGGATGACAACCAGATCACCGCCTTTCATCCGGGCGCGATGAGTTTCTCCCATGAGAACAAGGTGGCTGATGCGACGGGGGTGACGATCGGCATTGTCTCGCCCGATGGCCGCGATGGCATGATCCAGCACGCCAAGCAGTTTGCTGAGCAGGACATCCCCTTTATCTTTGATCCAGGCCAGGGCATGCCGATGTTTGATGGCGCCGACCTGATGCGTTTTATTGAGCAGGCGACCTGGGTGACGGTGAATGACTACGAGATGCAGCTGCTGCAGGATCGTACCGGCAAGTCGCCGCACGAGATCGCCGAACATGTCGAGGCGCTGATTGTCACCATGGGCGGCGAAGGGTCACACATCTACAGCAAGGGGCATCGTATCGACATCCCTTGTGCCAAGGCGGCGCATCTGGTTGATCCAACCGGTTGTGGTGATGCCTACCGCGCCGGGCTGCTCTATGGGCTGATGCACGACATGGATTGGCCGACTACCGGCCGCATCGCCTCACTGCTCGGGACTATCAAGATGGAGAGTATGGGTCCGCAAAACCATAGCTTTGAGCGCCAGGCCTTTGATGATCGTTTTAATGCGGTGTTTGGTTACCACTTGTAGAACGGTTGTAGTGGTGAAGAAGAGGGCGCTGAGGCGCCCTTTTTATTGTGGCGGTGGTAGCAGTTCGATGATGGTCTGGAGCAGGCGTTCGGCATGGATCGGCTTGCTCAGCAGCGCGCGGATGCCGGTGCTGTAGGCCGCTGCGCTGTAGTCGTGAGTCTCTTCGCTGGTATTGAGAATGATGGGCAGCTCTGGTCGCAACTGGAGCAGCACCTGTGCCACTTCAATGCCGGTCATGCCGGGCATTGCCTGGTCCACCAGCACCAGATTGAAGCGTTGTGGATTGACTTTAAAGGCCTCCAGCGCGAGCAGCGGGTCGGAGAAAATCACGGCGATAAAACCCTTGTTGCGCAACAGCTCTCCCTGCAGGCGCGCGCAGGACTCCTCATCATCAATCACCAGAATGGTGTTTTGGCCACTGTTGATGGACGATGGCAACGGGGGGATGGTGTCGGGTTTGGCGCGGGCGAAGGCGCGCATCTGGGCGATCAGGTCACGCGCCTTTTCAGCGGAGTCGATCACCTCGCGCAGATAGCGGCGCAGGTTTTTTTGTTCCCCCGATTCCACCCCATCCAGCGCCAGATCGGCATAGCCGAGGATGCTGGCGAGCAGATTGTTGAAGTCATGGGAGATGCCGCTGGTGAGTTGCCCCAGGGCCTCCATCTTCTGGTTCTGGCGCACCTGTTCATAGAGGCGGTGGCGCGCCTGCTCCTGGTCTAGCTCGGCGGATGCGTCCAACGCGATAAGGGTGAAGTGGTCCGCCTGTTTTGTGATCCGTGCCCTGAAGTGGTGCCGCTGGTCGGCACTGTTGATGGTGTAATTCAACAGCCGCGGTGGTTGGCCTTGTTCAAGATGGGCAATGGCGTGGGCAATCTCCGTTGCTGTTGCCGGTGGCCAGAGATCAAGCAGCGTGCAGGGCAGCTGTGACGGTTGCGGATGTGACTGGATGTAGGGTGAGGCTCTGAAGTCTATGACTTGACCGCTGTTATCGATATGAAACAGCAGTGCGGGCAGGGTGTTGATGATCTCATCGGCCAGGATGTTCATTAGGTGTGGCTGGTGCCTCATCAATGGTTGGTGAGGCAAGATACTGATCGATTTTTACGCGGTTATCCAGCCTTAATTTTAAAGCGGATATTGGCGCTGGTGATTATGCCGGTGTGAGTAAAAAGTGGCAGTTGCCCATTGGGGCGCCATTAATCAGTAGTTCAAGAGTATGTTGGCCGGGATAGTAACGGCGGGTGCTGATCGTTTTAAATGAACGTTTGTGGCTGAGGGTGACGGTCTCGCCGGGGGCTATGGTAAAGCTTTTGAGTTTGAATATTTTTGGCTTGGTCTGGCCGTTGGCCTTGACGTGGTGCAGGGCATAATCGACCACGAGGCTCTGAGTCTGCGTGGCACAGGAGTGCAGGGTGACGCTGAAGTTGAGTGTTTCGCCAATGCGTAACTGTTTTGTCTCCAGCCGTAACTGGAGTGGCGCCAGCTGCGGTGCGGCGGTGTGGCCCAGCAGTGCAAAACTGCCCGGGTGTCCCTGTTTGATGAGGCTGCGGGTGGCGTGACGGATGATCCAGAGCCGCTCCTTGCTGGCATTTTGTTGCCAGCGTTGGCAGGTCTGGATAACAAGGTCGGGGTGGTCTTTGGCGATGTCGTTGAGATTGTTGGCCACGGAACGGCGCACGTAGTCGCTGGGGTCATCCTTTAACGCTTCGAGCAGTGCCAGCACCGGCGTGGGGTCGCGTCTGAACTGTGGCAGCTGCTCTCCCCACGGCAGGCGTGCGCGACTCCCTTCTGAAACCAATCTTCTGACGTGGGCATCATCATCGTGCAGCCACTGTTGCAGCTGTTGATAGCTGATCTCAGGACGGTGTGTCAGAAATGGGCGTAGCGCAAATTCGGCGGAGAAGAGTGGTGTGAGGTGTTTGAGCAGGGGCAATGCAATTTCGGGGTGGTTGAGGCCATGGGCGGCGACGTAGTCAATCACCGGCCAGGCGGCAAAACCGCTGAGTGAGTCGTTGTCATCACCGTAATCCCAATGTTCCTTGATGGCAAAAAGCAGCGCTGCGCTCTGTTCAAACTCTCCGGGTAGCACGGCATGTAGTGCTGCAATGAGATGGTGCACCCGTGCCTTTAGTTCTAACGTCTCCAACCCTGAGCGGGCCAGCTGCCTGAACTTGGCGACTGGAAATTGGTTATCGCTACGCTTGAAGGCCGCCGCGATGCGCTCGATGGCGGGGTGGCCCAGACCATCTTTCATGGGCGGTTGCTTGGCCATTAGCGGTCGGGGTTGTGATGTAACTGACGGGCATCGATGAAGAGTGCCGAGCGGGCGCTGCTGGAGCGCTGCTCCAGCAGCTCGACATAGATGCCGCCCTCATCGGTGGCGGTCAGTCGCAACCGCTGGCTGGCGGCGCTGGGTTGGCTGATGGCCCATTCGGGACGAAAGACCAGGCCGCAACAGTTGCCTGCCAGCGCTGCGCCGCGCAGATCCTGCATGGCGCGGTGGTCGGCGTTGTTGACCCAGCTGAGCACGGCGGCGCAGGTGCCGGCCCGCATGGCCCGCTCCACGGCCCAGAGTCCGTTGCTGGTGGCGTGTGGATGGATGATCAACACCTGGGAGATGTCGATCCCCTGGGATTGCAGATGGCTGACGGTGGGGGCGTTGGGCGGTGCGATCATTGCCAGCCAGCGTTTGGCCTGACTGAGGCGGGCCAGGGCAGGCAGTATCAGTGGCAGGGCAAAGTGGCTCGGTTCGGCGCAGAAGATCTCGGTGATGGCGCCGACCGACCAGCCGTTGTGCGGCAACATCACATCCAGTGCCGCAAAGCCACTGCTGAGGGCCGGTTGGTGGGGCTGGTTAAGGCCGCCTCTGGTGCTGAAATCCAGGCTTAAATTTACCGCTGTCATGGTTCTGCTCCTAATTGAGTCTGGGGGCGAGGCTGGGTCGAATAATACCGACGGCGATGCCTTCAATCGTTAGATCCTGGCTGCGTAGATCTACCTTGATGGGTTCGAAGTCGGGGTTTTCTGCCAGCAGCGTGACGATGTTGCCACGTTGGCGAAAGCGTTTAACCGTGACGTCATCGCCGATGCGCGCCACCACTATCTGGCCATTGTGAGCGGTGGGGTTCTGGTGGACGGCGAGCAGGTCGCCGTCGATGATGCCGATGTCACGCATGCTCATGCCGTGGACCCGCAGCAGGTAGTCGGCCTGGGGGTGGAATAGCAGCGGGTCGATCTTGAGATGCTCTTCAATATGCTCCTGGGCCAGCAGCGGTTGACCGGCGGCGACGCGACCAATCAGCGGCAGCCCTTCCGGCTCCAGCAGGCGGATGCCACGCGAGGAGCCGGCCAGGAGTTCGATCACCCCCTTGCGGGCCAGCGCCTTGAGGTGGTCTTCAGCGGCGTTGGCAGAGCGAAAGCCAAATGTCTCGGCGATCTCGGCGCGTGTTGGTGGCATGCCGGTTTCGTTGATGCGGTCGCGGATCAGTTGCAGGATTTGCTGCTGGCGGGCGGTGAGTGTACTCATGTCTATTCCTGTGTATCTATACAGTGTGCTGTAAGTATACACAGTGTTTTGCCGGCTGCAAGCCCCCCTCGCTTGTCGCTGCAGCGGTGTGTCGTTTGGCCCTTATGTGGCGGCCGTTCCCGTTTCAGTCACGTTGGGCGATCTGTGTGGCGGGGCCGTCCAGCGGTGCGCCCAGTAATTCGATCAGCTGGTTGTCTGCGCTGTCGCTCCAGGGGGCTGGTGTGGTGTCGATGTTGGCTGAGGTTTGGGCAACGACAATGGGGGCCGGAGCCATCTGCGTCAGGCTGGCGCGGGGCGTGTTATTGCCTAATAGATTTGTTGCAAAGGCAGCGCCGATGGCAATGGCCGTCATGGCTAATGCCACGATGATAGTGCCGCGTATCCAGTAGCTGCTGCGGCGGCTCTCCCGGGCTTCCCGAGCTTGTTCCATGATGAAGTCGATATCAGCGTCAACGGTTGGTTGTGGCTGAGTTTTCGGTTGTGGCCTGGCCTGATTGATCGGGATAACGGTGGCTGTTGCTCTGAGCGGTTGGGTTTTGTTGAAGTTTTCGATGTCCGGCACATCATCGAAAGGGGATTGCTGTGCTGTATCACCAGTGCTGCCCCAGGGGTTGGCCTGGATCTCGAGGTCCTCTGTTTCGGCTGTGCTGGTCTGTTCTGCTGCATAGGTTGATGATTCGGGCGAGGAGGTGAGGCCGCCGTCGAGAATGAAGGCGTCGAAGCCGTGGCGGTTGAGCAGGAAGGTGGCGACGGCGCTGCGGCTGCCATCATTGCAGCAGACAATATATTTGCGGTTGTGG
>CAMTXZ010000127.1:0-13987 GCA_947085765.1 uncultured Chromatiaceae bacterium | reverse complement strand
CTCTGCCTTCATTGCTATAGCAAAAGGGGTTATCGTGTCATCACGCACCTGGCGATTATCATCAGTCATTGTTTCTTGGTAAACTCGCCTAGCACCTTCTAAAACTTGTTTGCTTAAATACATAGTTCAGCTTCCAATATTCTTAGCACCATTCGCGTTTGGCGAAATCTTCATACTCTGGCTTCACTTCATGCAGAGCCTGAATAATAGTCACTCCTCAAACTCCCCTGTTGGGGCGTGATATTTCATAGATCTTTTCCCTGTTTGACAGATGCAGCTATAAGTGAAAATTTTTCCAATGATATTGTTGGGATGTCTTGCCATTCTCCACGTCCAAAACTTTCAACTTGTGCTTGAAGTATGGATAACTCCTTATTACATGCACCATCATCTTGGATCTCTGCGCAGACTGATTCCAAGTGTTTTATTGATGATTCAAGCCCTGGAAGAGCGTCAGCGATTGCGCTTTGCTTGTTTATTTCATACTTCTCTGAAATATCAATTGTCTCTATCCTCATATTTTCGGTAGCTTGATAATCAAAACACCCAGTTAATCCCGCCACCATCACCGCTATCGTGGCCACCGAAGGAAACAATGTAATGTGATTTTTCATAAAATATCTTTTCCCATCAGTTTCCAATGTTGGCTTAGTTGAGATCCATTTGAGTCACTAATCGCAATGTTAAATAGCTTTAGAAAAGAGCGTCTGCCAGCATTTCCCACCCGTCCGGGCTTTCGTTTGTATAGTGGGGCTGAAAGTATTTTTTCATTGCCCGTCGCTCTTTTCTAAAACTACTCCTCATTGCCTCCATATCACCACCAAAATGGTGGGTTGATTTTTACTTTTGCGCAATATTGTACGATAGCGTCTTTTTCTGTGCTGCCGTATCCCATAGAGTCAAATGAATATTCATGGCCAAAATCATGAGGGCTTTCAATTTCACCCCATGCGCTCCAGGCTAAACCATTGTCACTGAAACCGCTGTTATGGGTAAAAATAAGATTTTCCGCTTTCCAATCATCCAGCGTTGCCAGTTGCTGGCCAATGCCGGGTATCTCTAGCTGAATTGCCGTTTTTTTGACCATGACTACACCAATGACGCTTGTAGTTGAGCGATTACATAGTCAACATCAATATCATGATTGTTGGTAATGTGGTCTATCAGATCCTCCGGTGAGAAGCATGAAAGCACTTCATCATGGTCGAGTGCCATGACAATGTTTTTCACGCCGAAGGCCCGAGCAATGGCGGCGTCACTACACCCGCCTGACGACACCTCTCCTGACACGACTACCTCAACTGTGGTTTCAGGGTGGTAGAATTTCACTGCTCCCACATCCAGGATGCCCTTGAGTGAAAACGAAAAACTGGTGCCGGGTTTTACATCACCGTAGGGTGTCGCCTCTTCCATTGTCATGTCCTTATTTAGTGTTGATCAGTGCCCATCACCCGGCTTGACCACATACCCACAATCTCATTCGTTGGCCCTTTTTTGGGGGCCACTTCTGTCATGTGGATATGTGGACAACCTCACCCAGCAGCGTTCCATTGTTCACGAAGTGTTTTCAATGCCAATAGTTCGTCGATCTGTTCCTTGGATTTGATCGGGTAGACATAGCGGCCAGTACAGCCTTCGTGCTGCTGTCCTTTCGGTGTGGCCACATGGCATTCATAGCAGAAATCCCCCCAGTCCCCCTCAAGACCGCCACGATGGGCAATACTGTTGACAGACATAACCCGCTCACCTGCAAACCAAAACAACGGCTCATCCACAGACTTACCTAACAGGTGATGATGTTGGTCGGCCTCGATGCGTTGGGCTTCCGTTAATTGTGCATAGGATTTATTGTTCATAACAACGGACTCTGTTTTGAATCGTTATTCTGCGGACAAAGAATGCTGGACGCCCGCACGAGCCGGGTCTCCCCTACTTTCCTCGATACGCTCAAAAGTGTGTGGTGCAGACAGACCAATTGTTGTTCTATCTGTTTAGTCGCACACCCTGCTCTCACGTCTTCAATTAACTGCTCTGTAAACATAGGCAGATGTTCCGCAACGTTAAGCACCTGTTGCGTGGCGTCGAGTTGAGCGGCTAACTCTTGCGCCTTGTGATCCGTATCCTTAATATGGCCCTCAGCCATGGCATCCTCCTTCTTAGAGTGCGGTGGTTAGGGTGGGTTCGGTGTGATAGCACCGGATCCGCCCGCATAATCTTAAATGTTTACTACACAATCTTTAGTTCTTTCAATTCCAATTTCAGCGCTCTCATGGCCCGAGGTTTCATTTCTCTGTATCTATCCGTGTCAGGAGTTGCACACCAGGCTTTGACCGTATCTAAAGCATATCCGGTGTACTTACTTATCTCTTCCTGGCTTAACCCCTTCTCCGCCATCAGCTGTTTTAGCTCTTCGTTGCATGTCATTACTACACTTGCCCTTAATGATCCTCAGTAAATACATTGTACACTTTTCAGGACAAAAAAAGAGGCGTCATCTAGCTCAGAGTATAGGTGTACTTTGTACACGTTGCAAGTTTTTTATGCAGTTCACCTTGTTCGATTCCGCTTGGCCTTGCGCCAGTCCCACGGTGCGACCGATTTGGCGTCGCTCCATAGACCCGCCTTCTCGGCACGAGCATGGTTTTCAGCGTCACTATAAATAATGCGATCACTCTCTGTTCGCCAATCGCCCTTCTCACCTGGCGTAGGACTGTGTTTTTCTCTTTTTCAATTTTGTATCGTACGATACAATCATCAGCATGAAGCTAACCCCCCGCCCCACTGAAGAACTCTACCAACTCCTGCAAACGGTCTATGACCAATTCAACGTCGAGCTGTTTGAATCAAAATTGCCCGACGTGGTGATCACGTTACAACGGGAGAAAAATACGATGGGGTACTTCAGTCGTGAGCGCTGGTTTCACAGCCGTGCCAATCAAAAAGTGCATGAGATTGCCCTTAATCCCGCCTACTTTGCCCACTTTCCATTGATCGAGGTCTTGCAGACGATGGCCCATGAGATGTGCCACCTGTATCAGCATGATCATGGCACCCCTGGACGTGGGCGGTACCACAATGCTGAATTTGCCCGCATCATGGAAAACATTGGTCTCATGGCCTCCGACACTGGACGACCTGGCGGTAATCGCACGGGCGAAAAGATGGGCGATTACCCGATTGAAGGGGGACGTTTTGCCGAGGTGTGTCTGACCCTCCATCAGACGGGGTTCTTCCTGCCGTGGGTAGATCGATATCCCGTCTCCAAGCGCCCCTCAGCCCCCTTCCCCGGATCGACGGCCGCCACTCCGGGTGTGCCAACCATCGAACAGCAGGCGTATCAGCACTATCAAAGCACCGCGCTTGAAGTCCTCTATGTCAACTTGGTGCCCCCTGCATGGGCATCAGAGATCATCTCAACCCCCACGCCAGAAGCCATGGCTAAACGTGACTCAAAAACCAAATATCAGTGTCAATGTGGAAACAATATTTGGGGGAAACTCGGGCTATCGATTCGCTGTAATCACTGCGACACTGATTTTTTACCCCGTAAATTAGAATAAAATAAACACATCATGTGGGCGTAGCTTGCGCAGCCGGTAAACCCCTTCCCAATGGCGTAAACGTAGCTACCTTTGTCCAGCTCAATCATCCACCGAAAAATAATCCCCTTCACCACCTGCCAAACCCGCTTTACATTTTAAATTGTGAGACCAGGGTTTGTAATTCAGTCGCCAGATGCGCAATGTCCCGACTGGCGATGGCCGTATGATCAGCGCCTGTGCTGATCTCGGATGCCCCTGTATTAATTAAAACAATACTCCGATTGATCTCTGCTGAAACGGCGCTTTGCTCTTCGGCGGCAGTGGCAATCTGGAATGTCATATCATTGATGGAGGTGACGGCCGTGGAGATGGCGCTGAGTGCTGTGCCCGCTGTTTCCACTTGCGCCACCCCTGACGACGCCATTTTCATGCCCACCATCATCACCGAGACAGCCTGCATGGCGCGGGTTTGCAGCGTCTCAATGGTGCTCTGAATCTGGGCGGTGGATGTTTGAGTCCGCTGGGCCAATGTGCGCACCTCATCGGCGACGACGGCAAACCCACGCCCCTGGTCACCCGCACGGGCAGCCTCGATGGCGGCATTGAGTGCCAGCAGGTTGGTCTGTTCGGCAATGGCTTTAATCACGTCCAGTACCGTACCGATGTTTTTACTGTCATTCGCTAATTCTTCAATGACATCGGCGGCACGGCGTACCTCTGCTGACAAGTCCGTCATCGCCTGCATGCTCTTTCCAACGATCTGAGTACCTGAGTGCGTTTCGTGAGTCGCATGCGTGACAGCATCCGCGACGCGTGAGGCGTTATGAGCCACTTCGTGCATCGATGCCGTCATCTCATTCATGGCAGTGGCCACCTGTTCGGTCTCGATACGCTGTTGATTCATGCCCCGTTTTGTCTGATCGGTCACCGCTGACAGCTCTTCGGAGGCGGCCGCGAGCTGGATAGCCGCCGAGGCAACATCGTTGATCGTATGCCCCATCTGGCCCATCATCTGATTAAAGTTGGCCCCCATCTCGCCCAACTCGTCCTTACCTTCGACCAGTCGCAGGCTCAGGTCGCTATTGGCGGCAATACGGCGAATGATCTCATTGGTGTGGGTAAGTGATCGCTTGATGCCGGCGCTGATCCAAACGCCGATCGCGACACCCAGCACTAGGCTGATGATGGTGATCCCAATCATGCCGTTGATAGCCTCATGTTCGTGTTTATCAACGGTCACAACAGCCTGTCGGGTAAACGTCTCCATCTCTGATTGCAACGCCTCCAGTGCCTTGTTCAGTTGTGTTGCGGCTTGCTCCGCCTTAAACGAGATCTCTTCAGCGTCGGCGGCTCGACCGGCTTCTATCAAATCAAAAGCCTCTTGTACCATCTGTTCATAACGCTGATGCTCATGATCGATGCTAGTAAGTTGGTTCAGTACACGCTCCATTTTTTGCCTGGACTCATCCTTCGTGGCACTTTTTGATCCATGTTCGGCCAGCGACTTACCCTTGGCCAGTGCCTCGATGATACGGCCATTCATATGCTCAAACCGGCTGCGCATCTCGGTCACCATTGCCGAACCACTGTGGTCGGGCACGCCCCCGGCACGCAATGCCTTCTCCATGGCAATCCCCTGCTCCAACTGGCTGATTGTAATCGCGGTCAACGATTCGACCAACGGGATATCCTCCTGGGCAATTTCACCAATCTCAGTGCCGATCAGTGTCAGTTTGCTCAGACCAAAAGCAACAACACCAATCATCATGACAATGCTGATGGACTGGAGTAAAAACACTTTATGACTGATCTTCATTTCGTTCTACCTCTTGTGGTTATGTTGTTATATCGTTTTAATCATTAACGTCATTGCTCGTCAGTCACCCCACCAGCAACGACACGGTATCGAGCAGTTCACGGAAGGTCTCATCGCACCACGCTTTTAGCTCGGTGTTGAGCGCCAGCCCCGTCGCCTGGCCATGCAGTCGCTCCCCGTGGTACCAATGGTCCACCAGCGCTTTGGTCAGAAATAGGGTCCGGGCATCCGGGTGGTCTGGGGCGCCACTGAGCTGCGCAATCGGGATCACCAGGTCGTCAGGCACACCCCAGTGGCTCAACAGGCGTGCCCCGAGGGCATACTGATCCACGCCCCACCGCTGTCGAATCGCCGCTGTCTTTTCATTCGCTGACAGGATCAGACTCATCTCAGCGGGGGCCTGCACGACCAGCAATAATAAGCCGAGGGAGTGCAGCAGTCCTGCGGTAAAACAGTGTTGGG
This sequence comes from uncultured Chromatiaceae bacterium, assembly GCA_947085765.1. GTDB lineage: Bacteria > Pseudomonadota > Gammaproteobacteria > Tenderiales > Tenderiaceae > JAKFXL01. The sequence goes on along the minus strand of CAMTXZ010000127.1, from coordinate 8,167 downwards.
GTTGGTCGTCGCGATGCAGGGCACCCGCCACATGCACGGAACAGTGCGCTACCAGCATGGCATCCAGCCAATAACGTCGCGCATCAAACGGGGCACATAGGCGGGGGTTGAATCGCTGCTTGAGAATGATGGTAATGAGGAGGGACTGCACTCTGCACTGCCCCAGCCTCAACACCGCCTGCTCGACACTGCACACACGGTCATGAGCGGCGTAATAGGCGGAGTTGGCCACGCCGATGAAACGCGCGGTGATTGCAGGGTCTAGCTGAATGGCGTCGCACATTTCACGACTGTGGGCCGCCGCGCCCATGCGAGCGAATGCGCTAATAATATTGGCAAACAGATGAAACGACGGCAACGCCTCAATCAGCTCAATCGCCGTGTGAGGTGTGATTTCCGATGGCCCGCGCTGCATCGTCATCGGTTATGGCACATTGGACGGCGCTGAAAACGCCTTCCAATCAATTGCTTGGGTATCAAACACACCTGATGAGTAGGTATAGGTGCCATTACTGCCGCCAGGGCCGGTGCCAAACGTGTAGGTATATAGCCCACCGGTCACCCAGCCCGTTTGACTGTCGGTGGCACTGTTGAAATTACTCACCGCCTGCCCGGTCTGCGGATCAATCACGAGCAACGTATTATTGATGACGCCAGGTGAACCCAGCACAAAATAGGTGTTGGCGCTCATGTCGATACTGAAATCGGCTATCAGATCTGAGGCGTTGATCTGCTGCGTAATGACGGGTTGATTTTGATAAAGTGCCTTGACCGCCGTTTGATCAAAGTCGGTCCCTTTGATGGTTTGTTTAAACAGTGTCTTGTCGGGTCTGGCAGTGGCATTGCCTGATTTATTATAATCGGGTCCGAGCGGGTCATAAAATGTGGATGATGGATATGGGGTGGAGTCGGCCCCCCCATTGCGTATGCCTATGCTCTGATTGGTAGGAAACCTTGAATCATACCAATTGCCCCCCGAGATGCCGATATAGTATTCCTGTGCGAAACTACTGCCGGGGTCGCCCAACAACACGTGATAATAGTAATAGCCGCTGCTATCGACGGACATTTCCATATAGAAAGGCGTGGTATCGGGATCTGATAAATTGCTGCCGCGCACACACGAATCGGCGCTATACGATACCCCCGGCATGCAGGAGATGAGGATGTTGGCTGACTGAGGAGAGGGCGAAAAATTCAGCGCCAGCTCTGCGTGCGCCAAAGTTGTTGAAAGTGACAGTGATATAACGCGTAAAGCAATAAAATAAGCAAACGAAAATCGCTTCATGACGACTGACCCTATGACGAAACCCCCGCCTCATCATTGGTTTACTGCGCATGTCTCATCAGGTGATCGGCACCTCGCTAAAATTCTTGATTTCACGACAGTGATCAAAGTGATCAATTAGTCACCAATTCAATAAATGCCCATGAAAGACCGCCAGGGCGGCAGAAGGAGTTCATGTTATCCACAGCGTTATCCACTGAATTGTGGATAAGTAGTAATGCTCCTATCATATTGGAAATATAGGGGTGATGCAGAGTGATGAATTATCGTCCAAGCGAACGTTCAGCTCCTGGCCATTTCCTCATCGGAGAAATCTGGCGGCAACGTCACTGGTTGGTAATGCTGCCGTTGAAGCAGGAGCTTCGCCTGGGTGGTCATAAGCTAATAGCTTTTCCAGAACGAATGTCCTCGACAATGGCAACTAACTCTTTACCACCACCGCAATAGACCAAATCCCCCAGTTTACTTAACGCATCAACATCAAAATTGGGCCTTGAACGGATGAGTCGTAATAGGTCAGCATTATCAATGGGTTTGTTTTCGTCGCCCCGATTGGGCGATATTGAAGCGGCAAATTTAAGCGCAATCGCTGCTTCAACAGTTGGAATCTTTACGGTGTGTTTTCTCGCTCGAATGATATAACAGTATCCTTGCACGACTGCCCGAAACAGAGGAAATCCATCTTTTATCAAATCAATACGTTCGGCATCTTTCAAGCCTGCTCTTTTCGAGTCATAAGTAACGTGGTAAACACGGTCATTATGCTTGAATTGTGAATAGGCCTTATCAATCACCTTAGCTGCACGGGTAAAATGAGCACCTCCGATAATAAAGTCCACGTCAACGGTGGCTCGTGCTGTCCCTGTATAATAGGAGAGCATATGCCCGCCAATCAGCACATAGGAGACGTGCTCTTTTTCGAAGAGCGCGGCTACCTCGAGTGGATTAACCGCATCTTCCACCTGCTGATTGGAAAGCTCATAGGACTTTTGAAGATTATCGATGTGTTCTTTCATAGCGCTATATAAGTAATGTTATCAATGCCGATTTGGCGAAGCTCTGATAACGATTTTTGAGCCTCAGCAATGAATGATTGAATTTTCTGCCTAGCAGCTTCTTTAGCGTCGGCTAATGTTGAAAATGAGTTTTCAGTACCTTTTGACACTTCCCGTATTACGGGGCTGCACGGATTAATATCTATCACTATATAGGCCGCATTGGATTCGCTATAGGGGTCTTCAACCCGAGACACTGGATTTGTTTGGGCTAATAACGAGTTCAGGATTTCCTGTTGAATTGTTGCTAAATAATCCAATGGCTCGCCACTCTTAATAATTTCAATTCCGTTATTTGTAAGATTTATTTCAATCTCATCGCCTGCCTGAATTTTAAGATGCGCCATCATAGCCCCGGTGACTCTCACTCCGTGACTGTTACCCCATTCGGAAACTTTCGATTTCATATGCACCTCACGCGGATATACATTGTATATCCAGTATAGCATGACATTTAGTTATTCAATCATTGTTAATATATGTCTTGGTTTGTGGTCTGGACAAAATAGACGCCCTTATAGCGCTCCCTTCATTTGGGCGTAGCTTGCGAGCCGATAACCCCGCCCCTCACCGTCAAACCGTAGCCATGGACGTCATCCGTACCACGCCGCTACACAACCCCCTCTCCCACACTGCCAAACCCGCTTTTAGATGACTATGAACAGACGAAGACCGGAATTCCATAATGAGTAAACGGCTATCCATATCGGAGATGAAAAATAGCTGACTTAATATTCCAAGGAGAGTAGTTTTTTGCGTTCCATTTTAGCCTGCAATCATTGTTAAACTGGTGCCTAAATCAAACTCAGTTTTTTAAAACCTCTTCTGAGACTATTTTTTCTTACTTAAGCAGCAACACTAAGTTTTAGATCAGTTGAAAGAATTAAATCATCGCTAGCAATTAATAGCTCAGTGCCAATTCTTTTATGGGCAGCACTATAATTCAAATCAAAATGATACTGGCGTTTTTTAATATAGAGTTCTTGAATTTCGGGGGCATTATCGTAGGTTAATACCCACGGGCGTTTTAATTTAAGCAGAAGTTTTGATATGTCTTCGTGGTCTTTTGGCTCATAGGCATTGGTGTATAAAGTAGATCCCTTCACATAATATGGCGGGTCAATACAAAAAAAACTATTTTTAGGCGGAAGATGTGAGCTTGCTTGTTTAATGAAATCAACAGCATCCATATTATAAAAATGTATTCTATGCTTATATTTTTCTATTCGTCTTATTTTTTCTATAAGGCCGTCCTTGTTAAACCGACAATCTAATTTATAATCGCCAGTTTGTGAAAAACCTCCGATAACCCCTGCTTTGAGTATGACGCCTGATCGATTCGTTCTGTTAAGAAAAAATGATGAAAACGCTAACTCAAAATTTTCGGCATGATCTTTGTTTTCTTGAATTTCGCGCTGCTTATACCATTCATCAATGGTGATCTCTGTTCTTTTTATTTTTCTAATAAACTTGTCGGTATCATTCAAAATCGCATTCCAAAAACTCCAAATAGAACGATCTATATCATTCAAATGCAGCTCGTGAACATATCCTCTAAACATGAGTGATAAAGCAAGTCCACACCCTCCAGCGTAGGGCTCAATATAATGCCCTCGCTCTAAATCGTTATCTTGAATGATTTGAGCGATCATTTTCCATATAGAGGTTTTCCCTCCGGGATAACGTAGTGGTGAAGGTGTGTGAGCCATAACTATTCCGTATTATCGACAAGTTAAGGTTATTTTACACTCCTTCGATGCTTATGGCCATAGCTAAGCGCATCATTTTTTCTCAACATATATTCAATGATTGATACAATATTATCCCACTCACGTTTCAGCTCTCTAGCGCTGGGGTAGATACTTCCGTGAGCGTTCGCACCCAGTGATTTTGGGTTTAAAATATTATCCGTATTTGATTGAACTTTTCTTAGTGAAGCTAATGAATTTAACTCCTTTTTTGATAGGTCTGTATCTTCCTCAATAATTTTTAATACTTTTTCCATAACAACATGAATTGGCATTTTGGGATAGCTTCCTGTTTGTTTTTCAAGAAACTCCGAGTATACATTTTCTAAAAATGCTCTTGCGACCAGGGAAACAGCCAGTGGCTTATCATCCACAAGAATGGTTTTTAATTCTTCGAAAATTCTTCTCAATATTTTATCTTTAATGGGCGCTTTAAAATCAGAAGACACAAGATATAATCTTTTGTCTGGATGGCGAGTTGTGCTACCTTTAGTTGATCCAGGGTTTCCATTTGGGTTATTTGAAGATGACGAACTATTTTCAGAATTATTTGTGCCGCCATTGCTTGTTGTTCCGCCACCTACATCATTGTTGCCAGAAGTGGTGCTGCTGGTACCTTTAGTTTTTAAACGATTTTTGTCACTTAATTTTATTTTCTCTATATTTCTTGTTGGCGCTATTCCATTTTTAATTAAAAAATCCGCATAATTTTCCCAATCAGCTTGCTTTGTTCTTGAGTTGACTCCAGAGTCTTTATCCACAAGATCATGTGAAAATCTTTCAATAACCCTATCAAACTCTTCAAACGAAACATTTATGACTATTTCAGCATCAGATCGGCCACTGACAATACCCAATGTCTTCCTGAAATAGGGATTCCCCAAATAACGAGAGGCTGTTGTTAGTATTTTTGTTTTATTTTTTTCAGTTAAAAAGCCTTGTGTTGTTGAGTAGTCCAATATACTCAATGCCAAAGCATTGTTGTCAACCTTATCTTTACCTCGTTTGTGCCTTGATATCTGATTTGAATCCCATGATCTTGTACCAACACCGTCCTGTTCACCTTCGTGACGCCTTTCGATCCAAATATCTGCATCCTCCCTATTATCAAAAATAGCGCATCTAACAGCGGAGGGTGGTTTTGAGCTACCTGATACAAGTTTTTTAAAGTAGTTCACTTGTTCGTTATTGGGTGCAACCCTGGGGTCATTTAGTAAGGTTAGCGCACACAGGCGTCGATTACCCTCAAGAGCCACATAATGTCCTGCGCTATCTTTTATTACTGCGAAAAGCTCAATGGGACTAATTCCATTGGCGGCAATGTCTTTAGCAAGATTTCTTACTTTTTCATTTTTTAATAGATGAGTGATTATTTCGGTTTGATTATTTATTGGCACATGCCTTGGGTTTTCAGAATCCAAATAGATATCCAATACATTTAAAAGCTTAATTTCACTCATCCAGAAAAACTCCATTTTTTTATTATGGTAATAAAATAATTGTTATTTTCTAAGGTGCAGCTCGCCGCAACCTATGACTTGCAATATTTTGAGCATAAATATCGCACCAAAAGTCCCCCGCCCGATTTTGTTACTCAGGTTTTGAGGTGTTTCATGAACTCCTATTTTTTCAAGCCGATCAGCTATTTCGACATAATTCAAATTTCTTCTGGCAATTTCTGACTTTATTAAGCCTCTAGCATAATCTTTCCAGTCATTTTCACTCATTTTGGACACCTACAATAATCACCAATGAATAAGTATCATTATAAATGATGAAACGTCACGCTACAAATCCGCCCAATACCCTTATAGCGCTCCCTTCATGTGGGCGTAGCCTGCGAAGCCGGTAAACCATTCCCCGGCCAAAAATACAGCCACACACGCCCAGCGTCTCACCATTCACAAAACAGCCCCCCTTCCCCACCTGCAAAACCCGCTTTTCGATCATGGTGGTATGAGGAGGTGGCGTCATTTAATAAACGGCTATCAATCGGCTGATCTCATGCTATAGTATCTAAAGGTAGTACCTAGTAACAGCGAGGATTTCAACATGGCGACATCGGTTAAACTTGACGATAACTTGAAAAATCGTATCCAACACTTGGCGGACACAAGGCAACGTTCAGCACATTGGATCATGCGCGAGGCGATTCGTGACTACGTTGAGCGTGGAGAAAAGCAAGAAGCATTCAAGCAGGATGCATTACATGCCTGGGAAGCGTATCAGGAAAACGGACTGCACCTGACGCTTGAAGAAGCGGACGCTTGGTTGGCAAAACTTGAAGCAGGTGAGGACGCAAGGTTACCTAAGTGCCACGTTTAATCTGGTCTCCGCCAGCCCTGGCTGACGTACAACTACTCTATCGTTTCCTGGCCGCGAAAGATGAGGCGGCGGCTCGCCGTGCTATCAAGTTGATACGCGCAGGCGTGAAAATCCTGGCTCTCCAACCAGAGGCCGGGCGTCCTATTAAAGAGATGGAGCCAGCGTTTAGGGAATGGCTGATTGATTTCGGAAGCAGTGGTTATATCGCGCTGTATCGCATCGATGACGAAACAGTGACTATCCTTGCAGTACGGCACCAGAAAGAAGCTGGGTATTAAATATATATTAATAGCGTGACTACATTTGCAGTCTATACTTTTCGGCGTAGGGCACAATTTAAGAACCAAGAGGAAACCGCCATGACAAAAGCACTGTTTTTCCTGATCCCGCTGGCCTGTGCCGTTGCGATGGGCTTTTGGCTAAAACACGCCCGCCAAGTCGGTGGCCACCGCTGGATCACTCATTGGTTCGCCACACTAGCCCCCCTTGGGTTGCTGGCCGGGCTTCACAGTCTCGGCTTGGTCACCCAGACACTGGCCAATGTGCTCATGGTCCCCATGGTGCTGGGTCTGGCGGCCTTTGCCGGTGGGGCATTATACCTAGCCGGCCCTACCCTGTTGGCTGGTCTGAAGTGGATGGCTTTGGCGCTGAGAGAAAGGCTTAAGGATTTATCTGAGTCCATTTCTATTGAATCCACTTCCGAGAAGGTTTACCTGCATCGAATATCTACTAGTCTGGGTAAGATGAGTAATGTAGTTGACGATCATGATGACGATAGTCGTTTCATAAGCGAGGCTCATCGCAGAGATGTCGAAATTCACGGTGAGCATCGTTACCACAGATATGGTGATGACAATGATTAGAATTGGGTAATTTTCAACGCATTCTGGTTGAACTGCCCGCCTGCCCCGAGACTTTATCAATTTTTGAAGAATTCATCCCCGCTTCACCAATGTTGCTTATCCGCTGTCCCGCCATGTTCATCATTGCCAACAATAGCAACGGCGCCACCACATACAACACCGTCAATACCATATCCAGCAACAGGCGCTCGACACTATGGGTAATGGTACTGCCCAGCCAGGTGGCGTCCGGGAACAGCGCTGTGAAGAGCTGTGCATCGAGGTAGTCGGCCATCGCCCACAGCGGCGTGAAGAATCTTACCGCCAGCATCAGGAACAGCACAGTAATCACGCTGTCAACCTCGTACTCTGACACCACCAAGTAGATCAGCAATAGTGAGTAGATCATCATCAGTAGCACTGCCTGCAGCATTGGCGCGGCCGTCTTGAGCACAAACATCATGGTGTAAAAACTAGCGAATGAATTAGCGACATTGAGCGCCGTTGCAGTGCCTGCCAATGATAGAGGGGCCGCTGCCGATGCAGCGACTGCAATCAATGTTCCTCCAACGGCCAAACCGACTTTGTCAGCCGTCTGTGCCGTTGTGGTGGGGTTAAGATCGGCGAAACTCTGACCTCCCCACCCGCCGACCAGCTCCGGTGGATCTTGTCCGACATATTGCCGCACAACCAAATCTTCGATCTCGTCATCCGTATACAAGGTCGTGATGTACACATCCCCAATCATGTTTTTGGTGTTTTGATAGAGACTTACTAATAAGTCGGTAATAAACAATACCAAAGGTTGTTGAAGTGCGATAATGCATCCATGAAATATGATGCAAGACAATTACCGACACAAGAACAGGCACTGCTGCGTCGTCTGGCAGTTCAAAGAGTGCTTGATGG
>CAMTXZ010000126.1:0-29379 GCA_947085765.1 uncultured Chromatiaceae bacterium | reverse complement strand
ATCGACCAGGCAAAAGAGGACGTGCTGAGATATGTGACATCACACTACAACCAAGTACGGCCGCACAGTTATAACGACTACAAGCCGCCAGTAAGGATGGAATCTGAGGCGGCGTGAAAAAAAACCTAAAGCGCTGTCCAGAATTGCTTGACCACATCAGGTTTACCCGCGAATCACTTTGCCACTAACAAGATCCACTATTTGGTTTGGTCGTGCCTTTACATCACTCGGTCCATTCAGCCCATAGTCGAACTGCTTACCAAGATAACGGTGTATCGCCAGCAGTGAGTCAGCGTGGCGCGCCGGGGGCAGATACTGGTGGTGGGGCGGCGCAATAGTTTGCATAGCTGCACCTGTCTGTTAGTTCATGGCCAGTCCCATTTTTGGCGTGGATTGTTTGTGCTAGACCGACCATTTAATTAAGTGTATGTTAAGCAAAAAATTAAGAATCGTTAATCTCTCTCGACAAATGGCATATTAGCCGAAACTAATATTTCTCTTTCATGCTTTTACATCGGGTATTAGGGGAGAGACTTTAGGGAGATCTGTTTCAGAAGTAGTGGTAGGGAACGCCTCTGTCGTCAATTGTTGGCTTAACTAGGTGCCGGTTATGAGTGATCATCGTTTCAATCAGCGGTTACTTTGGGGGGCTATTTCCGGGGTCTTGATGGCTGTTTCTATGCCGCTGGGGGCGGAATTTGCGCTTAATTTCAAACCTTTTGGTTCCACTGCCGGTGGTAGTAATGGCGGCGGTGGCTGGGGCGGCGGCGGCACTAGTGGCGGTTTCTCTAATGTGGAGTGTGGCGGTAGCAGCACGGGAAGCTCCGGCAATAGTGGCTGGGGTGGCTCCTTTGGCGGCAGCAGCTCTGGTTTCAGCATTGGGCATGGCTGTGGCAATGGCTATTTTCTGCAGGAGGTTGCTAATGACGGTACTTTTCATGTCATTGTTGGTGACCCTGCCGAGAACTTTGCGCTGGAGTGGTACATCAGGGGCTCGAGTGATCTTGTAACGGGATATCTGCCTAATGTAGATAACCCCCTTGGTCCAAACATGAGCCAGACGGGTAACGGCGCCGGGAATCCAACCCAGGTTCATTTTCGCCAGCTTGTTAAAGGTACCGGCATGGCCCAGGAGACCATTAAGGCGCTGAATGCAAAAAAACCCAAAATCACTCAGAGCATCAATGATGGCGCGCTGTCGTCGTTGTTTACGGCCGATATGACGAACTCCAGCTACAGTCAGCAATTTGCCGGGCAAATCACCAATGTGCAGACAATTGGCGCTTCCGGTGGCTCTTTGGATACGTTTTCGTTTGATCTGAGTAAAGATGCCCAGAAATCATCCATAAGCGCTGGGAAGTACTCCCATCCTGGTGGCGAGTTCAAGAGCTACAGCTACGCCTCGGGCGGCTTTGATGTTTCCAAGGTTAAATGGATCGATTTCTGCGATCCAAAACAGAATACCGACCATAAATGTAAGATCGGTGGTTCTGGTAACAATAACGGTGGCTGGAGTAGCGGTGGTGGTGGCTGGGGCGGTGGTGGTTGGTGAGCACTGCTCTCCTAACGGTTTCCGAGTGATGTTCTTTTGCCTTTGTCGAGTAATCTGTATTTAGTAGTAACGTCTACCCCTCCCGTCCAGAGCCGCAGCGCTGCTGCGTTAGCTAACCTTAGTCTCGAATTACCCTGCCACTGATCAGCTCCACAATCCTGCTTGGTCTCGCCTTCGCGTCATTTGTCCCATTCAATATGTAATCCAGTCGATTACCAAAATAACGGCGTATCGCCAGCATCGAACGTGCAGGTTTGAGTCCTGCGGGATTGGCGCTGGTGGAGACGATGGCGCTGCCGAGTTGAAGGCAGAGTTGCTGGGCGATGGCGCTGGTGGTGATGCGCACGGCGATGGAGTGGTGTTTGCCGCTGAGCCAGCGTGGCACGTCGGCGCGTAGCGGGCAGATCCAGGTGGTGGGGCGTTCTGTGGCTTGCGTTAGTTTGTTGAGTTGCGTTTGATCCTGCACGTCGATGTAGGGCAGTAGCTGTTGCAGGTCGGCGCCGATGAGGATCAGCCCCTTCTCTTGTGGCCGTTGTTTGAGTTCGAGGATGCGTTCGACGGCGTTGCTGTCGAGTGGATCGCAGCCGAGGCCAAAGACAGTTTCGGTGGGGTAGGCGATAACACCGCCCGCGCTAAGGGCGCGAACGGCTAGGCGGATCTGCCAGGGGTGAGGCAATCTATTTGTCCTGTTCGCGGGCGACAGCGCGGTAGCCGATGTCGTGGCGGTAGAACATGCCGTCCCAGCTGATCTTTTTGCAGAGCGCGTAGGCGTTGGCCTGTGCTTCGCTGACGCTGTAGCCCAGTCCCACGGCGCAGAGGACGCGGCCACCGGCGGTGACAACGTTGCCATCCTTATTCGCGGTACCGGCGTGGAAGATCTTGGCGTTGTCAGAATCAGCGCCATCGAGACCGCTGATCACATCACCCTTGGGATAGTCGCCGGGATAACCGGCGGCGGCCAGCACTACGCCGAGTGCGGCGCGTTCGTCCCACTCGACAGTGGCCTGATCGAGTTTGCCATCCAGAGCCGTGTTACAGAGGGCCACCAGATCGGATTTCAGACGCATCATGATCGGCTGTGTTTCGGGATCACCAAAACGGCAGTTGTATTCGATCACCTTGGGCGTGCCGCTGGCGTCGATCATCAGCCCGGCGTAGAGGAAGCCGGTGTAGGGGTTGCCTTCAGCCGCCATGCCACGCACGGTCGGTTCGATCACTTCGCGCATGACGCGGTCATGTACGGTTTGCGTGACCACAGGGGCGGGGGAGTAGGCGCCCATGCCGCCGGTGTTGGGGCCGCTGTCGCCGTCGCCAACACGTTTGTGGTCCTGGCTGGTGGCCATCGGCAGGATGTTCTTGCCGTCGACCATGACGATGAAACTCGCCTCTTCGCCATCGAGGAACTCTTCGATGACGACGCGCGAACCGGCGTTGCCAAAGGCGTTGCCGGAGAGCATGTCGCGGATTGCATCTTCCGCTTCGGCCAGGGTCATGGCAACGATGACACCCTTGCCCGCCGCCAGGCCGTCGGCCTTGACGACGATGGGGGCGCCCATTTTACGCACGTAGGCGAGGGCCGGGTCGATCTCGGTGAAGTTCTGGTAGTCGGCGGTGGGGATCTTGTGGCGGGCTAAAAAATCTTTAGTGAAGGCCTTGGAGCCTTCGAGCTGGGCGGCAGACTGGGTCGGGCCAAAGCAGCGCAGACCGGCGGCGTTGAAGGCGTCGACCAGACCCAGCACCAGTGGCACTTCGGGACCAACGATGGTGAGGCCGATGGCGTTGGTCTGGGCAAACTCCACCAGAGCGGCGATGTTATCCACGGCGATGGCGACGTTTTCCAGTTTCGGTTCCCGCGCTGTACCGGCGTTGCCGGGGGCGACAAAGATATGCTCTACGTCGGGCGACTGAGCTGCCTTCCATGCCAGGGCGTGTTCACGCCCGCCACTGCCGATGATTAATACCTTCATGAATCTGCCTTTTTTGTTGCCTATACTCTGGAAGGCGGCGATTTTACCGTATGCGGCGGGTGGCGGACACCCTCGGTTTTGCTGCCAGAACAGGGTGATAATTTCCACTGCATGCGGGTGGTTGCCTTTATATGGAGTAAAACCCACAATAGCGGGGCGGCGAGGTGGTGCTGTGAGTCGGTCTGCAAGGGAGCGTGGGGCCACTTAACTTTTTGTTTAGAGTGAGTCAATACGATGAAATCTGGATATCGCGGGGGTGCGGGCATGAGCATGAACGGAAGAACTTCTTTGGTGGCGCTGTTGTTGGTGATCGGGTCAGTACCCGTGGCGGGTGCGGCCACGTTTATCGTGACTACGACGGTGGATGCTGTGGACGCCAACCCCGGTGACGCGGCCTGTCTCACTGCGGCGGGCCAATGCAGTTTGCGAGCGGCGATCCAGGAGGCCAATGCCCTGGCGGGCGCCGATGTCATCACCCTTCCTGCCGGTGTCTATCCGCTTAATATTGGTAGTCAGGGCGAGGATGCCGCTGCCGGGGGTGACCTTGATATCACCAGCGAGATCACCATTAATGGCGCGGCTGCAAATACGACCGTTGTTGATGGCATGAAACGCGACCGTGTCTTTCATGTTCTTCATACCGGCGTTGCCACTATCAATAAGCTGACTATCCGCAACGGCAATGCCAATGTTGATGGCATGGGCGGTGGACTCTCCAACCGTGGCGGGGTAGTGACGCTCAATGACTGTAACGTCTACCGTAATTTGGGCTCGGCCTTTGGCGGTGGACTGGATAACAACTCCTTCGGTGGTCAGGGCGAGGCCAATAGCACCATGGCGCAGATGACGGTCAACCGTTGCACCATTAGTAATAATATCGTCATGGGTAACGGGGGCGGCATCTCCAACAATGATGGTGTTCTGATCATCAATGACAGCACCATCCGTGATAATAAAGGTGGCCAGTTTGCTGACAGCGTTCAGGGTGGTGGTATCTACAACTCCAGCTCATTGCAGCTGCCAGGGTTTCCGGTGGCAAAGCTGGAGGTTAACCGCACCCTGATTGCTGGCCATAGCGTTATGAACGATGGCGGTGGTATTTACCATCTGATCGGCAACATGACCATCAGCAACTCCACCATTAGTGACAATGAAGCCAAGCGCAACGGTGGCGGTGTTTTTATCGCTAACTCCTTGGGGGCGTTTACCACTAACCGTATCGCCCACGCTACTATTACCGGCAACCGCGCTTATGCCAATGATACCTCTATCCCTTCTATTGGCTTTGGTGGTGGTGGCCTCTTTAATGGCAACCCCTCTAACAACAGTGGCACGGTTACCACCTTCCTGGAGAATTCGCTGATTGCGGCCAATAGTTTTGGCGGTAACTGCTACAACATCGGTCAGTTAGTGAAGCAGGGTAACTTGATTGATGGCGCCAGCTGTAATAACGCCGGCGATACTTCGGGAACTAACTACACGGCGGCGCAGCTTGGCCTTGGTGTGCTGAAAGACAATGGTGGTCCCACGCAGACTCACGCGCTGTTGCCTGGTAGTCTGGCGATCAATGCCGGGGTTAATTCACTTTGTAAGGCAGTGGATCAGCGCGGTTATAGTCGTCCGGCCTCTGGCTGTGATGCGGGTGCCTTTGAGGCCGAGGGTGTTGCGCCAGCCACACCCGTGCCACCCACTCCACCAGCACCGGGGGGAGTCTCTAGTGATGGCCTGAACCGGGTGCCGCAGGCATTCCCAATGCCCTATAACGCCGTGGTTGGTGAGCCGCTGCACGGGGTGCTTAATGGGGTGGATATTGATGGCGACCCGCTGACCTACCAGATTGTTACTCAGCCTGCCAAGGGTACGGTGGGCTTGGTGAATCCGATTGAGTCTGCCAGTAATACGATGCCTGCCAGTTTTACCTATCTCGCAGCTGCAAGCGCCAGTGGTACGGACAGCTTTACTTATAAGGCGTGTGATTTTGTCGTCTGTTCCGAGCCAGCGTCGATCACTATCGTTATCAGTAATGTTAATGCTGTCCATGAGATCGGAATTACGCTGGCGCCGGGCACAGGGACAACCTCACCGATCACGGTGCTGACGGGGCCGAGTCTGGATGTGTTTGCCCCTACGCCAGATTACAGCTATCCGCTGGGTGCCTTCTTTTTTAATGCGACGGTGAACTCGGGTGTGAGTGCCGACGGAGTTGTGGTGACCCTTCAACTGCCTGCTTCGGCCACCATTTCCTCTGACGCTGTGATCCGCAAGCTTGATAACAAGGGGGTGTGGCGCACCCTTGCAAGCATCCCAAACCCACAGGAGACAACCGGTACGATCGATCCGGTTGCCAAGACCATCACCTTGAGGCTGCGTGATAACGACCGTTTCGATACTGATCTGGCGGTTGGTGTGATCTCTGACCCGGTGGCGCTTGCTGTGCCAAGGGTTGCGGCTGAGGATAGCGCTACCGTTAGTTCATCAGGTGGTGGTGGCGGTACGCTGAATCTGTTGGTATTGGCGGGGCTGCTATTGGCGTATCGTCGTCGCCTGCGTTAGGTAACGTTTCACCGCATAATAAAAAAGCCCGCATCTGCGGGCTTTTTTATGTTTGCGGATTCCAGGTGCTGGACTAGTGACGGAAGTGGCGCATACCGGTGAAGACCATGGCGATGCCATGTTCGTCAGCCGCGGCGATCACCTCATCGTCACGCACGGAGCCGCCGGGCTGGATGACGGCGCTGATGCCTGCCGCTGCGGCGGCGTCGATGCCGTCGCGGAACGGGAAGAAGGCGTCCGAGGCCATCACTGCTCCCTTAACCACCAGCCCCTCATCGGCAGCCTTGATGTTGGCGATCCTGGCGCTGTAGACGCGGCTCATCTGGCCGGCGCCGATGCCGATGGTCATGCCGTCGCGGCTGTAGACGATGGCGTTGGATTTGACAAACTTGGCCACCTTCCAGGCGAAGGCGAGGTCACGCAGCTGCTGTTCAGTGGGCGCCAGTTGGGTGACCACCTTGAGTTCGGCGGGGGTGACCATGCCGTTGTCGCGGGTTTGCAGCAACATGCCGCCGGTGACACGTTTGTAATCCAGTGTCGGTTGGCTGTCACTCCACTGGCCGCAGGCGAGCAGGCGCAGGTTCTTTTTTTCGGCGATGATGTCGGCCGCTTCATCACTCACGCTCGGGGCGATGATCACCTCAACAAACTGGCGGTCAACGATGGCGCGTGCCGTCTCAGCGTCAAGCTGGCGGTTGAAGGCGATGATGCCGCCAAAGGCGGAGGTTGGATCGGTCTGGTAGGCGCGGTCGTAGGCGTTCAGGATTGATTCACCGATGGCGACGCCGCAGGGGTTGGCATGTTTGACGATGACACAGGCGGGCATGTCAAACTGTTTGACACACTCCAGCGCCGCATCGGTGTCGGCGATGTTGTTGAAGGAGAGCGCTTTGCCCTGGAGCTGGATGGCGCTGGCGACGCTCGCCTCTTGCGATTGGGCCTCGATGTAAAAGGCGGCCTGCTGATGGGGGTTCTCGCCGTAACGCATATCCTGGGCCTTGATGAACTGGGCGCTGAAGGTGCGTGGGAAGGCGACGCGGTTGGCGCTGCTGTGGCCGCCGTCGCTGATGCTGCCAAGGTAGTTGGCGATGGCGCTGTCGTAGGCGGCGGTGTGTTCAAAGGCCTTGGTGGCCAGGTCAAAATGGGTCTCGTGGCTGAGGGCGTTATTGTTCTCGGCCATCTCGTCGAGGATTACGCCGTAGTCGCTGGCATCGACGATGATGGCAACATCCTTATGGTTTTTGGCGGCGGCGCGGACCATGGTGGGGCCGCCGATGTCGATGTTTTCGATGGCGCTGGCCAGATCACAGTCGGGCTTGGCGACGGTCTGCTCAAACGGATAGAGGTTGACCACCACCATGTCGATGGCGTCGATCTGGTGTTCGGCCATGATCTGGTCATCAATGCCACGACGACCAAGGATGCCGCCATGAACCTTGGGGTGCAGGGTCTTGACGCGGCCATCCATCATCTCGGGAAAACCGGTGTAGTTGGAGACCTCAGTCACTTGGACGCCGTTCTGGGTGAGCAGCTTGTAGGTGCCGCCCGTGGAGAGCAGCGCAACTCCCATCTGTTCCAAAGCCTGGGCGAATTCAATGATGTCGCTTTTGTCGGAAACACTGATTAATGCACGTTTGATGGTTGCCATGTTGTCATGTCCAGCAGTTGTAATAAGGAAGGGCGGCCGGTCGGCCGCCGATGAGAAGCAGAGATTTATGCCGGATCGATCAGGCCGTAGAGACGTAGCTTTTTACGCAGGGTGCTGCGGTTGATGCCCAGCATCTCCGCCGCTTTGGACTGGTTGCCTTGGGTATGTTCCAGCATGGCGCTGAAGAGCGCCTGTTCGACCTCGCCAATCATCATCTCGTAGAGATTGCCCGGGGTCTGGCCATCGAGATCGGCGAAGTAGTTGTCCAGCGCTGTCAGTGTGGCGCTGCGCAGTGGTTGCTTACGCCGCTCCCTGACGAGCGGGATGGGGAGCTCTTTTATTGCTGCTGGCATCTCGTCAGGCGGCCTGTTGTAGGTTTTGCTGTAAGTGCTCAAAGAAGGCCTCGGTCATTTTCAGTTGTTCATCTATTGTCTCCACCTTATTAACTGCCTGGCGGAAACTGGCGCCATCACGCTGGCCTTTGCTGTACCAGGAGATATGTTTGCGCGCCATCAGGATGCCGGTGCGCTCACCGTAAAATTCATAGAGATTGTGCAGATGCCCCATCAGGATGTCGCGTACTTCAGTGATGTGGGGTTCAGGCAGTTTTTCGCCCGTCAGTAAAAAGTGTTCGAGTTCGCGGAAGATCCAAGGGCGACCCTGGGCGGCGCGGCCGATCATGAGGCCGTCAACGCCGGTCTTCTCCAGCACCAGTCTGGCCTTTTCGGGGGTGGTGATGTCGCCGTTGGCCAGCACCGGGATGTTGATCGCCTGCTTGATGGCGGCGATGGTCTCATATTCAGCGTCGCCACTGTAGCCACAGGCGCGGGTACGGCCATGGATCGCCAGCGCCTGAATGCCGGACTCCTGGGCGATGCGGGCGATGGTAACGCCGTTGCGGTTGGCGGTGTCCCAACCGGTGCGGATCTTGAGGGTGACGGGGATCTCAACAGCGGCAACCACCGCTTCCAGGATCTCTTTAACTAGCGCTTCATGCTGCAACAGGGCCGAGCCAGCGGCGACGTTGCAGACCTTTTTTGCCGGGCAGCCCATGTTGATGTCGATGATCTGGGCGCCCTGATCGGCGTTGTAGCGTGCCGCTTCGGCCATGAGTTTAGGGTCGGCGCCCATGATCTGCACCGATTTTGGCTCGCTCTCGCCGTCGTGGTTGGCGCGGCGTTTGGTCTTTTCGCTGCCCCACAGCAGTGAGTTGGAGGAGACCATCTCGGACACGGCCATGCCGGCCCCCAATTGCTTGCAGAGTTGGCGGAAAGGACGGTCGGTGACGCCCGCCATTGGCGCGAGTACCAGGTTGTTTTTTAGTGTATATGGACCGATTTTCATGGGATTCACTTGGTGTTGGCTTTGGGCCAGGGGGAGATGATACCGGCAAATAAGTGCATGGGAAAGGGTTGTGACAGGAAAAACAGCTCACCGCCGCCGCTCAGAAAGTGGTGGTGTTGCGCAACTCTTTGACGGTCTACGAGTTTGGCGCGGGTGACGGCGATAAAATTTAAAAAATATCCTGTTTGTCGCCGGTCTGCGTTTAGTGGAACGCAAACTCGAAACCTACCGCCTCTTTGCCCGGGTCATCCAGCTCGAGCAAAATGTCGACGGGCTGTTGGGGCGCCATGCCGAGCTTCTGGTCGACCCCTTTGTCCAGATACTCATCAGGGGTGAAGCGTCGCGTTGCCAGTACGTGGCCGGTGATGTCATGCAGGCTCAGCTTCATCAGCGGGTAGGCCTGTGGGTCGAGGGTTTTACTGATGATGCGGGCATTGACCTGGAGTACACCTGGGCGTTTGGGGTGGTTGCGGATATTACGCTCTACCAGTGTGATCATGTAGGGCGCTTTAATGAGCGGTACTTCACAGTCGAGCAGGCTGCACATCGTCTGTAGCGCAGGGCGTAGCGACGACTGTTGGGCCAACGTGGCCAGATTGAACCAGGCGTATTGCGTCATAAAGAGCAGCGCCAGGAGCAGCGTCAAGAACGTCCAGAGCCAGAGGCGCTTATGGGTTGGGTTGTGGGCGGTGGGCTGGGATGCCTCGACCAGCTGTTCGATTTGCGCCTCATGAAGGAGCTGGGGCGGAGGCGTTGAGGCGATTGCGGCTTCGGCGGCTGGATGGGTCGCTGCCGATGAGTGTAATACTGGTATCGGAGTCTGTGCCGGTGTTGGTACCGGAGTTGGTTCTGGTGCCGGTATTGGCGCTGGTTGTGGTATTGGCTTTAGCTCTGGTGCTGGTGCTGGTGCTGGCTTTAGCCGTGGTGCTGGCGTGGGTATGACTGTGGTTGGCTGCACCAGGGTGATGGCGGCCGTGGGGGCGGCGGGCGGCGGCGCTACTTTTAATGTTGTGGGTAACGGTGATGCAGGTGGCTGTTTTTTGGTGGCAGCGGCGGTCAGTGCGGGCGGCGGCGTCTGTGGCTGGGGCGGTTCATCGACAAGATGTTCTAATGCGTTGAAGGTGCCAAAGCAACGGCCACAACGGACGCTGCCGCGGGCAGCTTTAAGCTGTTCGCTGGCAACGCGGAAGCAGGTGTCGCAGTGGGGGCAGTGTGTATACATCTATGTGCCGTGTTGTGGATGAGGTAGTAATCGACCGGCGAGGGCGATCTCTTTAACGCCGCACGCCGTCAAGCCTAACCCATTCCTCTTGAGTCGTCATCGGAGCCATCTCAAACCACTCCTGATAACGGTCGCTGACGGCCTGTGCCTGCTCGATGAGGATGCCGGAGAGTACGATCTGGCCGCCCGGCTTGACCAGTGCGGCGAGTTGCGGCGCCAGCTCGATCAGTGGATTGGCAAGGATGTTGGCGAGCATTAGGTCGACTGGCTCGCGCTTGGACTGTTCCTGGAACTGCTGCGGCAGCCAGGCGTCGATGCGGTCGCTGACGCGATTTTTTTTCGCATTGTCATGAGTCGCCAGGATCGCTTGCGGGTCGTGATCAACCGCGTCGACATGTTTGGCGCCGAGCAGCGCGGCGGCGACGGCGAGAATGCCCGAGCCGCAGCCAAAGTCGATGGCGGTTTTGCCAGCCGGGGGGTGGCCATCCAGCCACTTCAGGCAGAGCCAGGTGGTGGGGTGGGTGCCGGTGCCAAAGGCGAGACCCGGATCGAGCATGACATTGACAGCCCCATCGGCCTCTGGGGTATGCCAGCTGGGGCAGATCCAGAGTCGCTCGCCGCAACGGATCGGCTTGAAACTTTCCATCCAGGCCCGTTCCCAATCTTTATCCTCGAGTGGGTCGACGTGCAGGTGGTGGATGGCATCGTTGCCGAGCTGTTGCTGAAGCTGCTCGATGACCGCCTCCATATCCCAGTCAGACTCAAACAGCCCTACTATCCGGGTGCTGTTCCAGAGCGGTGTTTCGCCGGGGTCAGGTTCGAAGATCGGCTGATCCTTGGCATCTTCAAAGGTGACGGCGGCGGCGCCGAGTTCACTCAGCAGGTCACTGACCTGTTCGGCCTGTTCGGGGGTGGTATCGAGTTTGAGTTGTAGCCAGGGCATAGTGATGTCTGTTTGGAGGTGAAAGAGGCAAGGGGCATTGAGCGCCCCTTGCAGGATTACTTCATGCCCAGCTTCTTTTCCAGATAGTGGATGCTGGTGCCGCCCGCTATAAAGGCGGCGTCACGCACCATGCGCCGGTGCAGAGAGGTATTGGTTTTGATCCCTTCAATGATCAACTCGTCCAGGGCGGTGGTGATGCGGGCCATGGCCGAGGCGCGAGTGTCGCCATGGGCGATCAGCTTGCCGATCATGGAGTCGTAGTAAGGCGGCACGGTGTAACCGCTGTAAATGTGCGAGTCAACGCGGATGCCGGGACCGCCTGGGGAGTGGTAGACGCCGATGGTGCCGGGGCAGGGCATAAAGGTGTCTGGGTCTTCAGCGTTGATACGACACTCGATGGCGTGGCCGTTGATCTTGATATCGCTCTGCTGGTAGGAGAGCTTCTCGCCTGCGGCGACACGGATCTGCTCTTTTACCAGGTCGACGCCGGTGATTAACTCGGTGACAGGGTGCTCCACCTGGAGCCGGGTATTCATTTCGATGAAGTAGAATTCGCCGTTTTCATAGAGGAACTCGAAGGTGCCAACGCCGCGATAGTTGATCCTGCGGCAGGCCTCGGCACACACCTCACCCATGCGGGTACGCTGCTCTTCTGTGATGCCGGGGGCGGGCGCCTCTTCGATCACCTTCTGGTGGCGGCGCTGCATGGAGCAGTCGCGCTCGCCCAGATAGATGGCGTTGCCGTGGGTATCGGCCAGCATCTGGAATTCGATGTGACGCGGGTTTTCGAGGTATTTCTCCATATAAACAGTGCTGTTGCCAAAGGCGTTGCCCGCCTCGACCTTGGTCATGGCGATGGCGTTGAGCAGGGCCGCTTCACTGTGGACCACACGCATGCCACGTCCACCACCGCCGCCGGCGGCCTTGATGATCACCGGGTAGCCGATCTCCTGCGCGATGCGCAGGGTGGCGTCGTCATCGTCGTCGAGTGGACCACCGGAGCCGGGCACGCAGGGCACGCCGCTGGCCTTCATCGCTTCAATCGCGGAGATCTTGTCGCCCATCAGGCGGATCGTCTCGGGGCGCGGGCCGATGAAGACAAAGCCGCTCTCTTCGACACGCTCGGCAAAGTCAGCGTTCTCCGAGAGGAAACCGTAACCGGGGTGGATGGCGACAGCGTCGGTGACCTCGGCGGCGCTGATCAGGGCCGGGATGTTGAGGTAGCTCAGGGCCGAGGAGGCAGGCCCGATACAGACCGATTCATCCGCCAGCCGTACATGTTTGAGGTCGCGGTCGGCGCTGGAGTGGACGGCAACGGTCTTAATGCCCATCTCCCGACAGGCACGCAGGATACGCAGCGCAATTTCGCCGCGATTGGCGATAACAATTTTTTCGAACATAAATCCGGTTCTTCCCTGATGGTTTATTCGATCACAAAGAGCGGCTGGCCGAATTCAACGGGCTGACCGTTTTCCACCAGGACGGCGCTGACTTTGCCGGATTTGTCTGCTTCGATCTGATTCAGCATCTTCATCGCCTCAATGATGCAGAGTGTGTCGCCGACATTGACCTGCTGGCCGATATCAACAAACTCTTTGGCGCCCGGCGATGCAGCGCGGTAGAAGGTGCCGACCATCGGTGAGGTGACGGTGTGACCCCGGGCGATTGCTGTTTCTGCCGCGGTTGCTGCGGGGGCTGGCGCGGCGACGGGCGGCATTGCAGCGGGCATGGCCATGTTGTGCGCCATGGGCATCATCTGCATGGCGGCTTGGCCGGTGGGGTAGCGACTGATGCGGACGGACTCTTCTCCTTCGTGAATCTCGATCTCGGCAATGCCGGAATCTTCCAGGAGTTCAATCAGTTTTTTGACTTTGCGAATATCCATTTTTGATGTTTTAACCGTTGTCATGAGTGTTTGGATAGATAGTTAATTGCTGCCAGTAAAGCCAGGTGGTAGCCCTGGGCCCCTAAGCCGCTGATGGTGCCGACCGCAATATCCGAAAAATAGGAGTGACGGCGGAACGCTTCGCGGGCATAAATGTTTGATAAGTGGATCTCGATAAACGGGATCGCTACTGCGCTCAGGGCGTCGCGTATGGCGACACTGGTGTGGGTAAAGGCGGCCGGGTTGATGATGATGAAATCGATCTTCTGAGTGGCAGCATCTTGAATGTGGTTCACCAGCTCATGTTCGGCGTTACTCTGGAAGCAGTTTAGTTCGTGGCTCGCCTGGCGGGCGCTCTCCTGCAGCTGCTGTTCAATATCAACCAGCTTGGTGGCGCCATAGTGCGTCGGTTCGCGGCTGCCCAGCAGATTGAGATTGGGACCATTGAGCAGCAGAAACTTGGCCATGAAACTCCTCAGTGTGAACAGGGTCTGGATTGAATCATGCGGATGAGTTGCATTACATGCCAATCGGGCATCAACTCATCCAGTCGAGTGGGGCGATTTTGTCACGTGTGGGCCATTTTTGTCCAGTTTTTGTCTGAAGTTGCGGCTAACTTGTAATAACTCACCAACAATATTTCCGGCAATTACGCGCCCCAACGGTGACTCAGAGCAGTTTTTTGATCTCGCGTTCGAGGGTGTTGCGCTGTACTTCGCCGTAGCGCACATAGGCGATATTGCCAAGCTGATCAACAATAACGGTGTAGGGTAGAATACCCATGTCGTTGCCCAGTTTCTCGGCAACCTCGACTGCCTCGTCGCCCAGCAGTATCGGATAGTTGATGCCAGACTCTTCGACGTACTCACTTACTGCCGCTCTGTTATCCAGGGCGATGCCGATGATTTGCAGCCCCTGGTTACCGTAACTTGTCTGAAGCTCGATCAGGTCGGGGATCTCCCGTTTACAGGGGGGGCACCAGGTGGCCCAGAAGTTGATTACCCGAACCTTGCCTTGCCACTGATTGATATCCTCGCGCACACTGTCCAGACCCAGCATGCTGAACTGGGGCATGGCTGAACCGATCAGCGACTGGGTGGCGACAGAGGGGGCGGGCGGTTGGCGCAGCAGTTTGATGGCGTAATTGCCCATGACAGCGCCCAGCACAAAGAGCACAAGCGCTCCGCCTATTATTAGTTTTTTGTTCATTAGCCGTTCCGATCAGTTGAGTGCAGTGGCTGCCAGGGTATTGAACCGTTCAGGTTCAAGGAAGCCAACCAGACGGTATTGTGACAGCTCTTCCCCTGCGGGGTTGAAGAAGAGTATTGAGGGCGGGCCAAAGATGCCAAATTTTTTCAGCAGTGCCTGATCCTGCGCATCGTTGGCGGTGACATCGGCCTGTAGCAGCACAACATCACGCAGCGTATTCTGCACGGCGGGGTTGGAAAAGGTGCGCTTTTCCATCTCTTTGCAGGAGATGCACCAGTCGGCGTAGAAATCGAGCATGACCGATTTGCCCTGGCTGTTGGCGAGAGTCATTGCCTGCTGCAGGCCGTCAACCCCTTTGATCTGATGAAAGGTAACTCCATGTTGTTGCGCAGCAGCGGTGTTGCTGCCGCGCAGGCCATCGAGTGGCCGCAGTGGGTCGCTGCCGCCAGAGAGGGTGCCAATCAGCAGCATGCTGCCGTAGACCAGCATGACAATGCCCAGACCTTTCCAGAGTTTGTGCCAGCCGCCAGCCTCGGGCTGGAGATGCTCCAGCGCCCCCAGGTAGATGGCGCAGACCACCAGCAGCACGCCCCACAACGCCAGGGTGAGCGCTGCCGGGATGATGCGTTCCAGCATCCAGATGGCGACTGCCAGCAGCAGCACACCAAAGATCGCCTTGACGTTGTTCATCCAGCTGCCCGCACGTGGCAGGAATTTACCCGCTGAGGTGCCGATGATCAGCAGTGGCAGCCCCATGCCGATGCTGAGGGCAAAGAGGGCGGCGCCGCCGAGCAGGGCGTCACCGCTCTGGCCGATGTAGATCAACGCCCCGGCCAGCGGTGCAGCCATGCAGGGGCCGACGATCAGGGCTGAGAGTAGCCCCATGATGGCGACGCCGATAAAGGTGCCACCCTGCTGCTTGTTGCTCATCTGGTTGAGGCGACTCTGAATGGCCTGTGGCATTTGTAGCTGATAAAAGCCAAACATCGAGAACGCCAGCAGTACAAAGAGCACGCTGAAGCTGCCCAGAATCCATGGGTTTTGGAACAGCGCCTGCAGGTTGCTGCCAAACAGACCGGCGAGAACGCCCGCTCCGGTGTAAGTCGCGGCCATCGCCAGCACATAGGTAAGTGAGAGCCAGAAGGCGCGGCGGGTGGTGATGGTGCTGCCCTGACCGGCGATGATGCTGGAGAGGATCGGAATCATTGGAAAGACACAGGGGGTAAAGGAGAGCAGCAGTCCCAGGCCAAAGAAGCTCAGCATGCTCAGTAGCAGACTGTTTTCTGCCAGGCCGCGGGCATAGCGGTCCTGGTCGGTAAAGGGGGTGGCTGTGGTGGTGGCGGCGCTGCTGACGGTGGTCGCTTCTGGCAGGTTTAATAGCAGCTCCTGCTTCATCGGTGGATAACAGAAACCGGCCTCGGCACACCCTTGATAGTGGGCCGTCAAGGTGATGTCGGTGGCAGCCATGTTCTCCCGATTGAGCGGCAACAGCACGGTCACCTCATGGTAGTAGACCTCCATCAGGCCAAAGCTCTCGTCGTGTTTCTCTTTGCCTTTGGGCAGGCGGGCCTCACCCACGCTGATGCCAGACGTGATGCCAGACGTGATGCCAGACGTGATGCCAGTAACCTCGTTGAGTGTGAACTTGAACTTGTCGCGATAGAGGTAGTAACCGTCAGCGATATTCCAGGTGATGGCCAGCTGGTGGGCGTTGACCACCTCGGCGCTGAGGATAAAGACCTGCTCTGGTGGCAAAAACTGCTCTTGGTTGCCGCCGATCCCCAGCCGCTGACCGAGTGATGAGAAGAGATTTGTTATGCCGCTATTTGCCGGCTTGGAGATGGTTAGGGTGGTGGGGTCTTCGGCCTGGGCCTGTAAAGATAGTGTTGCACCACCGATCAGAGAGATGGCCAGGATGACGGGGGTAAACAGGCGTGAGCAGAACTTCATGGCGGGTATCATCACTCTATACATTATTCATTAATCTGTTTCAGATTGGCGTCAATCCAGCTCAGGTAGGCTGGTAGCCCCGTGGTCAATGGGACTGCGATGATCTCTGGAAGTTCATAGGGGTGTAGTGTCAGGATCATCTGCTCCAGGGCGGCGTAACACTCGGTCTGTGTTTTGATGATCAGCAGCAGTTCGTTGCTCTGTTCGATCGCTCCCTGCCATTGGTAGATGGACTCAACGCCGGGCACAATGTTGACACAGGCCGCCAGCCCCTGCTTCACCACTGCGGTGGCGATGGTGCGGGCGCTGGCAATGTCTGGGCAGGTGCTGAGGATGATCTGGTAGTTTGTGGTCATGGTCGGGCAAGATACCGGAACCGGCCCGGCAGGGCAAAGGGGGCTAGTATATTGATCGGGTCGCCCCCACCTACGAAGGGTAGCCCTTCCCAAAACAAGGTGATATTTATGTTCTCTTTCCGGCTGCTGCTGGCGCTGTTTTTTCTTATTCCATTGATTGAGATCTATCTGCTGATCAAAGTGGGTAGTCTGATCGGTGCG
The DNA here is from genome assembly GCA_947085765.1 of uncultured Chromatiaceae bacterium. GTDB lineage: Bacteria > Pseudomonadota > Gammaproteobacteria > Tenderiales > Tenderiaceae > JAKFXL01. Next base: position 12,549 of record CAMTXZ010000126.1, on the reverse strand, counting down.
CTGCCGACAGTTTTTTTGGTGGTATTTACCGCCGTGCTCGGGGCGGTGCTGTTGCGGCAGCAGGGGTTTGCTACGCTGATGCGGGTACAGGCGATGTTGGCGCGTGGCCAGATCCCGGCCATTGAGGTGATGGAAGGTGCGGTGCTGCTTGTCGGTGGTGTGCTGCTGCTGACGCCGGGCTTTTTTACCGATACGATTGGTTTTATCTGTCTGATACCGGCGCTACGGCGCAAGTTGATTATCTGGGCTATCCGGCGTGGCGTTGTGGCGACTACCGGTACTGGGAGTGGTCCAGCATCCGGCGACCATGGTCCGCGCACCCTCATTGGTGAATATTGGAAGGATGATGAGCGGCGTTGAGGTGGGGTGTTTTTGTCTATCTCAACTTTTCGTAGTGGCGTACTAAATGGGGTGGACTCCTCCGTGCATGGTTCGACAGGCTAACCATGCGCGGAGGAGATGTTGCTCTTAAGTTGCCTTAAGAAGAACCACTGAGCGGCTGATGGTTTTGCCCCTCGTGCTATTTAAAGATCTCCAGCACATAAGGCGCTGCCTGTAGATCGACTGGGCGTTGATTGGGTTCAGCTGGCAGTTGCGCCTCTTTGCCATCCAGCAGATAGCGGGGCGGAATATTGAGTGCGGATAGTTGTGTGGCAGAGATCGATTTACAGCTTCCAACCCGCTGCATGGTGGCATTCACAAACCCTATGGTATTGCCAAATGCACCGTTTTCACGCCACTCATGCCAGTGACCGCCGGCGGTGCGGGCGGTGTCGATGTTGATGTTCATGCCGTCATGTCCCACATCTTTGGCGTAGTCGCCATGCATAAACAGCTGATCACCCTCCTGGCTGTAGATGCCATTCCAGTCGGGGAAGGTGACGGAGTACCAGTAGCCACGTTCGTGTGTGCCTACCACCGCAGGCGGTAAGAAGCAGATCCCCTGTGTGGCCCACTGAGCATGGGCTGGCGAGGCGTCGTCATAGGCAGTGATGGTCCAGAGATTACCGCCCGTGTAGACAGAGGGCAGATGGGGTGGTGCCGCCAGGACGGCTGCTGATGTTCCCATTAACAGGATGAATGTGATAAGTTGCTGTTTCATAATGTTTTCCTCGAGCTGGTTAATTGACTGTGATGCAATCCGGTGCAGGTTTTTGCCTGTTTGGATCACAGTGTGATTTTTCGTGATTCGAGGGCGCGGCAAAAGGAACTATTACCGTTTTCCGCGCGATTTATTGCCATAGTTTTTTTTATTGAGTTCGCTCGGCTCGCCGTAGGGTTGTCTGTTGCTGTGGTTGGCGGCTTTATATTTGCTGATTCCAGGAACTCCCCTTGACTCCAGGCTTTTAGCCCCTATTATTATTGGCACTCTTGGGTGGTGAGTGCTAATTATGGCGTTGCCACTCTTGATTTTTCATAACCTTTTGATTTTTGGAGTTTAAAAAATGAATATTCGTCCCTTGCACGACCGCGTTGTGGTTCGCCGGATGGAAGAAGAACGTACTTCAGCGGGTGGCATTTTCATTCCTGACTCTGCCGCCGAGAAGCCAGTGCGTGGCGAAGTGATTGCTGCCGGTAACGGCAAGATTCTGGAAAACGGTGACAAACGTCCGCTGGATGTGAAAGTGGGCGACCAGGTGCTGTTTGGCAAATATGCCGGTACTGAGATCAAAGTTGAAGGTGAAACACTGCTGGTCATGCGTGAAGACGACATTGTGGCTGTTATTGACGCCAAGTAAGTCGCACCGCAGTAACACACCCAACATTTATATAGAGGAATAAGACATGTCAGCAAAAGACGTAAAATTTGGCGCCGATGCCCGCAGCCGTATGGTTGCTGGGGTCAACATCCTGGCTAATGCCGTTAAGGTTACCCTGGGTCCTAAGGGCCGTAACGTGGTGCTGGAAAAGAGCTTTGGCGCACCGACCATCACTAAGGATGGTGTTTCAGTTGCTAAAGAGATCGATCTGGAAGATCGTTTTGAAAACATGGGCGCGCAGATGGTGAAAGAGGTCTCTTCCCAGACATCCGACATCGCCGGTGATGGCACCACCACTGCTACCGTTCTGGCCCAGTCGATTCTGGCTGAGGGCATGAAGGCGGTGGCTGCCGGTATGAACCCAATGGATCTGAAGCGCGGTATCGACAAGGCAGTCATTGCTGCGGTTGCCGAATTGAAAAAGATCTCCAAGCCTTGTGCTGATACCAAGTCTATCGCTCAGGTAGGCACCATCTCTGCCAACTCTGATGAAGAGATCGGCACCATCATCGCCAATGCGATGGAAAAAGTGGGTAAAGAGGGTGTTATCACCGTCGAAGAGGGCACCGGTCTGGATAACGAACTGGACGTGGTTGAAGGCATGCAGTTTGATCGCGGCTACCTCTCCCCTTACTTCATCAACAACCAGGAGAGTATGTCTGCCGATCTGGAAGCGCCTTACATCCTGATCTACGACAAGAAGGTCTCTAACATCCGTGAACTGTTGCCAGTGCTGGAAGCTGTTGCCAAGTCTGGCAAATCACTGCTGATCATCGCTGAAGATGTCGAAGGCGAAGCGTTGGCAACCCTGGTTGTTAACAACATTCGTGGCATCGTTAAGGTCTGTGCCGTTAAGGCACCGGGTTTTGGTGACCGTCGTAAGGCGATGTTGCAGGATATCTCTGTCCTGACCGGTGGCCAGGTGATCTCTGAAGAGGTTGGCCTGTCACTGGAGAAGGTGACTCTGGAAGATCTGGGGACAGCCAAGCGTGTGCAGATCAGCAAAGACAACACCATTCTTATCGACGGTGCTGGCTCTGCCGAGGAGATCAAGGCCCGTGTTGCCCAGGTTCGTGCCCAGATCGAAAACACCACCTCTGACTACGACCGTGAAAAGCTGCAAGAGCGTGTTGCCAAGCTGGCCGGTGGTGTTGCCGTCATCAAAGTGGGCGCAACCACTGAGATGGAGATGAAAGAGAAGAAGGCGCGTGTTGAAGATGCCCTGCATGCAACCCGTGCAGCGGTGGAAGAGGGTGTTGTGCCTGGCGGTGGTGTAGCGCTGATCCGTGCGATTGACGCACTTAAGGATCTGAAGGGCGACAACCATGACCAAGACGTTGGTATCAGCATTGCCCGTCGTGCCATGGAAGAGCCGATGCGTCAGATTGTGATCAATGCCGGTGATGAGGCCTCAGTGGTCGTCAACAAGGTACGTGAAGGAAAAGGCTCCTTCGGTTACAACGCGGCGACTGGCGAGTATGGCGACATGCTGGCGATGGGTATCCTGGATCCAACCAAGGTGACCCGTTCAGCACTGCAAAACGCAGCCTCTGTCTCTGGCCTGATGATCACCACTGAAGCGATGGTGGCTGACAAGCCACAGCCAGCCAGTGGTGGTGGAATGCCTGATATGGGCGGCATGGGTGGTATGGGCGGCATGATGTAATCAGCCGCACTATTGCAGCCTAAATAAAGGGCCCCGTCACTTGTGAGAGTGGCGGGGCTTTTTGTCGTCTGCGTGATGCCAGATTAATCGGCGAGTTTGTAGTTGGCGGTACTGGTACCGACGCTGCTGGTCGGTTGGGGCGGCTCTTCTTCACCCGCCAGGCTCAATCCTCCCGCGCCACCAGGTGTCGCCTGGCCACCCTTCTCTTCCAGATTGATGCGCAGCCGCAGGTTGTTGGGTGAGTCGGCGTTGCGCAGCGCCTCTTCCAGGGTGACGCGCCCCTCTTTGTAGAGATAGTAGAGTGCCGCGTCGAAGGTGCGCATGCCGATGTTCTCTGATTTCGACATCACCTCTTTGATGGCGGTGATCTCGCCCTTGAGGATCAGGTCGCAGACCAGCGGGGTGCCGAGCAGCACCTCGATGGCAGCGGCACGTTTGCCGTCGATGGTCGGGATCAGCCGTTGCGAGACAAAGCCGCGCAGATTCAGCGACAGGTCGAGCATCAGCTGTTTGTGGCGCTCCTCGGGGAAGAAGTTGATGATGCGATCAAGCGCCTGGTTGGCGTTGTTGGCGTGCAGTGTCGAGATGGCCAGATGGCCGGTCTCGGCAAAGGCCATGGCGTGCTCCATGGTCTCGCGGTCACGGATCTCACCGATGAGGATGACATCGGGGGCCTGCCGCAGGGTATTCTTCAGCGCATCCTCCCAGCTCAGGGTATCGACGCCCACTTCGCGCTGGTTGACGATCGATTTTTTGTGTTTGTGCACAAACTCGATCGGATCTTCGATGGTGATGATGTGACCGGCGCTGTTGCTGTTGCGATAGTCGATCAGCGCCGCCAGCGAGGTCGATTTGCCCGAGCCGGTGCCACCAACAAATAGCACCAGGCCACGCTTCTGCATCACCAGTTTGGTGAGTATTTCGGGCAGGCCGAGGCTCTGCCAGCTGGGGATGTCCATCTTGATGGCGCGGATCACCATGCCGACCTGGTTGCGCTGTTTGAAGATATTGACCCGAAAACGTCCCACCCCCGGTTCGGAGATGGCCATGTTGCACTCAGGGCGCTCCTTGAAGGCTGTTTTCTGCTCCTCATCCATGATCTGGTAGGCAATCTCCTGCACCCGCCCCGGTGGCAACGGCGTCGCCTCCAGCGGTGTCAGTTGCCCCTGGATCTTGGCGCTGGCGGGCGCCCCGGTGGTGAGGTAGAGGTCAGAGGCATCTTTCATGACCATTATTTTTAGATAGTCTTTGAGTTCCATGCTCGATAAAGGCCTGTGTTGGTGAGTGTGCGGTCTGTTCCCAGATATCGGCGAGGTCAGGATCAACTTGAGAAGTGCTATGATTTTGCAATAAATAATGAAGGGCGTAATTCAAATGCAGAACAGCTACGACGCTACGGTTTTAGAACTCCCTGATGCAGTGCTGGAGCAGCTTCCCCAGCTGCTGCGCAATAGCGTCAGCCAGCAGTGGCGCGACTTTGCCCTGAACGCTCAGAAGCAGGGCATAGAGGTGAGCCACAACGATGAGTTTCTGACAGTGCTGGCGCGGGTCTGGGCCAGTAGCGAATTTGTCGCCAAGGCCTGCGTCCGCTATCCGGAGCTGCTGGTGGAGCTGCTGGCGAGCGGTGATCTGATGAACATCTACGCGCCGCAGCGTCAGCGTGAGGCGCTGTTGCCAGCACTGGCAGGGGTCAGTAACGATGCCGGCCTGGGGGTGGTATTGCGCCACTACCGGCGGCGCGAGATGGTGCGCATCGCCTGGCGTGACATCGCCGGGTGGGCGCCGCTGGCGGAGAGTCTGTCTGACCTTTCGGCGCTGGCCAGCGCCTGTGTTGATATGGCACTGGAGCAGCTGCACCGCTGGCAGAGCCAGGAGCGTGGCACCCCGCATGGCGAGCAGAGCGGTCTGCCGCAATCCATGGTGGTATTGGGCATGGGCAAACTGGGCGCTGACGAACTCAACTTCTCCTCCGACATTGACCTGATTTTTGCCTACCCGGAAGAGGGTGAGACCGATGGCGCACATCCGCTGAGCAATGGCGAATATTTTCTGCGGCTTGGGCAGCGCTTGATCAGTGTGATTAACCAGCCCACTGCTGAAGGGTTTGTCTTCCGTGTGGACATGCGCCTGCGCCCGTTTGGCGAGGCCGGGCCACTGGCGATCAGTTTTGATGCCATGGAAAACTACTACCAGACCCACGGTCGTGAATGGGAACGTTACGCCATGATCAAGGCGGGGGTGGTGGCCGGTGATCAAGCCGCCGGCGCCGAGCTGTTACAGCGATTGCGCCCCTTTATCTATCGCCGTTATCTCGACTACGGCGTGTTTGAGTCGCTGCGCGAGATGAAGACGATGATCAGCCGCGAGGTGCAGCGTAAGGGCATGGAGGGCAACGTCAAACTTGGCCCCGGCGGCATTCGCGAGGTGGAGTTCATCGGCCAGACTTATCAGCTGATCCACGGTGGTCGTAATCCCCGTTTGCAGATTCGGCCGATTCAGCCGGTGTTGAATGTCATCGCCGACGAGCAGTATCTGCCGCAGTATGTTGTTATCGCCCTGCAGTCGGCCTATATCTTTCTGCGCAATACCGAAAATCGTATTCAATCGATTGCCGATCAGCAGACTCATGAACTGCCCAGTAGCGAGATCGATCGTGAGCGGCTGGTATTGGCGATGGGGTATCAGCGCTGGAGCGATTTTGAGCTTGATTTGCACAAACACATGGGTACAGTTCATAGCCATTTTGAACAGGTATTCACCGCGCCGCAGCGTGATCAGGCCGCTGAGCAAGGTTCGGTATTTGATGACGTCTGGTCCGCTGCTGAGACCGCAGCCGCAGCGGCCGCCACCCTGACGGCAAATGCGTATGAGCAACCGGAAGAGGCGCTGCGGCTGCTGGAGCGGCTGCGTGAAGGGTCGGCCTACAAGAACATGTCGGCGCGCGGCAAGGAGCGTATGGACCGGCTAATGCCGCTGCTGCTCGGGGCGGTGGCGGCCACCGAACAGCCGACCGTAGCGCTGGCGCGGCTGATCCCGTTGATCGAGGCGATTTTGCGCCGCACCGCCTACCTGGCGCTGCTGGTGGAGAACCCGATGGCGCTGTCGCAGCTGGTGCGGCTCTGTGCCGCCAGCCCCTGGGTCGCGGTGCAGTTGGCGCGTCACCCACTGTTGCTGGATGAGCTGCTCGACCCGCGCACCCTCTACTCACCGCCAACCCGTGCTGATCTTGAAGCTGAGCTGCAACAGATGCTCGACCATGTCGGTGACGATCAGGAGCAGCAGATGGAGCTGCTGCGCCGTTTCAAGCTGACCAACGTGCTGCGTGTCGCCGCCACTGATGTGATGGAGGTCTATCCGCTGATGGTGATCTCCGACCACCTCACCGAGGTGGCCGAGGTGGTGGTGAACGCTGTGGTACGACTTGCCTACGCCTATCTGGTCGCCAAACATGGGCGGCCCCACTGCGCTGTGGATGCCCAAGAACCCGGTTTTATTGTGATTGCCTATGGCAAGCTCGGCGGCATCGAGTTGGGCTATAGCTCGGACCTTGATCTGGTTTTTATTCACGGCAGTCACGGTGACTTGCAGGTAACAACTGGCGAATCGGTGGTTGATAACAACGTCTTTTTTGCCCGCCTTGGGCAGCGCATCATTCACATGATGACGGCTCGCACCCCCTCCGGCATGCTCTACGAGACCGATGCTCGGCTGCGCCCCAGCGGTGAGGCCGGCATGCTGGTGAGTGGTATCGACGCCTTCATTGAATATCAGCGCGCCAGCGCCTGGACCTGGGAACATCAGGCCCTGGTGCGGGCGCGGGTAGTGGCCGGTGACGAGGGTTTGAGGCAGCAGTTTGCCGCCGTGCGCAGCGAAGTGTTGGGACGTCAGCGTGACGCCGCACAGTTGCAACGCGAGGTGCGTGAGATGCGCCAGAAGATGCGCGACGCCCTGGCCAAGAGCAAGCCCGGCCAGTTTGACCTGAAGCAGGATGCGGGTGGCATTGCCGACATCGAATTCATCGTGCAGTACGGCGTCTTGCGCTGGGCCTACGACCACCCCGCGCTGCTGCGCTGGAGCGATACCATTCGTCTGCTTGAAACGCTTGCCCATGAAGGGTTGCTGGCCGAGGCCGATGCTACCCTGCTGGCGGATGGTTATCGCGCCTATCGTGTTGAGGTGCATCGGCGTGCCTTGCAGGAGCAGGGCACGGTAGTGGACGAGGCGCCTAATGCTGAATGGCGTCAGGGTGTCACTCGAATCTGGCGTGAATTGCTGGAACCGGTAGAATAGGCTCTTTCGCCACCGGAGTTGAGTTGGATGTGCTGTGCGCACCCGACTGGCTGCGGAGGTAAATAGGGTGCGTAGTGGCTGTCCCGTGAGGCGATTTTGGCACGGCGCACCCGACAGACGATTTTTGAAAATTCAGGAGAGTAGACAATGAGTATGGCGGATCGGGACGGTTTCATCTGGTTGGACGGTGAGATGGTTCCATGGCGCGAGGCCAAGGTACACGTATTGACCCACACCCTGCACTACGGCATGGGGGTGTTTGAAGGGGTGCGCGCCTACAAGACCGACGAGGGCGCCGCCATCTTCCGTCTGGAAGAGCATACCAATCGTCTGTTCCGCTCGGCCCACATCATGGGCATGAAGATGGAGTTTGATAAACAGACCATCAATGAGGCAATCCGCGCCGCGGTGCGTGACAACAAGCTGGAATCCGGTTACATCCGCCCGATGGTCTTTTTTGGTTCTGAAGGCATGGGGTTACGCGCCGACAAGCTGAAGGCCCACGCCATGGTGGCCGCCTGGTCATGGGGCTCTTACATGGGCGCCGAGGCGATGGAGAAGGGGATCAAGGTCCGCACCTCCTCCTTCACCCGTCACCACGTCAACGCCAACATGTGCAAATCCAAGACCAACGGCTCCTACGTCAACTCCATGCTGGCGCTGCAAGAGGCGCTGGGCAGTGGTTGCGACGAGGCGCTGCTGCTTGATACCGAAGGGTATGTGGCAGAAGGCAGTGGCGAGAACTTCTTCCTGGTGCGTGATGGTGTTCTCTACACCCCCGAGTTGACCTCAGCGCTGGACGGCATCACCCGCAACAGCATCATCATCCTGGCGCAGGAATTGGGTTACACCGTTAAAGAGAAACGCATCACCCGCGATGAAGTTTATATCGCTGACGAAGCATTCTTCACCGGCACCGCCGCCGAAGTGACGCCGATCCGCATGCTCGACAACCGCGCTATCGGCAACGGTAGCCGTGGCCCGATCACCGAGCGGGTGCAGGCGCACTACTTTGATGTGGTGCACGGCCGCAGCGCAGCCCACAAAAAATGGCTGACACTCGCTTAACTATCCTAGCCTAAATACGGAGAGCAATTCATGGTACACCCTGTTCCAGTCAACACCATCCCGGCCAACGCCGAGAACCACTATGTAGTCACAGAGGCTGACCTGCCATTGAGCTGTCCGATGCCGGGCATGAGTCTGTGGAACTCTCATCCACGGGTTTATCTCGCCATTAAAGAGAGCGGCGGTAAGGTCAAGTGTCCTTATTGTGGTGCGGATTACACCCTCAAGGCGTGATTTGAAAAGGTTGTTGCAGTGACATGAAAACGCCCGGTTGGTCCGGGCGTTTTTTATGTTGTGATGGTTGATGTAAAACAGCGGTGCAATCTATTGTTCAACCAGCTCTACCCGGCGATTTTTTGTACGACCAGCCTCTGAGCTGTTGCTTGCAACAGGTGAAATATTGGCCGCCCCTTTAGCCATAAGACGTTTGGCGTCAATTTTGTAATCTTTAACCAGCGCTGCAACCACCGCATCAGCGCGACGTTGTGATAGTGCGATGTTGGTCTCATGGTTACCCTGATTGTCAGTGTGGCCCACAATGAATACCTTGAGTGCAGCATTCTGCTTTAGAAATTTTCCCATCACGTCCAGTTGCGCCTTGGATTCGGGTTTGACATCGGATTTGCCCGTATCAAAGTAAATCCCGTACAGCGATATTTTTCCTTCTGTGCTCAACCCCGATGCGATCTTCGCAACATCAAATACGGCAACCTTGCCAGTGTCCATTATTTTGGGTTCGACAATTTGCAGGGCCGTTGAAGCGCGTCCGCCAAAGGTTTTAATGTCTGTCGGAATGTCCATGGAATAGACGGTAATATAAGTATCCGCGCCGCCGCGTGACAATCGAAAGACAGACAGGCGAAGGTTTTTGGCGACTGGGGTGAATGCCTCATACGTTGAATGGCTGCCGATCTGTTGGCTATACGGTACGACGCCATCCAGCAAGGCTTGTGTGGCTGGGCCGCCACCGCTGTAACATCCCCAAGTACCCTTATCAGAGCAACTGTACATCAGTACGGCACCTGCCTGTTTGAGCGCGGCTTCGTAGTTGCGTTGTACTTCCAGTGCCGTACGGCCCTTGGGGGATTGGTAATACAGTTCGGTAAGTTCACCTTCCACGGCAAAATCTCGACTCAGCTTCTTTTCCTGCGCGATATCATCGGTCAGCATCGTAAAGGGTTTGATTTCGGCATAGGATACGGTATGCCAAGCGATGAGCTGTGAATCGGTATAGCGAGAAATCAGCGGATGGTCCTTACCCCCCTTGACGTCCTGAGCGTGACTGAATGTGGTAACAGGGATAAGAAAAAAAAGGGCAACTAATTGGAAGTGTCTCATTGCATAACTCCTATTGGTGCAGGTGAAAAAAAGGTGGTCAGGTTTGGTCGCAAACATTAAAAGGGGGTGAAATCAATTAGTCCTTGAAGCGCGGCCTTTACCGCCGCATGTTGTCGGCTGTTAACTTCCAGTTTGATCATGGTATTGTTCAAATGAAAATTGATGGTGCGTTCGGACAGGTTGAGTAGCTGAGCGATCTCTCCAGAAGTTTTGCCGGCAGCGGCCCAGCGTATGCACTCTACCTCACGTGCAGTTAGTAGCAGTTTGCTATCTTTGTTGGTCAGGTTAGAGACGCGTAGTACCGCCTCATGAATAGATCCCGCCAGTAGTGGCAAATAGGGCAACGCGTACTGCGTGAGTTTGTTATTAACGGTTGGGTTGTTGCTATTGATTGCAAAACTTAATACGCCCAGCACCCCATGCGGACTGTGGACGGGCATGCTGATGCCAGCCTTGAGACCGAGCTCGGCTGCTTCGGCCATCACTTGTTCACTGAGAGAGTGTTTGTCGATCATTAAGTCGTGCCATTTGACCGGTGTGATGCACTGCTTGCAATGTGCAATAACGGGGTCACTCGCATGGTAACCATGCTCCCAGTAGCGGTCAATCCATGGCGCTGGATACCCATTGATTACAATGACACGTGCCTCGGAAAAGCAGGTTGGAATTCTTAATGCGTAGATAAAGGCATCAAAGCCCAGCTGATGGCAATGAAAACGACAAAGTTCTGTGATCTCATCAATACTCATGGCCGTTGAAAAAGGGTGTAAGTCACGGTAAAAATTGTGAATATTCATGAGGCCGCCCTGAGTGCTGGCTATTAATGTCGCAGAGCTTGTCACAAATCTGTTGTTATGAGCAATACCTGAATGCAGCTATTTCGGTTGTTAGGCTGCTGTGTGCTGCCCAGGTTTTATGGGTGTGCCAATGATATAGGTTTTTCAGCTTTTTCATTTCCAAAAAATTAAGTATTGACTGTCAAATATGACAGCTATCGACTGTTGTCGAAGCAGCTTACAGTACCGCTGTTATGCACCATATTGAGTGCGTCGGAAATGTTGTTGTGGATAAAATGATGAGTCAGCTCTTTTGTAATAGAGATCTGATTTGAAGCAATCCTTTTTGTGTTGTCAGAAGGGGTTTTTATTCTGGAGATTAAAATTGAAATCATTGTCATGGATGTCTTATAAGGTAGCTTTTTTTATGGGTTGTTTGGGGGTTGTTATATCACTCACCGGTTGTGGCGGTGGCGGTGGCGGTGGCGCACCTGCACCTGCACCCAACCCAAACCTCCCCGAAGGTAGTGTCACGGGTAGGATCATGACACCTAATGGAGAAACTCCGATTGCGGGGGCAACGGTATCGATTCCAGATTCTGTTCCAATACGCCAGATATCAACAATGAATATTAACTGGACGCTGCCGTGTGAAGCACCGGTTGGTGCTTATGTCGTTGCTACATGCACCGATGCAAATGGCCAATTCTCTTTGGATATATCTCAGATCGCAACAGTTACGTTTCCGGTTGAAATTAAGAAAGGCAGTTTTTCTCATGCAATTAACGTGGACCTTGCTGGTGCATCCAGCCTTAATTTAGGTGGTGTTTCCCTAACAACAAATAACGTCAAATTTGCTGTGGTCACGGGATCATTTGATCGCATGGAGGATATTTTGGCTAAGTTGGGCATGGGAACGTTGGATGGTGACAATCGCCTTGCGCTTGGTTCAGAGAAGTTTGATTTGTACGATGGGTTATACGATTTAGATGCGGATTACCCGGAATTCATGGCGTTGTTTGATATGGATAGTATAACGGGTCAGGCGCGTATATATGCCTACGATATGGTTTTTATTAACTGTGGTAATGCTTATGAAAATGAGGTGTTGATTGACCCCAATGTTCGTGCATTGATACGTGCCTATGTCAATCAAGGTGGTAAGCTTTACATTACCGACTTGGCATATAATTTTGTAGAACAGGTGTTTCCAGAGTATATCGATTTTTATGGTGGCGATGATGTGGCTGTAACTGAGCCAGAGCGGACAAATGAGGCGGGGGTTGGATATGAAAATATCAGATCAGATGCTACGGTTATGGATAATCAGTTGGCGACTTGGTTGGATAATATAAGTTGCCAGGGATCGCCTTGTCGTAATCAAGACGGTACCGTTCATGTTCAAGGGTTCCTTGGTGGTTGGGGTGTAATGAATGGTATTCACCCCGGGATGTCGGGTAGTACAAAAGTATGGATTCAAGGACCGGTTAGTTGGGTGGGGTGGGGGGGTGATGAGGAGGGCGTAAAACCGTTAACAATGTCATTTAATCATGGTGCGGGTAAGGTTTTGTATACCTCGTATCACACTGAAAATGAGTCTCCAAGCAGTAGTTTTTGGCCACAAGAACGGATTCTGCAATATCTGGTTTTT
>CAMTXZ010000125.1:0-31466 GCA_947085765.1 uncultured Chromatiaceae bacterium | reverse complement strand
GTGTGTCGGGTAGAATGGCCGCTCGCTGATTAGAGATGGGGGACGAGGTGGGGATGATAAAACGATTTTTTAAGGGTGCGGCCGTGTTGCTGCTGGCGGGATTACTGGTCGCCTGTGATAACAATACGCCGCTGATGGAGCGGGTGGTGGCAGTTGATCCTAAGGGGGTGGTGGCGGAGCTGGCTAAGGGTGGTGATATCGATGCCCGTAACAGTTTTGGCTGGACCGCTCTGACTCACGCTGCCCGTCTCGGTAATGTCGAGATGGTGACGCTGCTGCTGGATAATGGCGCCAACGTTAACGCAGTTGACGACACCAGCTGGTCACCGCTGCTGCGCGCCGCCATGAAAGGACATACCGAGGTGGTTAAGGTGCTGCTGGCCCGGGGCGCGGATGTGCATCACGTTGATAACGGTAAGTGGAGCGCGCTGCACTGGGCGGCACAGCAGGGTAAGGGCGAGATTATGCGTCTTTTGATCGATGCGGGTGCCGATCTCAACGCCCAGACGGAGGATGGCTGGACGCCGCGCATGGTGGCGCAAAATGAGGGTCATACCGATTTGGCAAACCTTATCAGCCGCTGGATGAACGACGCCGGTGTGCTTAAACAATGAAATCTGTAGCAAGGGGATTTAGCGTGATCAAAAAGATGATGAGTGTCGGGGTTCTGCTGTTTACAGTAGTGCTGTTCAGCGGTTGCAGCAGCGAGCCAGCGCTACCCGTGGCGGCGCCGCTGGGTGACAATGCGGTGCTCGAAAAGCTGGCCGCCTCATGGGAGAAGCTTTCTGATAACAGATTGGCTGTCAGTCCTGCAAGTCTGCCCGGTGATGGACGTAAGGAGTTCCTGGAGCGGGTGTTTAAGGATGCGGGTTACGACTACAGCACAACCTTGAAACAGATGGCCAGCCAAGAGTTTGATACGGGCAACAAACTTTACAGAGATATGGCGGAGCTGGTGTTGTTGCCTCATCGCAACGCGCAGGTGCCCATGGACCCGGCGCAGTACTACTCAATAGAGGAGTTACAGGCGGTCGCAGCATTGGAACGGGCGCTCAACAAACCTTAATGGGGCGTGGCAATAGTAGAGACGGGTGCATGAAAAGGTTTGTCTGGATTGTATTGGCATTGGCCAGCGCCAATGGTGTGGCGGCAGTGCCAAAAGAGATGGTGGCGATTCCGGCCGGTCCGTTTGTGATGGGCAGTAATCTGCAGGATAGCGATGGCCAGGCCCAGGAGTTTGGCTCCACCAAACCCTGGTATCAGGATGAGTCGCCGCAGCGCAGCATCAACGTGGCGCAGTTCTGGATCGATAAATTTGAAGTGACCAACGGCCAGTTCCGCGATTTTGTTGTCGCCAACAACTACTGGATTCCGCAGGGCTGGAAAGAGAACGGCTATCTGCTGTCGCGCGATGTGCTCGGTTTTGCCGATCTGCCGACGCTACGGCGGCTGGCAACCACTACCTTCAAGCTCGACGTGGACGTCAGCAAGATGGAGTACGAGCCACTGCTGGAGGCGCTGGTGGCGCATCAGGCCCAGTTCGATAAGCTGCCGGTCACTGGCGTTACCTGGACGCAGGCGCATGACTACTGCAAGACCCAGGGCAAGCGGCTACCCACCGAGGTGGAGTGGGAGAAGGCGGCCCGCGGTGATAAAGGTAACGAATATCCGTGGGGCAATCAGTGGGATGAGAGTCGCCTGAATGATGGCAGTGGCGCGGGCTGGGAGCATGGTGTGGCGCCGGTCGGTACCTACCCCAAGGGCGCTTCGCCCTACGGTGTACAGGATATGGCCGGTAATGTGATGGAGTGGGTGGATGACTGGTATCAACCCTATCCCGGCAGCCAATATAAGAGTGACAGCTTCGGCGAGAAGATGAAGGTGGTGCGCGGCGGCGGCTGGGGTGGCATGGGTCACTATGTGATCAGTCACTTCTATCGTACGGCCTACCGCTTTAACCTCAAACCTGATTACACCTTTATCGACCTGGGCTTTCGTTGTGCCCAGTCGCCGGGCGGCAAGTCACCGGTTGGCAAGTCGTCAGCTAAAAAATAGCTCAATGGTTACGGTCAAAGTGGGCACAATGGCGGACCATCTTAAAACATGGCTATCAGTGTCGATAACCTGATGGATCAAAACAGAACGTTAGGAGTGATTATATGAAGGGTATGGACCGTCGTCTGGATGAGCTGAAAGCGCACGTTCCAGAAGTGGAACCGACAGCGGCGCAGCAGCTGCTCGCCAATGGCGGCCTGCTGGTCGATGTGCGTGAGCCGGATGAGATTGCCAACGGCACGCCGGCAGGTTCACTGCGCATCGGCCGTGGCTATCTGGAGCTGCGCATCGAAGACGCGGTACCGGACAAGAGCCGGCCGCTGGTGGTGATGTGTGCCGGTGGCGTGCGCTCCCTGTTTGCGGCGGATGCCTTGCAGAAGCTTGGTTACAGCGATGTTCGCTCGCTCGCGGGTGGTTTTAACCGCTGGAAGAATCAGGGTCTCAAATTTGAGATCCCTAAGGTCCTGAGTGCCGAAGAGCAGGAACGCTATTCGCGTCATCTGTTGTTGCCCGAAGTGGGGGTGGAGGGCCAGCTCAAACTCAAGGGTAGCAAGGTGCTGCTGATCGGCGCCGGTGGCCTCGGTTCGCCCTCCGCCCTCTACCTGGCGGCGGCCGGTGTCGGCACGATTGGTCTGGTGGACCACGACGTGGTCGACCGCAGTAACCTGCAACGCCAGATCATCCACACCGAGGCGCGTGTCGGTACGGCTAAGGTCGCTTCGGCGCGTGAGTCGATCGAACAGCTCAACTCAGCGGTCAAGGTGGTCGCCTACGAGACCCGTCTGGATATCAGCAATGTGGAGGAGATCTTCTCGGCCTACGACGTGATTGTGGATGGCACCGACAACCTGCCCACCCGTTATCTGGTCAACGACGCCTGCGTCAAACTGGGCAAACCCAACGTGCATGCGGCGGTCTACCGTTTTGAAGGACAGCTGACAGTCTTCTGGCCCGACCACCCGGAAACCCCCAGCGGCTGCTACCGCTGTATGTTCCCCACCATGCCGGCGCCAGGTTCTGCCCCTTCATGTTCCGAGATCGGCGTGCTGGGCGTACTGCCCGGGGTGATGGGGCTGTTGCAGGCGGTCGAGGTGCTTAAGCTGCTGCTCAACATCGGCTCACCACTGCTGGGCAAGATGCTCTACTACGACGCCCTGCGCACCACCTTTGACGAGTTCAAACTCAAAAGAGACCCCGCCTGCCGCTATTGCGGTGGCCATGGTGATGCCCCCGGCTATGAGGAGCTTGCCGAGGTCTGTGCCGCCCCCGCCAGCAACGGTTAAGCAGTGGTGGCCATGGCGTCTGTCATGGCCATTTTCAACTGGTTATTTGTCGATGCTAAAGATTTTCCTCACCTACACGATACATTCAATTGTTAAGCAAGTGATTGTCACGGCCTTGCCATGTACGGTTGTTATGCCTTTTTCTCATGAGACAGATGTTTTATAAAACATGATCTCAAGGCAGTGCCGTACGAAGTAGTTAGGTTATGGCAAGAGTGGGGGCCGCAAATGGAGTTGCACTGCGGTGGGGAAGGGAAATCTAAGGCAGAGCCAACATGTCTATTGCAAAGACCGTTAAGCAGTATCTGGATGACAAACACGTTGTTTACACAGTATTAGAGGTGGGCCATTTTGGTTCGCCGCTGGAGGCGGCCCGGCTGGCGGGGATTGAGCCACGCGCCCTCTACTACCCGGTGATTCTGCGCGACCCCTTTGGCCTGTTGATGGCGATCCTGCCCGCCAGCCATAAACTTGATTTTCAACGCCTTGCGGCGCTCTTGCACCGCACGGTTGAACCCGCCTTTCAGACCCAGCTCTCATCTGTCTTTGCTGATTGTCAGCCCGGTATGATTCCGCCGCTGGGTGAACCATACAATATTCGTACGATTATCGATGCCAGTCTGGCGACGCCAGAGCAGGTCTACATTGTTGCCGGTGATCATGGTCGTCTGATCCAGCTGAGTCGCAAAGACTTTATGTTGATGCAGATCAACGCCTGGCTCGGCAGTGACTTCACCACTTCGATTGAGCCAATCATGACCAGAGGGCGAGGCGGGCCAGCCGGGGCGATTGACCAGAGCCACTTCATCCGCCAGCGGGTAGAGCAGATTACCGAACTGCCAGCCATGCCGGAGATGGCGCAACGGCTGTTTGCCTTGCGCGCCAATCCCGACGCCAGTGCCGACGCGCTGGTAAAGGTGGTGGAGCTTGATCCAAGCTTGACGGCGCAGGTGCTGCGTTACGCCAACTCCCCCTATTTTGGTTATCGTGGTGACGTTGATTCACTGCATGTGGCGATCGTGCGGGTGCTCGGTTTTGACATGGTGATGAATCTGGCGATGGGGCTGGCGCTGTTGGACTCCTTCAAGATTCCACGTCACGGCCCGCTGGGGCTGGATGCCTTCTGGAAACACTCCATCTACAGCGCCAACCTGATGCAGATGCTCTGCAAGGCGATGCCCAAAGGCAACCAGCCACGGCTCTCTACCTGTTACCTGATTGGCCTGCTGCACGATTTTGGCTATCTGGTGCTGGGGCAGTTCTTTCGGGAAGAGTTTTTGGGGCTGAGTGAGAAAATTGGTGAAAGCAGCGAGCTGGATCGCATCACCATCGAACGTAGCTATCTCGGTATCGATCATGGCCAGCTCGGCCACTGGCTGCTCAAGGCGTGGGGGTTGCCGGACGAGATTGTGGTGGCCACCCGTGAACACCACACCGACAATTACCACGGCCCCTACGCCGTTTATGTGCAGATGTCCCGACTGAGTGACTACCTGTTGCGGGTACACGCCTCAGGCGAGGCTGTCTATGATGATATGCCTGCCGATACCCTCCAGGCACTGGGGCTGGAGCAGAGTGACGTCCTCAATGTGATGGCACGGCTGCTGGCGCAGGATGAAAACCTTCAGACCATGGCGCGCCAGCTGGCGGCGTAGTGGACTGTTGAACAACTCCGTGCCTCTCAAAGCATCTTGGGCACGGTGTGTTTTGGGCGCTAAGATGTTAATCAGCATCTCCTTACTTTCGATTTAATCGATTTAAAACACACACTAAAAATACATATTTACAACCATCGATTCATCATCCAATAATCGCCCCACAAATTTTCAGGGATGTTGTGGTGATCATGGAACGATCCATTATTAAATTGTGTCGCAACGTCATGGCGTCATGGCGTCATGGCGTCATGGCTGCTTTGCATCTGCGTACTGCCTAAGGCCCACGCTGACCTACCCCTCACCATCGAAGACCTGCTCACCGCTGAAAAACGCTGGCGCGCCGATGTAAACCTTGTCTACGCCAACAGCGACCGACGCAATGTCGATTCGCGTTATGGCACCATCCAGACCGGCCCCGGCCAGTTCATCTCCATCCCTGTCGCCGTCGGCCAAGCCCGGCAAAATTTAGATCTACTCGCACTCTCCTCCGGCCTACGTTACGGCCTGTCACTCGACACAGAGTTGTATGGCCGCCTCGGCGCGGTAGCGCAGAGTGTGCGCACCCTCGATGCCGATGGGCCTACCGCCAACAGCAGCGAAAAGTTCTCGGACGGCTGGATCGGTATCAACCATCGCCTCTCAGAAGACAACAAAACACCGGCACTGCTTGTCTTCGCCGAATTGGCCGCCGCCGAAAATGTCGTCGCCGAAGGTAATGAACTGGTGCACGGCAAAAGCGCCATGGTTGGCCTCACCACCTACCGCGCCACCGACCCGCTGGTGTTGTCACTGACCACCGGCTATCGCTACAACGCCGCCCGCAACGTTGGCAGCCAACGCATCAACCCCGGTGACCTGCTCTTCATCAACCCCACCATCGGCTTCGCCGTCAATCATGAAGTTACCCTCACCTCCGGCCTGCAATGGCGCTGGCAACAACGCGATGCGGTCGGCGGCCAATATCAAGGCATCCGCACCACCAAAACACAGATGGAGTTCGGCATCGGCTACGCCTGGAGCAAGCAGGTTACGTTGCAGGTGAGCAGCCGTAGCGATGCCACTGGCGACAGCGGCACCGAGGTGGGCGTGACGTTTTTGTACAAATTCCCCAGCCGGTTTGCAGTGCCCAAAGCACTGCGTGGGGCAGGCTCTTGATAAACACAAGACCATTGACCCACACGACAAAGGAGGTGACGCCACGGAAAAGGCACAACAGAACGACACAAATAATTAACCGTTTTTAACCCAACAACATTTTAATATGGAAATTTAAATGAAAAATTAACAGCAACATCCCTGGCCCTTGCCATTACTCTCTCATGTGGTGCAACATCGGTGCTGGCCAGCTCTTTTGAAGATAAGGACATGGCCTTTGCATTTGATTCAGGAAACACGATGGAAGTGGCAACGCTTTCTGAACAGGAGATGGGGGAGACGGAAGGGGCGTTTGTACCAGCTTGGGCTGTGACTACGGCTGCATGGACCGCTGGTGGTGGAGCCTTTGGCGCAGTGAGATATGCCTGGCAAACGCCTCAATCCTCTTGGACGAGCCAGGGCTTTGGGCAATCAATCGGAGCCGGTGCAACTGCTGGATTCTACGCCTCACCGTTCACAAGAACCGTTTTCGGAACTCAAAATGCAGCCCGATTTGTTGTGGGTGGATTTGGTGTTGGTAGCTGGTACCGCTAGTTATTGATGTACAAGTTATCGACCGTTTTGATTTGAAATATTTTGCGATAATTTACTTATTTTAAATCGGTTGGTGATGGTACAAAGTCTCGTGATGCCTCAGATGAAATATTTTGAGGCATCACGTTTAGGAAATTAAATGGATATTGATGTGATTTTTACATTTATTTTAGTTTTTAGCGTTGGTTCATGCGCGAGATATACGACGAAAATAAACTTTCAACCAATGAGGCACATATCAATTCTGTTTTTTATGGTCTTGGTTTTTTCGTCTGCATATACGCTTATCGATCAAAATCCCCCATATTTGGAAACCATATGGCGCGCTTCCGGAGATGCAATTATATCGATTCTTTCATTTTTCTTTTTTCGATATCTTGTTTTAAAATTTGAATAACCGGCATGAGTACGCTAACCAGCTATGTAGGGTGCGCTGTGCGCACGTATTCGTAGATATTTCTGTGTGAATGACAAGTGGTGAGTAGCTTGCGCGGTGCCGCTGCATAATGGATTGATTGCACCGGTAATAGGGGTGGCATGAACAAAATTATCATCGTACTGATTGTTTTCTATCAAAAATATATATCGCCTTATAAGGGATTCAGGTGTGCTTATGCGGTGCTACACCACGGGAATTCATGCTCCAAGGTTATTCGGAATATTGTCGAAATTGATGGTGTCGTTGGTGGTTGGAAAAATATAAAGCGCCAGTTCTTTTTGTGTTCACTTGCGTACGACACTCTTCTGGAAGAGAAAAATAACGGTGAGACTAAAAAGAAAAAGAGGTGTTGGATGGATCGGTGTGATGTTGATCCATGTCAGGCGCTAAATTGTATTCCGAAAAAATGGTGCAAAGGTGAGGGTGCTGATGGAGGTTGTGATTTGCCCTGCGATTGTTCATTTTAATTCAAGAGTGCGCCCGCACTCTTTCAGACTTGCAACTACCTACACGAAGGAAAGTAACAAAATGTTTAAAAAAATCCTCATAACCATTTACATCATCGCCGCACTCTCAACCGGCAATGCCTTTGCTGCGGCCGCAACATCACCCTCTCAAGCTGACAGTAGTGCTAGCCAAGTCATTGAAAATAGTGCAGACAGACAAGCCATGTCAGCAGTGATTGCAAAAATTGTGGCTGCCTCCGGCATGGATGAGATGCTTGAACAATTGCCTGCCATGGTAGCAATGGGCATTGACCAGCAGCCGTCACCTCCAGTAGATAAGGATACATTCGATAAATTCAGAAAAGTCTTCATTCAATCCTTCGATCCGTCCAGGACCAAACCCACGCTGGTTCGTTTTATTGAAAAGCGTTATGACGCGCAGCGCTATACCGAAGTTGCGACGATGCTTGACAGCCCACTCTCCAAAAAAATGACAGCACTGGGGCTGCAAGCAAGTACACCAGAGGCGATGCAGGAGATGATGCAGTTTGCCAACTCTATGTTGTCACAACCGTCACCGCAGCGGCTGGCATTGGTCGAGCGGCTGGACCGGGCGCAGCAATCTACCGAAAGCATGATGGAGGTGCAGATGATGATGCCTAGCGCCATGATGAAAAACATGAACCGGATTGTACCGGCGGATAAAAAGATGGCTGATGAGCAGTTGACGCAAATGCTGACGCAAATGCGTGAGCAGTCCCTGCCCCAGGCCCGTCAATTCATTCAACTCAGCACGATCTATATGTATCGCTCTGTATCGGATGACGAGCTGGAGGAATACATCCGGCTTGTTGAATCGGATACCGGACAATATTTGACTGCTCTGCTACGTGATGCCGCGTTAAATCTCTTCGACAACATTAGCGTCGAAATTGCCGACCATATCGGCCAAGTCTTTAAGGCCAATAATGCGCTTTAACCGGTACGTTATTGGCTCTCTGTTGGTTATGTATGTTGGTTCCACAATAGCAACCGAGGCACGGATCAGCACAGCCACGCTCAAGGGCTCGGTGGCAGTCAAGAGTTGGAAGCAGCTACGTGATGCTGGCGTCGTCAAACAGGATCTCGATTACTCCTGCGGCGCAGCATCAGTGGCGACGATCATGAACGGCTTTTACGGCTTTGAAGTGACGGAAGAGACGCTGCTGGAGACGATGGCCAAAGATGCCCAAAGCGCTATTAGCGGGGCAGGCTCCGGCGCTGCATCCTTTAACGACATGGCTGAGGTGGTGCGTCCCTATGGCCTCAAGGGTGTTGGCGTAGCCCTCAACTTCGAGCAACTCAAAAAACTCAAAACACCTGCCATCGCTTATCTACGTTACCGCGATGATGACCACTTTTCCGTGATCCGTGGCATCGCTACCGATGGCACTGTGCAACTGGCCGACCCTTCATGGGGTAATCGCCGTTTTACCCAACAGCAGTTTTTAACCATGTGGGAGACTCGTGACGGCGAGGCTTTGAAGGGTAAAATCCTGTTGTTACTACCCGATGGTGTGGACCAGGATTTAATTAATGCCGCATTTTTTGGTGCTGATGTACCCAATCCATTAGCGCTGGAGCGATTGGTGTTGCGCGGTTTTTAGTTAATGGAGACGCTAATTAATTCCGTGCCCAAAGCGCTTCGCGGGGCAGGCTCTGCCCAAAGCGCCTTGGGCGCGGAGGAGAATTCAGCGGCTCTTTAATCACTGAGGGGATTACTGATGGAACCACTAATGAAATCACTGCTGAGTCGTGCTGTCGCCGTTGCGAGGTTTTCCATCAGCTGCGCTTGCAACTGGGGCAGTTGGCCGTGAAAAAAGTGCCCCACCCCCTCCATGTAGACCGTCTCTGGCGGCTTGGCCAGAGTGGCTACCCACTGCACCACCTCCGCAAATGGCACCACCTCATCCGCATCACCATGCACCAATAGCCAGGGGCAGCCGGGCATCGGAAGCTTGCTGAAATCGAGGCGGTTGACCGCCGGGGCGATGGTGATCAGCTGTTCAACCGGCCGCTGACTGGCCGCCCGCAACGCCACATAAGAGCCAAACGAAAAACCGGCCAGCCACAACGGCGTGCCGGGGTAGCGTTGCACCAGCCAGTCGATGATGGCCAATAGATCTTCGCTCTCACCTACCCCCTCGCCATAGTCGCCGGCACTCTTGCCTACACCACGATAGTTGAAACGCAGCGATGCCAGCCCCAGTTCACGACAGCTGCGCGCCAGATAGTGGACCACCTTGTTAAGCATGGTGCCGCCGTGCAATGGGTGGGGGTGGCAGATGACGGCGATGCCGGTGAAGCGGGCATCAAACCCTTCGGCCAGGATCTCCAGTGCCCCGGCAGGGCCGGATAAGGTGGTAGGCATGGGGCTGTTTGTGGCATTCATGTTGTTAGGGGACTCTGTTGGTGCGTTGAATAAGGGAATCTTATCATCATCAATTTAGCCACCGTTGCAACTGATTCCCGCTCTGGGCTTCTAACTGCTTGTGTGTAATGGTCTTTGGTAAGGCTGCGCAGTTACAGGCCGATAGTTTTATAACAGCGTTTAAGGAAAAGGAGTGTTATGAAGAGTGAGAACAGAGCCACAGCCGTGAAGGTGATTGGCGCCGCTTCCGGTCTTGGCGCGCCCGATAAACGTTGTGGCCGTGGCCCCGCCGCCATCTGGAAGGCGGGGCAGCAGCAGGCGCTGACTGGGGTCGAGTGGGGGGCTATTGTGGAACCGCCCGCCACTGCCGTGGGCGAAGGGGTGGAGGGTATTACTGACTTCTGCGCCGATCTGGCTGCCACCGTGGCGGCGGCAACGGTGCCGGGGCGGCGTCTGGCGGTGGTGAGTGGTGACCACTCCTGCGCCATCGGCACCTGGAACGGTGTTGCCCGTGGTCTGGATGGTCCATTGGGATTAATATGGATTGATGCCCACATGGATGCCCACACCCCCTACAGCACCCCCAGCGGTCGCTGGCACGGCATGCCGGTGGCGACGCTGCTGGGCCACGGCGCGCCAACACTGCTAGAACTTGCACCTCAAGGATACGTGGTGCAGCCGCAGCATCTGGTGCTGGTAGGGGTGCGCAGCTACGAGCCGCCGGAGAAGGCGCTGCTGCAAGAACTAGGGGTCAAGTTCTTCACTGACGATGATGTTGACCGCATCGGCTTTGCAAACGTGATGCGCCAGGCGCAGCAGATTGTCTCTACCGGCACGGCGGCCTACGGCATCTCCATCGATCTTGATGGTCTTGCTACCTATGATGCCCCGGGAGTGGGGTCGCCAGTGGTGGGTGGAATCCCCGCTAAACAGCTGTTGACCGCCTTGGCGCTCCTGGCGCGTGATCCAAATCTGGTGGCTATGGAGGTTGCCGAGTTCAATCCGGCGATCGATGTTGAGCACAGGACCCAGCAGCTGGTATTGGCGCTGTTGGCCACCCTGAGTGATAACGGAGCGGTGGCATGAATCCCGTAATAGAGCAGGAAGAGCAGTACTGTGCCCATAACTACCACCCCTTGCCGGTGGTGCTGGTCAAAGGCGAGGGGGTCTACCTCTGGGACGATGGCGGCAACTGTTATCTCGACATGATGAGCGCCTACTCGGCGGTCAGCCATGGCCACTGCCATCCCCGTTTAGTGCAGGCGCTGACGACACAGGCGGCGCAGCTTGCGGTGGTCTCGCGCGCCTTTCATAGTGATCAGCTGGCGCCGCTGCTGCAAAAGATCTGTCAGATGACCGGCCAGGAGATGGCGCTGCCAATGAATACCGGTGCCGAGGCGGTGGAGACCGCCCTCAAGGCGGCGCGCAAGTGGGCCTACAAGGTCAAGGGGGTCGCCGCCGACCAGGCCGGGATTATCGTCTGCGACGGCAATTTCCATGGTCGCACCATCAGCATCGTCGCCTTCTCCTCCGAGCCGCAGTACCGCGACGGCTTTGGCCCCTTTCCGGCCGGCTTCAGTTCGATCCCGTTTGGCGACAGCGACGCCCTGGAGGCGGCCATCACCCCCAACACCGCGGCCTTTCTGGTGGAGCCGATCCAGGGCGAGGGTGGAATCATCATGCCGCCGCCGGGTTACCTCAAACGCTGCGAGCAGATCTGTCGCGACAACAACGTGCTGCTGATCTGCGATGAGATTCAGACCGGCCTCGGCCGCACCGGCGCGCTTCTGGCCAGTGACCACGATGCGGTCAAACCGGACGGTCTGATCCTTGGCAAGGCGCTCGGTGGCGGGCTGCTGCCGGTCTCCATGTTCCTGGCGCGGCGCGAGGTGATGGAGGTATTTACTCCCGGGGACCACGGCAGCACCTTTGGTGGCAATCCGCTGGCTGCCGCTGTTGCGTTGGAGGGGTTGAAAGTCTTGGAAGAGGAGGGGCTGGTGGAGGCATCAGCCGAGATGGGAGCCTATTTCATCTCTCGTCTGGTCGAGCTTAATAGCCCGTTTATCAAGGAGATACGTGGTCAGGGGCTGTTGATCGGCGTCGAGTTTCACGCCGACAAGGTGGTGGCCCGCACTGTCTGTGAGCGACTCATGACGCGCGGGGTGTTGAGCAAGGAGACCCATGAGACGGTGGTCCGTTTTGCCCCGCCGCTGGTGATCCGGCGGGCGCAGATCGACGTGGCGGTGGCGGCGCTGGCAGAGGTGCTGGCCGAACTTCAATAACTGTTAATTTATTGTGGTTTTTGGGTGGGGGCATTGGCTATACTGGCGGATAGAAGGGGTATGTCAGGGTGATCAGTTGAGAGGTCTGTAGTGATGCTTTATCCATCTAAATCTGTTCCGTTTGTCTTTGAAGAGTGGGCCGAGCTGGCCCGCACCAATCCCGAGGCGTTTGAGCAGCAGCGCCAACAGTTCATCAAATCGTTTCTTTCTACTACACCGGATAGACACCGCAGCCGTTTGGAACGGTTGCAGTGGCGTATTGATAGGGAGCGTGACCGTGCCGCCACGCCGCTCTCTGCCTGTGTGCGGATCTCCCGAATGATGATGGATTCCGTATATGGCAAACAGGGCTTGGTAAGTGCTATCAAGGGTGAGGTGCGCCGTGATGCTGGCTCCACCGCGAAGGTGATTGAAATCTCCCGTCCGCTTAAGTCCAGGCAGTAATCCTGTGCCGCCACTTATCTGTTATGTTCCCGTAACTTAAGACATTTCTTATGTTCCGCAGGCCCTGTGCCGCTACTCTTTATGAGTAATACAGGACGAGCCGCAGGGAGAGATGCAGGATCATGGGATGGTTAGCCGATAAGCAGGAGCGTGACCCTCGTGTGGGGTTGATTCTGGCCGGTGGTGGTGCACGAGCTGCTTACCAGGTGGGGGTGTTGAAGGCGATTGCACGGATGCGCGCGCCGCTGACCCACAACCCATTTCCGGTTATCTGTGGCACCTCGGCCGGCGCGATCAACGCCACCGCATTATCAATCTATGCCGCTGATTTTCAGGATGCCATTTCGCGGCTGCTGGGTGTCTGGGGCCATTTCACCGTCGACCAGGTCTTTCGTAGTGACGCCATCGGCTTGAGCAAAAGCGCCGCCCACTGGCTGGCTGCCATGATGCTGGGTGGGCTGGGCCGCCACAACCCTACCGCCCTGTTTGATCGTGCGCCACTGGAACAGCTGTTACGGGGTTACCTCCCCTGTGAACAGATTGCCGACTCGATTGCCGGTGGTCATCTACATGCCCTTAGTGTCACCGCCTCTGGTTACACCACCGGTCAGTCGGTCACTTTTTATCAGAGTGCCGAGGTGATCGAACCCTGGGATCGGGCGGTTCGGGTCGGTTGCCCGGCGCAGATTACGATTGAACACCTGATGGCCTCATCGGCGATCCCCTTGATCTTCCAGGCAGTAAAGATCAATCGCGAATATTTTGGCGACGGCTCGATGCGCCAGATTGCCCCGATCAGCCCGGCACTGCATCTGGGCGCGGATCGTATCTTAGTGATTGGGGTGCGCAGTCAGAATGATGCGGAATTTGTCCGGCAGAAGACCCGTGACTACCCCTCTATGGCCCAGATCGGCGGCCATGTGCTTAACAGTATTTTTCTCGATAGCATGGACGCGGATCTGGAACGGCTCAAACGCATCAACCGTACTCTGGAGCTGATCCCTAAAAAGCTGATAGAGGATGGCACCATCAAACTTAAACCAGTAAAGGTGCTGGAGATCAATCCCAGTCGAGACATCAGCAAAATTGCCCAGCAACATGCCCAGCGCCTGCCACCTGCGGTGCGGTTTTTTATGCGCGGTATCGGGGGTTTGAGCAGTAACAGTACCAGCCTGTTGAGCTATCTGCTGTTTGATAAGGCCTACTGCCGTGATTTGATTGCACTTGGATATGCCGACACCATTAATCGGCGTGAAGAGGTGCTGGGGTTTCTTGACGCCAAGGAGTGAGCTAACAGCGTTTACAGGACGGCATATGCGTCCTGTTTAGCGGCCTAGCGTTTGCTGATGAAATCTTTGAGCGCCATGAAAAACATGGCGCAGTTGCGATCTTTGTAGTCGAACTGGATGCCCGTCCGATACCCCTCTTTGCCACTGACGCCCTGCTCATCCACCTCTGCGTTACCTAGTGAGATCGGTTTGCACCAGACAGTGGTGCCATTGACGCTGATAAGGTAGTCATCACTTTTGAATACCAGCTTGACCGGTGTGCCGGGTCTGATCTCGGTGGGAATCATGATGCCGGTGCCGGAGATTGAAACGTCATGGATGCGGTTAAGCACATAGCTACGATCATAGACTTCAACATGAAAGCTTTCGCTACAGAATTCGGACTCGATGGAGCTGCGCTGATGTTTGCGGTCTTCGATAGACATGGTCTCTCCATTTGCCCGGAGGCAGAACAACTTAAATTGGCCGGTCAGGTGTCTCCATTGAAGTAGCCTGAATCTTACCCATACTATCTGCCCAGCTGTTCAAAACCTTTAGCTAATAACAGTCCCAAGTGGCGAAATTTTTCGTAATCAATAGCATCAAGTGAGTGTTCACTGCCATGACGGTCAGCGTAAACTATTCCCATTGGTTTGCCTTTGATGCGAATGGTCATGATGAAAAAAGTCTCGCTATTAAATAGTTTGTTGAGTTCAATGGGGATCAGGGGAAGCACCTTTTGCCGGTTGTCCTCCTTGACCCAGAGTGCCTGCGGTTTTTCCAGCAGTCGTTGAAACAGATTGCCGTTGACGACGGGAATGCGCAGATTACGAATCCCCTGTTCGTTGCCAAATACAAAGCGCGATATCAGATGTTTACGATCTGGCGAGAGCATGGCGAAAAAGGCGCGGTTCATACCAAGGGCATTATGAAAGGCGATTTTCAGCGCGGCCATCAGCTCTGGCAGATGAACGGCTCCTGCCACAATGGTATCGAGTGTCTGGATCGCCGCTGCCAACGCTGCATCATTGCGTGACAGTTGGAGGTCAGCGCCAGGGATGCCGGTGTTTGGTATATGTCTCGTGGTTGATTCATGTTGTTGCGTTATCACGGTGCGAATGATGGGCGAGGTCGGTTGCAGCAGAGCAAGCTGTTCACTGCTAAGACCAGGCAGTGTGACGGCAACTGAATCCACACCATAAAAGAGCGTCTCTTCGGCCGACTGTATGGCACTGCCATGAATCTCCTCCTGCGCATTTTTAAGGCTGATGCGTAGATGGGTCGCCATGCTCTCAGTCAGCTGTTCCATCTCTACGCTCTCCCAGCCGCGTTCGGCGGCGTGGGCAATGCTGTTGGCGAGATGGATCTCATAGAGGCGTGCATTGTTGGCTGGCGGTTCATCGAGCAAACTGTTTTGAATAAAGTTCGACAGTTTCCAGTTCAGTGTCAGCCGTTGCGATAGCTGCTTCAGTGTGAATCCGAGTGATTCAAGCTGCAGTGCCTCGCTGGCGATAATCGCATCGGTCAGGATGTTGTCGCCATGTATCAGCAACATCAGTGTGCCCACCTCTTGCAACATCGCAGCGGTAAAGATCTCTTCAGGTACGGTATCAACACGGATGCGTGCCATGCCGTAGGCCTGGTAGGCGCTGTGGTAAGTGCGATTGACCACCAACAGGTAAAGCTCTTTGCTGTAGTCATCGGCCACTGATTCAAGTGTTTGCATCTGTTCTATCAGTATTGCCATGGCGCCCATGCCCATAATCATGGCAGCAACATCAAGGGTGAGGATCTCGCCCTGCAGATGTTTGCTGCGGCGTTGTGCGGCGCTGCGAAGAATAGTCAGGGTCAGCCCCGGATCGGTCAGGGCGATGTTGGTGAGGCGCGCTATGCTGATGTTGTCGAAGTCGAGCTGTTGCAGTGTGTCGCGGTTACTCTGCAATAACGGCAATGGTCGCTCCTGTAGCAGGGCGACCCATTCATCCAGTGATGTTGGTCTATCCATGTATTGGCCTATGGCGTGAAGGCTGTTCCGATTAACTCTAAGTTGCGGCTCACACTATTAAAGCTTTAATGGGTGAAACCAAGTTTATCGCGTCTCCGACACATCTCAAGTTGGGGTTGGGTTCGCCGATAGATAGGACGAGCGGACGTACTTGGACAACTAAAGGGAAGGCTTGCTGGGATGCTGATTATTCTTGGTGCAATCATTGTGCTGGCCTGTGTGGCGGGCGGCTTTGTGTTGGCAAGTGGCGAGTTGCTGGCGTTGTGGCAGCCGTTTGAGCTGTTGATCATTGGTGGTGCGGCGCTGGGGGCCTTTGTTACCGCTAATCCCATGAGTGTTCTTAAGGGTGTGTTCAAGAATGTGCTGGGTGTACTTAAGGGTTCAAAATATAAAAAGGCGCTCTATCTAGATCTGTTGTCATTGATCTACGACATGCTGCAGAAGTCGCGCAAGGAGGGCATGATGTCGATTGAGTCTGATATCGACGAGCCTCATGAAAGTCCGCTTTTTGCCAAGTACCCGACCCTTGTTGGCGACCATCACATTATGGATTTTATCTGTGACTATTTTCGTCTGATGGTGGGTGGCACTATGAACCCCTTCGAACTCGAAAATCTGATGGATATGGAATTGGCGGCTCATCACGAAGAGGCAGAGATGCCCGCCCAGGCGGTCACCCGAGTCTCTGATGCGTTGCCTGGTTTTGGTATCGTTGCCGCCGTATTAGGGATTGTTATTACCATGTCCTTCATCGGTGGTGATCCGGCTGTTCTTGGTCATCACGTTGCTGCCGCGCTGGTGGGAACCTTTCTCGGTATTTTGCTGGCCTATGGCTTTGTCGGGCCGATTGCGACTGCTATGGAACATGTGGCGCGGGAAGAGGCCAAATTCTATCAATGCATCAAGGTCTGTCTGCTGGCAGCGGTCAACGGTTACAGCCCGCAGGTGGCCGTGGAGTTTGGCCGTAAGGTGATGTACTCCACCATCAGACCGAGCTTCAGCGAGCTGGAAGAGCACGTGAAAAACAAAGGCTAGGAAGGCCACCTCATGATCGATAAAAAACAACCGATCATCGTTAAAAAGGTGTTCCATGGTGGCCACGGCCACCATGGCGGTGCCTGGAAGGTCGCCTTTGCCGATTTCGCCGTGGCAATGATGGCCTTCTTTATGTTGTTGTGGCTGATGGGTTCTACCACCACGGAGGAGCGTGCTGCCATCTCTGAATACTTTGATAATCCCAGTATGAGTGAAGGGATTTCGTCGTCACCCGCGCCGAGTTCTGTGCAGGGGCCAGGGGGCGCCAGCACCAGTTTGATTACTCTTGGTGGTGCTATGGAGCTTAATAAGGAGAAAGAGAAAGAAAAAGAGAAAAAGACAGAGGAAGAGAGGGAGATTGAAAAAGAGAAGGTGAAGTTCGACGGTTTGATGGAGTCGCTCAGGGAGGCGATCGAGAAGAGCGAGGCGCTGGAACCCTTCAAGGATCAGTTGTTGATTGATATCACTGCCGAGGGGTTGCGGATTCAGATTGTCGACAAAGAAAATCGGCCGATGTTTGACAGTGGTGGCGCCAGGCTCAAACACTACACCTATGACATCCTCAAGGAGCTCTCCTATTTCATGAGCGCGGTACCTAATCGCATTAGTATTTCGGGCCATACCGACGCCTCACGCTTCCAGCGTGAAAACTATGGCAACTGGGAGCTGTCAGCGGACCGTGCCAATGCGGCGCGGCGGGTGCTGACCGATAACGGTGTGACGGAAAAGAAGATTGGCCGCGTAGTGGGATTGGCTTCGTCGATACCGTTTGATAAAGCCCACCCTCAAGATCCGGTAAATCGTCGTATCAGCATCATTATCTTGAATAAAAAAACCGAGGAGGCGCTTACCAGCAGCGAGACAGTGACGGATGCGCAGATTAGGGAACATGACGGGCAGTTGCCTGCTGATGTGCCGTTGGCAGAGCCAGGCAGTCAGCCTGTTCAGTTAGTGCCGACGTCTCAGCCCCCTCAGATACCCAAACCAGTCGATGATGGAGCGGTTATAAAAGAGAGTGGTAAGCCGCTTGCGCCACTGGAAAATATAGAGTCTAAACCCAAGCCTAAATCCAAGACTACACCGGCGGCGCCGGTGCTGGATCTGCCAATGGAGTATCTATAGTCTCAATGTGGCTGGCTGATGAGAAATCGCTATCAGCCGGGTCGCAACAGATAGCGAAAGCCAGCAGAAGCTGGACTCAAATGGATTTTTAAATACCCCATCACCGATTCCTCATTTCTATTTTTTACCCGATCCTCTACTTTTAGATAGAGAAAACCCAGTTTTTTCCGATACTTTAGTTTAGGGTGGGGCTAGTGGTGATTCGCGTGAGTGGCTGGTTGATAAGGAGATTTCCCCGATGGGGTTGAAGCGGTGGTTGGTGGCCAGGCTGACAGCGTGGCTGACACATGAGCAGCAGGAGCAGGCCGATCTGCCGCTGTGTGATTTTGCACGTCTTGCTGTTGAGATCCATCCCGGCGATGTCCTGCTGGTGGAGGGTAGTTCACGTGTCAGTAACATCATCAAGACCATCACCCATAGCTCCTGGACCCACGCCGCCCTCTACCTGGGACGGTTGCGCGATATCGACGACCCGCTGCTGCGGGCGCGGGTGCAGCACCATTTTAGTGGCGATGAGGATGAGCAGCTGTTGATCGAGCCGCTGCTGGGAGAGGGCACTATTGTCAGTTCACTTTCAAAGTACCGTGATTGCCACCTGCGCATCTGCCGGCCTAAGGGGTTGTCACATCAGGATGCACAGCAGGTATTGGCGGCGGCGCTGGTCCATCTTGGCGGTGAGTATGACTTTCGCCAGATGCTTGATCTGGCTCGCTTCATGTTGCCGTTTGGCATCCTGCCACGGCGCTGGCGCTCTACACTCTTCAATTACCACCCTGGTGAACAGAGTAAAACGGTCTGCTCCTCAATGATCGCCGAGGCCTTTGCTACTGTGCACTATCCGGTATTGCCCGTGGTGCATCGCGAGGCGGATGGCAGCATCAAACTCTACAAACGTAATCCACGGCTCTACACCCCCAGCGATTTTGATTACTCGCCCTATTTTGCAATTATCAAATACCCGCTGCTCGGCGGTGATGACCTGGCGCTCTATCGCCAACTGCCCTGGGATCAGGAGGGGGTGGTCTGTAACGCCAGGGGTGACTGTTATCTGCCAGCATCAAAAGTGAACATTGATAACCGTAAAGAGGTCGAGAGTGATGGCACTCCGTTGCAACAGAGCCTCCAGCACAAGTTGTAATCAGATCTATAAAATCATGACCATGGAATGATGAAGGGACAAAAATGATGACAATAGTATGGCTGTTAATTGCAGTAGCGGTGGTCTGGTCGCTGGCGATCGCCAGGGTGGCGCTGTGGAAGTGGAGCGCCACGCTGGTGGCGATGGTGCTGCTGGCATCAATATTCCGCCTGGTGGATGTGGTGGTGCTGGTATTGGCCTGGATGGTGGTGCTGGCGGTGGTGATACCACTCAACGTCAATTCATTACGCCGTTCATTGGTCAGCGACCGCATCCTGCCGCAGCTGCGCAAGGCGCTGCCGCCGATGTCGCAGACCGAAAAAGAGGCGCTGGATGCCGGTACAGTCTGGTGGGATGGCGATCTGTTCAGCGGCAAGCCCGACTGGGAGAAGATGTTGCGCATCCCTGAGCCGACACTGAGTCCACACGAACAGGCTTTTCTTGATGGCCCGGTGGAGGAGTTGTGCAAGATGCTGGATGACTGGCACATCACCGAAGAGCGTCACGACCTGCCGCCCGAGGTGTGGCAGTTTATTAAAGACAACGGCTTTTTTGGCATGATCATCCCGAAAAAATATGGCGGCCTGGAGTTCTCGGCGCTGGCTCACTCCAGCGTGGTGATGAAGATCTCCAGCCGTTCGGTCTCTGCCGCCGTCACGGTGATGGTGCCCAACTCGCTCGGCCCCGCTGAGCTGCTGCTGCACTACGGCACTGACGCACAAAAAGATCACTACCTGCCACGCCTTGCTGTGGGTAAGGAGGTACCCTGTTTTGCCCTCACCGGCCCCAATGCCGGTAGTGATGCGGCCTCGATCCCCGATGTTGGTATCGTCTGCAAAGGTCAGTTTGAGGGGCAGGAGGTGCTGGGCATTCGTCTCACCTGGGAGAAACGTTACATCACGCTCGGCCCGGTCGCCACAGTGCTGGGGCTGGCGTTCAAGCTCTACGATCCTGACCGTCTGATTGGCGAGCAGGAGGATATCGGCATTACCTGCGCGCTGATTCCTACCAATACCCCCGGGGTGGTGATCGGTAACCGCCATGCACCGCTGAGCATGGTCTTTATGAACGGTCCTAATTCTGGCACGGATGTCTTTATTCCCATGGAGTGGGTCATCGGTGGTCAGGCGCGTGTCGGCCAGGGCTGGCGTATGTTGATGGAGTGTCTGGCCGCCGGTCGTTCCATCTCTCTGCCATCACTGAGTGTCGGCGCGGGCAAATTGGTATCGCGTGCCACCGGCGCCTACGCCCGGATTCGTAAACAGTTCAATACCCCGATTGGCATGTTCGAGGGGGTGGAGGAGCCGCTGGCGCGCATCGCTGCCAATACCTACATGATGGATGCGGCCCGCACCATGACCGCCGGTGCGGTTGATCTGGGCGAAAAGCCGTCGGTCATCTCTGCCATTGCCAAATACAACCTCACCGAACGGATGCGCAAGGTGGTGAATGACGCCATGGACGTGCAGGGCGGTAGCGCCATCTGCATGGGGCCGCGCAACTTCATCGGTCGCGTTTACCAGTCGATCCCGATCAGCATCACGGTGGAAGGGGCCAACATCCTCACCCGCACCATGATCACCTTTGGTCAGGGGGCGATCCGTTGCCACCCTTACATCCTCAAAGAGATGCAGGCGGCGCAGGATAAAAATGAGCTGCGTGGTGCGCAGCAGTTTGATGAGCTGCTCTTTAGCCACATCGGTTTTACCGTCAGCAATGGCGCCCGTGCCCTCTGGCTCGGGCTCACCAATGCACGCTGGCAGAGTGTGCCAAATGAGGCCCGTGACGAGAGCTACTACTACCAGCAGGCGACTCGTATGAGTGCTGCTTTTGCGCTGGTGGCAGATGTGGCGATGTCGACCCTGGGTGGTGATCTCAAACGTAAAGAGAAACTTTCCGGCCGTCTTGCCGACATGCTCAGCCAGCTCTATCTGATCTCGGCGACACTTAAACGCTTCCATGATCAGGGCCGTCCGGCCGAGGATCTGCCGCTGTTGCAGTGGGCCTGTGATGATTCGCTCTACCAGTTGCAGGAGAGTCTGCGTGGGCTGTTGCGCAATCTGCCACAGCAGCCGTTGGCGGCGGTGCTAAAATTCATCATTATGCCGTTGGGCAAGAGCTATCACATGCCGACGGACCGGCTGGGCCACAAGGCCGCTGCGATGATTCTTACACCATCTGCGGCGCGTGATCGTCTTACTGATGGCATCTTTGTGCCCACCAGCCGTCACGAACAGCTGGGGCGTATCGAATACGCACTCACCACCGTGATCGCGGCGGAGGAGATCGACCGCATGCTACGCTCGGCCATCAAAACCGGTAAAGTGCCCAAGCTCAAGGATGATGCACTGATCGATGCGAGTCTGGCCGCCGGTATTATCGAACAGAGTGAAGCCGACATCGTGCGTGAAGCGGTACGGGCGCGCCGTGACGTGATTATGGTGGATGATTTCAGCCCCGATTACTGGAGCGCCAATAACAGGAAGGAGTCTTGAATATGAGTAGCAGGAGCAAGGGCAGAGAGGTATTTATCGTGGATGGCGCCCGCACCCCATTCCTCAAAGCCGCCGGCAAACCGGGACCATTCCCCGCCGCTGATCTGGCGCTGGGGGCGGCGCGGCCACTGATGCTGCGGCAACGTTTTGAAGCGGCCAGTTTTGATGAGGTGATCCTCGGTTGTGTCATGCCCGGACCGGATGAGGCAAACATCGCCCGCCTTGTGGCGTTACGTCTGGGCTGCGGTAAAGATGTACCGGCGTGGGCCGTGCAGCGCAACTGCGCCTCGGGCATGCAGGCGCTCGACTGCGCCTACAGCAACATCGCCACCGGCCGTTCCAATCTGGTGCTGGCCGGGGGGGTGGAGTCGATGAGCCACGCGCCGGTGCTCTTCAGTCTGGCGATGGTCAACTGGCTCGCTACCTGGGGCAAGGCCAAGAGTGTTGGCCAGAAGTTCGGTACCCTTAAACAACTGAGTCCCGCCTATTTCAAACCGATCATCGGGCTGCTGCGTGGACTTACCGATCCTGTTGTCGGCCTCAATATGGGCCAGACCGCCGAGATCCTCGCCTACCGTTTTGGTATCAGCCGCGCGACCATGGACGCCTATGCGGTCGATAGCCATCTGCGCCTTGCCAAGGCCCAGAGTGATGGCTACCTCAAGGAGATCGAGCCGCTTTATGACAGTCGTGGCAATGTCTACCAGAGTGACGATGGTGTGCGCGCCGATAGCACCGTGGAGAAACTGGGCAAGTTGAAGCCGGTTTTTGATCGCGACTTTGGTCGTGTCACCGCCGGTAACAGCGCCCAGGTGACCGACGGCGCGGCGATGTTGATCCTCGCCAGTGAAGAGGCGGTCAAACAGTATCAGTTGCCCGTGATGGGACGCATCGTCGATAGTGAGTGGGCCGGGTTGGAGCCAAGCCAGATGGGGCTGGGACCGGCACACGCCATGGCGCCGCTCATGAGCCGCAATCACTGGCAGATCAGTGATATTGATTACTGGGAGATCAACGAAGCCTTTGCCACCCAGGTGCTCGCCTGTATCGAGGCGTGGAAAGATAACGACTACTGCCGCAATGAGCTGGGGCTTGAGTCTGCCATCGGTGAGATCGACCGCGCCCGCCTCAATATCGATGGCGGCGGTGTCAGTCTTGGCCACCCGGTCGGCGCCAGTGGTGCCCGCATCGTGCTGCACCTGCTGCACGTTCTGGAACGAACCAACAGCAAACGCGGAATCGCCAGCCTCTGTATCGGTGGTGGTCAGGGCGGCGCAATGGCAGTGGAGAGGGAATGACTATGCCAGGGAATACACCAGTGAATACAACAGTAGAGCATTACAAACATTGGCGTCAGGAACGTGATGAAAATGACATCGCCTGGCTCTACATCGATAAATCTGAATCCACCACCAATACCCTCTCGTCCGATGTGTTGCAGGAGCTTTGCGAGATTCTGGAGACGTTGCAGAAACAGCGCCCCCACGGCCTGGTGATCACCTCGGCCAAGCCGAGTGGTTTTATCGCCGGCGCCGACATCAACGAATTTACCACCAAGGATGCCGAGGGGCTGATCGGTCGTGGTCAGGCGGTGCTTGACCGCCTTGCTGCCATGGATATACCCACCGTCGCCCTGATTCGTGGTTTCTGTTTGGGGGGTGGCATGGAGCTGGCCCTGGCCTGCCGTTATCGTGTTGCCGAAGATAGCCCGAAGACCAAACTCGGCCTGCCCGAAGTCAAACTCGGTATCCATCCCGGCTTTGGTGGCAGCGTACGTCTGCCGCCGTTGATCGGCGCCCCCGCCGCGATGGACATGATGTTGACAGGTCGCAGCGTCAGCGCCCGCGCCGCCAAAAAGATGGGGCTGGTTGATTACGCCCTGCCCGAGCGCCGTCTTAAAGAGGCGGTAGTGGCGCTGGTGCAGAAGTCCCCTCCGCCTGCACATGTACATGGCTGGAAGGCGTGGACCAACCACAAATTTGTCCGCCCCTGGCTGGCCAAATATCTGCGCAAACAGGTGGCAGGCAAGGCGCGTCCTGATCACTATCCCGCCCCTTATGCGCTGATCGATCTATGGCAAGAACACATGGATGATCCGCGCCGCATGATGCGTGAAGAGGCCACCTCCGTCGTTCGGTTGGTGATGGGTGATACAGCGCAAAATCTGGTACGTGTCTTCTTCCTGCAAGAGCAGATGAAACGACTCGGCAAAAAGAGCGAGATCAACGTCAAACATGTACACGTCGTAGGTGGTGGTGTGATGGGCGGCGACATCGCCGCGTGGTGTGCGCTGAGCGGTCTCACCGTCACCATTCAGGATCGCAACGTCGAAGCGCTTGGACGTGTCATCAAACGTGCGGCCGATCTGTATAAAAAGAAACTCAAACAGCCACGTGCGATTCAGGAGGCGCTCGACCGGCTGATCCCCGACATTCGTGGTGAAGGTGTGCCCCGTGCTGATGTCGTGATCGAAGCGATCTTCGAAAACGTCGAGGCCAAACAGGGGCTCTACCAGGAGCTGGAGCCACGCATGAAACCCGGCGCACTGCTCTGCACCAATACCTCCTCCATTCCGCTGGAGCTGTTGGGCTCAGTGTTGAGTGATCCCAATCGCCTTGTTGGTCTGCACTTCTTCAACCCGGTGGCGATGATGCAGCTGGTTGAGATCGTGAAGACAGCCACGACCGATCCAGATGTGGTGCGTAAGGCCACGGCTTTCTGTCGTCACATCGACAGACTGCCACTGCCAGTGAAGAGCGCGCCCGGCTTTCTCGTCAACCGTGTGCTGATGCCCTACCTGCTTGAAGCAGTCACGCTCGAAGAGGAGGGGGTGCCAGCCGCCGCGATTGATAAAGCCGCGCTCGACTTTGGCATGCCGATGGGACCGATCGAACTCGCCGATACCGTTGGGCTCGACATCTGTTTGTCAGTGGCCAAAAATCTCGCCGAGCAGTTCAACGTGCCCGTCCCCAAACGGCTCGAAGCGATGGTCGAAGCGAAAAAACTCGGCCGCAAGAGCGGCGAAGGTTTTTATA
Source organism: uncultured Chromatiaceae bacterium (assembly GCA_947085765.1). GTDB lineage: Bacteria > Pseudomonadota > Gammaproteobacteria > Tenderiales > Tenderiaceae > JAKFXL01. The sequence continues at coordinate 6,662 of CAMTXZ010000125.1, read as the reverse complement.
ACTACGGCAGCGATGGCAAAAAGGTCGCACAACCACTGCCAGCAAACTATAGCGCCGCTTCCGACATCACCGACCGCATGATGATGCGCTTCATCAACGAAGCCGTCGCCTGCCTGCGCGAAGGAATTGTGGAGAACGGCGAACTGCTCGATGGTGGCGTCATCTTCGGCACCGGCTTTGCGCCGTTCCGGGGTGGTCCGATGCGCTATGTCGAGAGACAGGGACGCGAGGTGTTGCAGCGCAAACTCGGTGAGCTGGAACAGAAACATGGCGAGCGTTTCAAGGCGGATGCCGGGTGGACGGATGGGACGCTGAAGTAGTCGGTAGCCTGGAGCGTCGCGCAGGTCGGGTTAGGTGCGTTGTTTGCGCCGTAACCCGACGAGTATCTGAGTAATGTCGGGTTACGCTGTGCTAACCACGACCTACATAAAATTTAAAAATAATTCTTATGGGTGGAGCACTGTATGGATTCTTTAATACCTGATGATCTCATTACCCCCGCCGCTGCGATGACGCTGCACGGCCTCTTTCGGCTACGTTCGCAACACTCTGCCGATGCCATCGCCTATCGTTATTTTGATTTACAGCAGCAGCGCTGGTGTGAGTTGAGCTGGCGTGAGATGGCGCTGCAGGTGGCGCGTTGGCAGTCTGCCATGCAGACACTCGGATTGCAGCCCGGCGAGCGGGTGGCGCTGATGATCTGCAACTGTCCGCAGTGGGTGATGTTTGAACAGGCGGCGCTGGGGCTGGGTCTGGTGGTGGTGCCGCTCTATGTCAATGACCGCCCCGGCAACGTTGCTTACATTCTTAATGATGCCAATGTGCGGTTGTTGCTGCTGGAAAACGCGACTCAGTGGGATGAGTTAAAAAATACAACAATGCCACCCCAGTTACATCTTTGGTCACTGGAATCCTGTAACGATCCCCAGCTGAATACCATCGGTGAACTACTGCCGGAGGCTGCCGCTGAGCTGATCACCAATGAAGTGAGCAGCGATGCACTGGCAACCATCGTCTATACCTCTGGTACCACGGGTCGTCCCAAGGGTGTGATGTTGAGCCACAGCAATATTTTATGGAACGCACACGCCGGTATTCGTGCGGTACCGGTCTACAGCAGCGATCTGTTCCTCTGCTTTCTGCCGTTGTCCCATGCGTTGGAGCGCACCATCGGTTACTACCTGCCGATGATGACAGGGGCAACCGTCGCCTATGCCCGTTCGGTGCTGTTGCTGGCGGAGGATCTTGTCACCATCAAACCCACGGTGTTGATCTCAGTGCCGCGTATTTATGAGCGGACCTACGCCAAAATCCATGCCCAGTTACAGAGTCCGGTTAAACGTAAACTGTTTGAGTGGGCAGTCGCCTCGGGCTGGGCACAATTTCAGATGTCACAAGGGCGGGGCCAGTGGCAGCCGATCATGCTGTTGCAGCCGCTGCTGGAAAAGTTGGTGGCGGGCAAGATCATGGCCAAGCTCGGTGGCCGGGTACGCATTGCCATCTGTGGTGGCGCACCAATGCCGGAGCATGTGGGCAAAACCTTCCTTGGTCTTGGGCTGAACCTGCTACAGGGATATGGCATGACCGAGTTCAGCCCGGTGGCGTCAGTGAATGTGCCTGCCAACAACGATCCACTCAGCGTGGGTCCGGCATTGCCCGAAGTGGAGGTGCGCATCGGCAAGGATGATGAGCTGCTACTGCGCGGCCCGGGTGTGATGCTGGGCTACTGGAACAACGCTGAGGCGACGGCTGATGTGATCGATAGTGATGGTTGGTTGCATACGGGCGACAAGGCGCGGCTTGAGGGTGGACGCGTCTACATCACTGGCCGCCTCAAGGATGTGCTGGTGCTTTCCAACGGTGAGAAGGTGCCGCCTGCGGATATGGAGATGATGATCAGTACCGACCCGCTGTTTGAGCAGGTGATGTTGATCGGTGATAACCGCCCCTTCCTCACGGTGTTGCTGGTATTGAATCAGGAGCAGGTTGGCAAACGGGGTATTAATGCGGCAGCTGATCTGGAGCAGCAGCTGATCGCAATTCTGGGTCGCTGCCTCTCTGGTTTTCCCGGCTATGCCCAGATCAGAAGGGTGACGGTTGTGGCGGAGGCGTGGACAGTGGAAAATGAAATGCTGACACCAACATTGAAACTGAAACGCTCCAAACTCCTGGAGCGTCATGCAGCAGAGATTGAACAGATGTATCAAGGACATTAAAAATGGATGAGATGCCGGTAGATAAACAGCCTATGATCCGGGTGATTGCGATGCCTGCCGATGCCAATGCCGGCGGTGATATCTTTGGTGGCTGGATTATGGCGCAGGTCGATCTGGCGGGTAGTGTGATTGCCCACCGTTATGTTGGCGCCAGGGTGGTGACGGTAGCAGTCAACTCATTTGCATTTCATCAGCCGGTTTTTATTGGCGATCTGGTCAGCTGTTATGCCGATGTGATCAAGGTGGGTAATACCTCGATCACTATTGAGGTGACTGTGTTTGCGGAACGTAACAAGATGGACAGCCCGGTCAAGGTGACACAGGCGGTGTTGACCTATGTGGCAGTGGATGAAAATCGTCGACCCACACCCATCAAAAAATTATAGCGGAGCAGGTAAGTGTTGCTTGATAAAAAAATACGTAATGGTTTGATGAGCCTGTTGCTGGTGTTATTTGTCAGCGCCTGTGCTATTGGTTCACCCGGTGTTGAGGTGGTGCAGAAGATGGCCGATGGGTTTTATCAGGCGCAACAGCAGCAGGATATGGAAAAGGCGTTGAGCTTTTATTCGGACAAACGGGTAGTGCAGGAGTGGCGTGCCCATCTTGAACATCTGGCGGCAACGTTAGGGACAGTGCAGAGCTACTCCTTAAAAAATACCGAAGTGAACACCGTGCTCAGTGGCCGTTTTTATATCTTTGATTATCAGGTGAACTACAGCTCTGGTAAAGGGGCCGCAGAGACACTGACGCTGTTTGATTCGATCGAGGAGGACGATGCGCCAAAGATCGTTTCGCATGCGATTGCGGCCGAAGGTTTTAGTCCGCTGTATTAATTGTTGGCCATTCTGGTTATCTGACCAGCATGGCCTGATTAGTTTTTGACGATCACATATTTCAAATTTCCCCGCTTTATAACCGCACTAACAGCTGTGTGGCCACCACGGCATCCAGCAGTAGCGAGTTTTAATTAATTTCCCCTTCCTCTTTTCGCGGACGGATTTTCTTTGCAGATTCCGGGTTGGCATGGCAGGATCAAACCTGAGTTCAGCACTGTGGAGTATATCCGCCTGGCAACGACTCAAATAATAAAAAAATCAATCTACAGGCCAATAACCATTACAAACAGGCCGGGATTAGAACATCTATCGCTTATCCAATATTAATGGGGGGATCGTTATGGAGTTAGCGCAGCAGTTAAATGTCGAAATGGGGAGTGTGGCAGATCACAATGAACCAATGGTCACGCTGGAATATGAGGGGGTCTCAATTACTATCCTCGGCACCGCACACGTCTCGCGCACCAGCGCCGAAACGGTTCGGCAGCTGGTGAGCACGGGGCGTTATTGTACTGTGGCCCTGGAGTTGTGTGAGAGCCGTTATCAGGGGTTGATCGATCCGGATGCGCTGTCCAGGACGGACCTGGTGCAGGTGTTTCGCAAAGGGCGCGGTGCAGTGGTGATGGCCAGCCTCGCCTTGGGTGCTTTTCAGCAACGCATTGCCGATCAGCTCGGTGTTGAGGTGGGCGGTGAGATGCACGCCGCCATCACCGCCGCCGCTGCTATTGATCTGCCGTTACTGTTGATCGATCGTGACATTGGCATCACCCTTAAACGTATCTATCGTAATGTGCCACTGTGCCGCCGCTTCAAATTGCTGACACTGCTCATCGCCAGCATCATCGCCCGTCGTAGTGTGACTAACGAGGAGATCGAGAAACTCAAAGAGGGGGATGTACTTGAATCAACTTTTAATCAGTTTGCCGAGCAGGCGCAGGATATTTATGGGCCGTTGGTAAAGGAGCGTGACGACTATATGGTTGCCAGGTTGATGCAGATAGCCAGGCAGCAGGGGCACAAACATATACTTGCAGTGGTGGGGGCCGGGCATCTGCAAGGCATGCAACAGAGTTTTAATAAAGCGAGTGAACGTTATATTCATGCGCCAGTGATAATGCAGTGCCAGTTAGAGTCCGTGCCAGCGGCCAGTCGCTGGCCACAGATGATTCCGTGGTTAATTGTTGCCACCATCATGTTGGGTTTTGTACTTGGCTTCATGCAGAGTAGCGCAATTGGCTGGCAGCTGGTGCAGCAGTGGGTATTGATCAACGGCACCCTTGCCGCACTAGGCGCCATGATTGCATTGGCGCATCCGTTGGCTATTGTCAGCGCCTTTGTTACCGCGCCGCTTACTTCACTGAATCCGGCTATCTCGGCCGGAATGGTTTCGGCGGCGGTACAGACACTCTTTCGTAAACCCAGTGTCGGTGACTTCAGTCGACTTCGTAACGACGCCTGCCATTTTTCGGGGTTGTGGAGTAATCGTGTCGCCCATACATTTGTGGTCTTTTTTATGACGGGGCTGGGTTCGGTGATTGGAACCTATGTCGCGGGGTATAAAATTTTTGAAGTGGTAACGGCATAAAAATTTATCTGATAAAAAAGGCCGTCATGATGGGCGCAATACTGCTCACTTAGCCGTTCGTGGTGAGCTTGTCGAACCACCAGCCACTCATCCAGGGCCCTTCGACAAGCTCAGGACGAACGGCGATTCGCTAAGTGAGCAAAATTGCATGATGGGCGGCTTTTTTATAGCTTTTAATAACGCATCGATGATGATCTAAAAATTCCGTTATGTTATTTCCAGCTACCTGCATAATAGTTATTGGTTAGCCTTCAAAAAAGCAACAAGTGCAGTGATCTCGGCGTCGCTCAACTTGCTTTCGAAGGCGGGCATTGAGTTTTTCCCCTTGGTGATGGTTGTATGCAGAAGTACGGCATCACTATTCATTGATTTTACCGCCGGCCCGATCTTCTTTTTATCGATGGAGTGACACATCGTGCACTTGCTGTTGAATAGCTTCTCACCATCCGGGTTTGCTAAGGCTGGTATTGTCACGCTGGCCATGGCAATGGTCAAAATTGAAACGAGATATCTGTTCATCTAGAGGGTGCTCCTTTGGTATCGGTAATGCTTTGTAAATCCCTTGGTGATTTGTAGTATGCGCCATTTTTATAGACTGAATAGATAAAACTATTATGGCCTTAGGCGTTCAGTTTGTTCCCGGGAGTTCTCTGTGTTTCTTCTGGCCGGGCTGCTGGTTATTGGCGCTGTGTCGTAAAAAGTGAAAAAGCATAACGTAGCCCGATTGTTTTTCTTTGCCGATTAACAGCACGATATATTATGCGCTCGCCGAGGTGTAGTCCGCACAGCCAATCTCAATCAGTCACAACCGTGAACTCACACTTTTAGCAATGCGGCTTGTGCTCCAGGCAGAGTCGCCACCCGCGTGCTTTGTTAATTTATCGATAACTTCAGTGCCGGGTTTGAATCTGCCATGTTCCGTCATACGGAAACGCCAGTGTTATTAATAACACTGGCTCTGGCATTATTGTTGGTGATTCCGGCAACTTGGATGTTACCAACAGTATAGTAAGAGGAAACTCGGGCTATGAGGTTGCGGGCAGTGATTATGCAGTGGTAGTGAATTCCATTCTGGACACAAATTCCCTCATTGCGACTGGTAGCGTCAATAACATCTACGCCGATCCTATGTTTGTGGGTGCAGGGGATTATCGCGTTCGTGCTGGCTCACCTGCGATTGATCGTGGTAAAAACATGGCAAGCTCGGGTGTGGTAACTGATCTGTTGGACGTTGTACGTCCGCATGATGGTGATAAGTTGGGTGCTGGCAGTACCGGCGACGGTTCTGATTACGACATTGGCGCCTATGAGTTTAAGTAGGTTTTAATGTAAGTTAGTTTTAGAGTTGTTGTGCCCCGTTTTTGACGGGGGCATATTTTTTGGTGATGTCGTTGTTGTTTTTTGATGCGCTGTAAACGAGTCTGTTATCCCCATTTTAAAGCTGTGTTGATTAGAAGTGCGCGATGAGCAGATCGGTCGCTTGTTTAGCAGAGTGACAGATTTGCGTATGCTGTTACCAGCCACTTTGTACCCGCATTATCAAAATTGACTTGCACTCTGGCGCTGCTGCCGCTGCCTTCGTAATTGAGAATAATCCCTTCGCCAAACTTTGGATGCAGCACCCGCTGGCCGAGTCGCAGACCATCTTCGCTTTGATCGTATTCGTTACGTTCGTAACGGGCAGTGGTTGTCGCCGGGCGGGTGATGTTGGCTTTGAGACGAATGGTTTTGATCAGTTCGTCAGGGATTTCGCGGATGAAGCGTGATGGCAGGGAGTGGCGCTCCTGGCCATGCAGTCGGCGGGTTTCGGCGTGGGTGATGTAGAGCAGGGTACGGGCGCGGGTGATGCCGACGTAACAGAGGCGGCGCTCCTCTTCGAGGCGACCCGGTTCGTCGATGGACATCTGGTGCGGGAAGAGTCCCTCCTCCATGCCACTGAGAAAGACGAGTGGGAATTCGAGTCCTTTGGCGGAGTGCAGGGTCATGAGCTGCACACAATCTTCCCATGGGTCGGCCTGTCCTTCG